>JAFXTM010000117.1 GCA_017535865.1 Oscillospiraceae bacterium
ACGCGTTTTTCACAGGTTTTCCAGATCCTTCAGGAACAGGGCCGCCTCGCCGTCGGAGGGCATGAGGAAGCCGGTGCGCGGCGAGACCGTGAAGCTCTCGACCGCGGGGCCGTCCATCAGGCAGCTGCGTTTGAACTGCTGGGAGAAGAGACGTTTGCACCAGCTCGTGAGCCAGCGCTTGAGCTCCTCGTCGCTGAACTCTCCCGCATAGGCGAGTTTGGCGAGGCGGAAGGTCTTGGAGGGAGTAAAGCCGCAGACCAGGATGCAGTGGGTGAAGAAGTCCTGCAGGCTGTAGGAGCCCACGGCCTCCTCGCTCTTCTGCTCGATCTGGTCGTCGTGGATGGGAAGCAGCTCCGGCGTGACCGGGCAGTCGAGCACGTCAAAGAGCGCGGCCTTGAGCACGCGGTCCTCGGTGGTCTCGGCAATATAGCGGACGTTGGCGCGGACCTGGGTCTTTGTGAGGCCGAGGTTCACGTCGTACATGCTGGTATGGTCGCCGTTGTAGGTGCACCAGCCGTCGATGAACTCGCTGAGGTCCTCGGTGCCGACGTCGAGGCCGTTACACTTGTTCGCTATATCCATAAGCACCTGCGTGCGCTCGCGCGCCTGGGCGTTCTCATAGGCGATGGAGTAGTCGTCGTGGGCGTGGCCGATGTCGTCGAAGTGCTGGAGGACGCTCTTGCCGATGTCGATGACGCGGACCTCGCAGCCGAGCTGCTCGGCTACGACGATGGCGTTGGACTTGGTGCGGCTGGAGGTGCCGAAGCAGGGAAGCGTGCAGGCGATGACGTTTTCGGCGGGCAGACCCATGCGCTTGACGGCCATCGCGCAGACCATCACGCAGAGCGTGGAGTCCACGCCGCCGGAGATGCCGACGACGCAGTGGTCGAGGTGGGCGTACTCCATGCGCTTGACCAGGCCCGAGACCTGGATGTCGAGCATGCGTCGGCAGTAGCCGGGCAGCTCCTCGGGGGTCTTCGGCAGATGCGGGTGCATGAAGACCTTGCGGCTGAGCGGCGTCTCCGCGGCCTCTCCGCCAAATTCGACGAGGCTGTATGCCTCGTCGCCGGGGAAAGCGCCGGAGGCCAGACGGAGGTTTTCCATGTGCTCGACGTCGATCTCGCTCACGGCGAGGCTGTCCGCCTTCTCGCTCTGAGCCAGGATCTCGCCGTTCTCCGCCACAAGGCAGAGTCCGGAGTAGACCCGGTCGGTCGTGCTCTCGCCCTTGCCGGGCGCGGCAAGCACCATCCCGCAGCAGAGGCGGCGGGAGTCTGCGACGAGGCTGAGCATCGCGTCGTCCGTGGAGCGCACGGTCTCGGGGAAGGAGGCCATCTGCGCGATCAGCGTCGCGCCGGCCATGGCCTGCCCGACGGCCGGGGGCAGGGGCAGCTCCCGCTCCTCGCCCAGCTCCACCGCCACGCGCAGACCGGGGACGGCCGCGTGGAAGAATAGGATGCGCCTGTCGGCAAAGACCTCGTCCTGCTCCGCAAAGCGGCAGGCCCAGGCGCTGCGGACCGGGTCCGCACCCTTCGGGACGACTGCCAGCAGCTCGCCGTTATACACGGCGGCGGCCGCGCTTACGACCGCGCCGTCGAGAAGGATCGGCAGGCCCACAAAGGCCAGCACGTCGGTCCCTTCGCTCGCCTTGACCACCTGCTCCAGCGCCCGGCGGGCGCCCTCGAGCAAAACGCGGTGGCCGATCAGATCGTAGCAGGTCACGCCTGTCAGCGTGAGTTCGGGGAAAACCAGGACCTTGACGCCCAGCCCGTCCGCCTCGCGGATACAGGCGGCGACACGCTCGGCGTTATAGTCGGCGTCCGCCACCCGGATGACCGGCGCGGCCGCCGCGACTTTCACAAAGCCGTGTTTCATGGAAAAACATCCATCTCCTTGTCAGAAAAGTGGGAACACTCAGGAGCCGTACCGCTCGCGCAGATAAAACTGCACGGAGCTGTATGCCCGCAGGAGCGCCTTGGCCTCCTCGCTCGGGGAGGCGCTGAGCACGCCGTTTTCCATCACATAGCCGTTGGTGCTGACGACGGGGAGTGACGCGCGGATCGTCTCGGTGAACTGCATGAAGGCGCTGCCCTTCCAGCCGAGCCGTTCAAAGACCAGATTCAGAAGGTAACCGGGGCTGAGCGTCGGCCCCTCGCCGGCGAGCTCTTCCCGCAGCAGAGGTCTGGCCGCGTCGTTGGCCCAGAGCAGCCAGGGCGTGCCGTAGTAGTCCAGCAGGCCCTGCTCCGTGCTGTGATCCAGGCTCATCCCGGACTCCGTGTAGACCTCCTCCCGGTTCAGAAAGGGGTTGTGGTCGCCGTAGATCAGCACCAGCACGGGCTCGTCCTCCGCCCGCAGCGTGTCGAGCCCTTCCAGCACCAGGCGCTGCGTCTCCGCCACGGAGGCGAGATAGTTGTTGATCGTACAGAAAGTCGCCTCGGAGACCTCTGCCTTTTCCCAGAGGGGCTTGTCGGCGTCCAGGCCGGCGTCGTTGTAGGGGCTGTGGCCCTGATAGCTGATGTTGAAGGAGAAAACGGGCTCTCCGTCATGTATCCGCTCCCGGAAGAGGCGGAACACCTCGGGGAGAAAGACGGCGTCGCGCTGCCACGCGTAGGTCACGGGCGAATCCTCCGTCCCGATGTAGTCGTAGTGTTCGAAACCGAGACAGCGGTTCACGTTGATGCGATTGTAAAAGTCCGGCCGGTTGGGGTGGCAGCCGTAGACGGCGTAGCCCTGCGCGGTCAGATAGCGGACATACGAGGGCGCGTCGCGCGTGTAGCTCTGCATGCCGTAGCTGCCGGCCAGCAGGCAGCGCTCGGCGTTGATGGTGCCGCCTCCGAAGGTATTGGCGATCAGCACCCCGTGCAGGCTTTCCCGCTCGAGCGTGCGCAGCGGCGCATAGACCTCGGGGGAGATCCCGGTCAGCCCCTTCGCCTCCAGATCGGTGAAGGACTCCAGCTGCAGGACCAGCAGATGGACCCTCTCCCCGGCGGGGATATCCTCGTCCGCCAAACCGGCGAGGCAGGCCTCCGCCTCCGCCGGATCGTAGTCGGCGGGAGCGGCCTCGTAGCGGTCGGTGATGCTGAAGAGGAAGGGGTAGACGAAGCCCGCGCTGATGAAGTCGTGCTGGGCGGTGAGGTTGCCGAGATAGGAGTTGGCGTGCGTGGTCCGGAAATAGACCTCTTTGTCCGAGTAGACAAAGCGCCACAGCGGGAAGAGCGAGAGCAGAACCAGCAGGGCGCCCGCCGCCCGGACGGTGCGCGAAAGACGGCCGCGCACGCACAGGAAGGCCGCAAGCACGCAGAGCCCTGCGAGCACGACGACGAGGATCAGACGGTGGTTGAGCCCGAGCGGGTATTCCCGGGCGATGCTCAGTCCCGCGCCGATCGCGTCCACGTCCCGGAAGACAAAGGGCTCAAAGCGGAAGCGGATCTTGAAATAGTTGCCGACGGAGGGCAGCAGCACCAGCAGTGCCGTACCGAGCGCGGCCGGGCCGTGCCGGCCGAACAGAAACAGCAGCAGCAGCTCCAGCAGCAGCACCGGCAGGGTGTTCAGCAGAAAGATCGAGGGCGCAGTGAAATAGCCCAGGAACACGCCCCAGTCGTAATTGCCGAAGGCGAGGCACAGACTCAGCAGGCTGATCAGCATTGCGTTGAGCGGGGGCGAGAGCAGCCGCAGCGCGGCAAAGGCGCGGCGCTGCCCGCCCGGAGGGAGCTCCCCGGCGCTGCGGGCGGAGAATAAAGCGCGAATTCTTTCTTTGATCATGGCGGGAGGGGATCAGGCGTCCCCGTTGGCGTTTTTCTTTGCGGTGTAGGTCGACCGCAGGTAAAACTGCGCGTATTCCAGCTTCCGAAGCAGCGCGGCCTCCTCGTCCGTGAGGGTGTCGGTGATGCCGCTGGAGCTGGTGATGTAGAAACCGTTGTTGTTGATCACGGAGATCTGGCTGCGGGCTTCGCGCTCAAGCTGCATGAAGGCGTTGCCGCGCCAGCCGAGCTGCTCAAAGACGACGTCCATCAGAAAAGTGGGGCTGACCGTCGGGCCCTCGCCGACCAGATCGCTGCCCAGCAGCTCGCGGGCGGCTTCGTTGACCCAGATAAGGTAGCGCGTGGTATAGCTGTCCACCATGCTGTCCGTCTTCTCCGCGCTGAAGTCGAGCCCGGCAAGCGCGTAGAATTCATCGCAGCAGTACAGACGCGGCTGGTGGTCGCCGTAGATGAGCACGGCTACGGGTTCGGGATCATAGCGCAGAGAGTCGATCATGGCGGCGAGCTGGACCTGGGTATCGGCGATCTTGGAGAAGTAGGTGTTCACCTCGGTCAGCGCGTCTTCAGTACAGCCCTCGGCGCTCCAGAAGACCTCGGGGCCTTCGTAGGGAACTGCCAGATAGCCGCCGTGCCCCTGCGTGGTCACGGTGAAGGAGAAGACGGTCTCGCCCTGCGACGCGTGCTCGTGAAACTCGTCCAGCACACACGGAAACAGGACGGCGTCGGTCATCCAGTGGTCCGGAATGCCCTCGATCAGCTTCTCGTAATAGTTGTTCGAGCAGCGGAAGGACTCGAAGCCGAGATAAGCGTTGACACCGGTGCGCGAATAAAAGCTGCCGTAATGCGTGTGGTTGCTCAGCGCCGTGTAGCCGTGCTCGCGGAGGAGACGGACATACGAATCGGCGGGCGCGGAGTAGGTGAACAGGCGGGTCGTGCCGGTCAGAAAGCAGCGCTCGGTGTTGATGGTGCCGCCGCCGATGATATCCACGATCAGATCGCCGGTGTAGCTTTCCGCCTCGAGCTCGTGATAATAATCGTAAAAGCCGGGCTGCAGCCCCTGGATGCCAAACTGCGTGTAGTCGCAGAAGGATTCCAGCTGGAAGACGAGCAGATGGACCCGCCGGTCATCGGGGATCTCCGACTCGGGATAGGCTGCGAGCATCTCCGCGGTCTCCTCCTCCGAATAGCCCTCGGGCGGGGATTCGATGGCGTAAGTGATGCTGTGCAGGAAGGGATAGACAGAGCCCTTGGAGACGAAGATCTGCTCGTTCCAGAGCTTCGCGCGGATATGATTGGTGTTGACGGCGACGTTCGTGTAGAAATCGTCGTCGGAATAGATCGTCACCCACAGCAGCCCCGCGGCCACGGCGCTGCCGAGGCAGAGGAGCAGCCGCGTCCGGAGAGCGGGCCTTCCTTTCGCGAAGAAGAACAGGATCAGCGTGCCGCACGGAAGCGCCACCGCCGTGAGGATGAGGCGCGTGTTGGGCGTCAGATCGAACTCGCCGGCAACGTCGAGCGCGGCGCCGAGGATGAAGAAGTCGGAGAAGAGCAGCGGCTCTTCCCGGAAACGCAGCTTGTAGAAGCTGCCGGCGGAGGCGCCGAGCACGATCACGCCGGTGATCAGGAAAGCGATCCAGTGACGCCTGGTCAGACCGTACAGAAAGGCCTGGAGCAGCAGGACGGGGATCCAGTTGAGCAGGAAGAAGAGCGGGTTGGTGAAATAGTCGAAGAAGAGCCGGAGCTCGAACATGCCGAGGCCGAGCAGCAGACTCAGCACCGTGATCCCGGCGGACGAGACCAGCAGCGAGGCGACGTTCCAGATGTTGAACCAGGTACGCTCTTTTTCCTCCGATAATTCCGCGGCTGTTCTCGCATAGGCGAAAGCGAGTCGACGGCTCTTTGTGAGGCTGTTTTTCATGGGGGAGGCAGATCCTTTCTTCGGGATCCGGCGGTCGAATCGCCGGGGCGGGGTGTGCCCGGCTCAGAGCCGGATCCGTTCGGCGATATAACGCTTGACTTCCCCGATGGGGATGCGGACCTGCTGCATGCTGTCGCGCTCACGCACGGTGACGCAGCCGTCGGCTTCGTCGGTCTCGGTGCCGACGGTGTTGAAGTCAAAGGTGACGCAGAAAGGCGTGCCGATCTCGTCCTCGCGGCGGTAGCGCTTGCCGATGGAGCCGGTCTCGTCGTAGTCGCACATGAAGTCCTTCGACAGCTCCTGATACAGCTCCAGCGCGGGGCCGGTGAGGACCTCCTTGCGGCTCAGCGGCAGGATCGCGCACTTGAACGGGGCGAGCGCCGGGTGCAGATGCAGCACCGTGCGCACGTCGTCATTGCCCTTCTTGTCCTGCCCGACGACCTCCTCGTCGTAGGCGTCGCAGAGCACGGAGAGCACGGTGCGCTCCACGCCCAGGGACGGCTCGATGACATAGGGGATATAGTGCTCGTTCTTCTCCTGGTCGTAGTAGGTCAGATCCTGACCGGAGACCTCCTGGTGACGGCTCAGGTCGTAGTTGGTGCGGTCCGCGATGCCCCAGAGCTCGCCCCAGCCGAAGGGGAAGAGGAACTCGAAGTCCGTCGTGGCCTTGGAGTAGAAGCTCAGCTCCTCGGGGTCGTGGTCGCGCAGACGGAGGTTCTCGTCCTTCAGACCGATGTTCAGCAGGAACTGATGGCAGAAGCTGCGCCAGTAATCGAACCACTCCAGGTCGGTGTCGGGCTCGCAGAAGAACTCGAGCTCCATCTGCTCGAACTCGCGCACGCGGAAGATGAAGTTGCCCGGGGTGATCTCGTTGCGGAAGCTCTTGCCGATCTGGCCGATGCCGAAGGGGAGCTTGCGGCGGGTGGTGCGCTGGACGTTCACAAAGTTGGTGAAGATGCCCTGCGCGGTCTCGGGACGCAGATAGACGGTGTTTTTCGCGTCCTCGGTCACGCCCTGGAAGGTCTTGAACATGAGGTTGAACTGACGGATATCGGTAAAGTTGTGCTTGCCGCAGCTCGGGCAGGGGATCTGATGCTCCTCGACGAAGTCCTTCATCTCGCTCTGGGAGAAGGCGTCGATGGGCTTATCCAGCCGGAAGCCGCTCGCGGCGCACCAGTCCTCGATCACCTTGTCGGCGCGGAAGCGCTCGTGGCATTCGCGGCAGTCCATCAGCGGATCGGAGAAGCCGCCCAGATGTCCGGAGGCGACCCAGGTCTGGGGGTTCATGAGGATCGCCGCGTCGAGCCCGACGTTGTAGCGGTTCTCCTGGATGAACTTCTGCCACCAGGCGCGCTTGACGTTGTTCTTGAGCTCCACGCCCAGCGGGCCGTAGTCCCAGGTGTTGGCGAGGCCGCCGTAGATCTCGGAGCCTGCGAAGATGAAGCCGCGGTTTTTGCACAGGGCTACGATCTTGTCCATGGTTTTTTCTGTGTTCTTCATGTGTTCGTCCTTTCCCGCGGCTGGATGCCGCGGAGATATAAATATAAAAACAGTAGAAAGTATACCACAGCCGCATACTTTCTGCAACTGATGAAAAAATAAGAAAAAAACGGGTACCGGAACAGGGAAAAATGTGTATAATGGATACATTCCGAACAAAACCTGACGTTTTGAGGCAAAATATGGAAGAAAAACAGACAACGCGGCGGGGCAGACGCATCGCGCTGGCCGTCACGCTGATCACGCTGGCAGAACTGCTGCTGCTGAGCATCGTGCTTCTGGGCCTGGACGCGCGCCGCGTGCACTTTTATATGACGGATGGGGAAGAGATCACGGTGCCCTGGGGCGTGCCGTATGCGGAGCCCGGGGTACGCGCTTTCGCGGCCGGCCGCGTCACGGGCGAAGGCGAGGAGGAGCTCCCGGTCCGCGTCGAGGGCGCGGTGGATACCGGGACGATGGGGGATTATGTGCTGCGCTATTATGCGAGCACGATGCTCCGCCGTTACAGCGTGCGGCGCCTTGTCCATGTGGCGGACACCACCGCGCCGGTGATCACGCTCCTGCGCAACGAGGACTACACGCCCAACTGGTTCGAGGGCTACCGGGAGGAGGGCTTCCTTGCGCTGGACGACGTGGACGCCGATCTGAGCGACCGGGTCCGGGTGGAGATGGTGGACGGGGACCGCGTCTATACCGTGACGGACGCCGCCGGCAACACGGCGCGCGTCGTGCGGCAGATCCCGTACAGCATCGGCCGGCCCCAAATCCGCCTGAACGGCGGGGAGGAGCTGACAATCGACGCGGCCTTCACGTTCACCGATCCGGGCTTTGTGTGCACCGACGAGCGCGGCAACGATCTGAGCGCGCAGGTCATCCGTGAGGGCGAGGTGATCCCCTGGAGCGTCGGGGACTACGAGCTGCACTATCGCGTTTTCAACGCGCTCGGCGAACATGTGGAGGCCACGCGCCGGGTGACGGTCCGGCCGCTGCGCAACCCCGATCTTCCGGGCCCGGAGGGCAAGGTGATCTATCTGACCTTCGACGACGGGCCCGGCCCCTTTACCGACGGTTTGCTCGACGTGCTCGCGCAGTATAACGTGAAGGCGACCTTCTTCGTGACGGGACTGTATCCCGAGTATGCCGACTGCATCGGGCGCGCTTACCGTGAGGGACACAGCATCGGCGTGCACAGCGTCACCCACAGCTACCGCCGCATTTACGCGAGCGAGGAGGCTTTCCTCGAGGATTTCAACGCCATGCAGGACATCATCCGCGGGCAGACGGGCGCGGAGACGCGGATCTTCCGCTTTCCGGGAGGCAGCTCCAATACGGTCAGCCGCTTCAACCGCGGCGTCATGACCCGCCTGAGCCGCACGATGACCGAGCTTGGCTATGTGTACTTTGACTGGAATGTGGACTCGGACGACGCGGGGGACACGACGGAGACCGGGCAGGTCCTGCAGAACATCATCGCCGGCTGCTCCGAACACCCCGTGTCCGTCGTGCTGCAGCACGACATCAAGGATTACAGCGTCGCGGCGGTGGAGCGCGTGTTGATCTGGGGCATCTCGAACGGCTACAGTTTTGCGCCGCTGGACGAGACGGGCCCCGAGATCCATCATAAGATCGCCAACTGAAGCGGGAGGACAGAGCATGCACTGCTTCCATCATTTGCCCGGGGGATACCGGGAAAGCCTGCGGATCGATCTGCAGAAGGACAGAAAGAGCGCCCTGCTTGTCAACAGCGCAGCCGTGCTCTCCGCGCTCGCTCTGCTGTGGATCGGGAACCGCCTGGTGCCGCTCCGCGGGGCTTTCCTGGGTGGGGACGGACCGTGGATCCCTCTCCTGCGTCTGGCGGTCATGTGGGTGGGGCTCGCGGCCTACATCGTGCTGCACGAGCTGACGCATGCCGCAGCCATGAAGCTCTGTGGGGCGGGAAAGCTCCGCTTTGGCTTTACCGGGTTATATGCCTTCGCCGGGAGCGAGGGGGATTATTTCGACAAACGCGCCTACCGCCTGATCGCCCTAGCGCCGCTTCTTGTCTGGACCCTTCTGCTGGCGCTCGCGCTCCTGGCTGTCCCGCGCGGCTGGTTCTGGGTCGTCTGGTTCATCCAGCTCATGAACCTCTCCGGCTCTGCCGGGGACATCTATGTGACGCTGCGCCTGGTCTCTCTGCCCGATACGATCCTGGTACGCGACACCGGCGTGGAGATGACAGTCTACGACCACATCAGGATTAACATAAAATAGTCAACATAATATTATTCACATAAATTAGATTACATAATAGGAGAACCGCATGAAACGACCGAATATCCTGCTCGTGAACGACGACGGTATCGATTCCCCTGGCATCCGCGTCTTGGCGGAGCAGGCGTCCGCCCTCGGCGACGTCTGGGTTGTCGCGCCCGACTGCCAGTGCAGCGCCATGTCCCAGCGCATCTCGATCTTTGAGCCGCTGCGCATCCGGCAGGTGGAGTTTCCCGCCGCGGTGAAGGCGGCCTGGCGCGTTTGCGGGACGCCTGCCGACTGCGTGAAGGCGGCGCTCGAGCATCTGCTCCCGGTCAAGCCCGACCTGCTCTTTTCCGGTATCAACAACGGCTACAACACCGGCTTTGACATCGCCTATTCCGGGACGATCGGCGCGGCGATGGAGGGGCTCATGAAGGGCGTCCCCGCCTACGCCTTTTCCAACTGCTGGCAGGAGGGCTTCACCCTGATCGAACGCGAGCTCGGACCGCTCCTGCGCGAGCTGCTGGCGGAGCCGGCTGGGCCTGGGTCTATCTGGAACGTGAATTTTCCCGGCGGCGGGATCGAGGCCTTTCGCGGCATCCGGCGAGACGTGCGCGTCGCGCACACGCAGCTTTATCTCGACAACTACCTGCTCGAGCCGCAGCCGGACGGGACCCTTCTCATGCACAACCGCGGCTTCGCAGCGCCGTCCGATCTCGCCCCGGAGGGGACGGACGTGCACGCCGTGCTCAACGGCTATATCTCCGTCGGCCGGGTCCGCTGCGCGGTGCTGTGAGTTCCATACGGAGCGGGTATCAAAAGCATAGGGAAAAGCGGGGCCGGATCTTCGTCCGGCCCCGCTTTCCTGTTGACAAAAGGGCTGCGCTGTACTATGCTTTTCATGCGCCGCACCGGGCAGGACCCGGGCGACAGCAGAAAGGAATACAATATGGAAAACAAGCGCATCAAGACCCGTTCCCTGACGGGCGTGGCCGTGCTCACGGCCATTGTCGTCGTCCTGCAGTTTTTGGGATCCTTTATTCGCTTCGGTCCCTTCTCGATCTCGCTGGTGCTGATCCCGATCGTCGTCGGGGCGGCGCTTTACGGTCACTGGGCGGGCGCCTGGCTCGGCTTTGCCTTCGGCATGATCGTGCTGCTCTCCGGGGACGCGGGCCCCTTCCTGGCCGTCAGTCCCCTGGGAACGATCCTGACGGTGCTCGTCAAGGGCGCTGCCGCCGGCTTCCTGGCAGGGCTGGTCTATCGCGCGCTTTCGCGGTTTGACGCACGCTTTGTGCTGATGATCGGCGGGAAGGAAAAGTGGGACGTGGACCTTGCCGTTATCGTTTCCGCCATCGTGTGCCCGGTGGTCAATACCGGCATTTTCCTGCTCGGCTGCCTGATCTTCTTCCTGCCGACGGTCACCGAGTGGGGCACGGCCATGGGCTTTCCCAGTGTCGGGAAGTACATGATCTTCGGCCTGGTCGGCGGCAATTTCCTGTTCGAGCTGCTGGTCAATGTGGTGCTGAGCCCGGTCATCGTGCGCCTGATCAAGGTCGGCCGCGCAAGCAACAGCGAGAACCGCTGGGTCGGTTGACATAACAAGGAGGCTGCCATGATCCTCGCCATTGACGTCGGCAATACCAACATCGTTCTCGGCTGCATCGAGGACGGCAGGATCCTGAATATCCTGCGTGTGCACACCAATCTGCAGGCGACGGCGGCGGAGTACGCCATCAGCCTGAGTCAGCTCCTGGAGTTCTATCACCTCGATCCGAAGGGCTTCGAGGGAACGATCGTCTCCTCGGTCGTCCCGCCGGTGACGGACGCGCTGCAGGGTGCGGTCAAGCAGCTGACCGGGCGCGACTGCCTGGTCGTCGGCCCCGGGATGAAGACCGGGCTCAACCTGCGCATCGACGATCCCGGCACGCTCGGCGGGGATCTGCTGGTGGGCGCGATCGCGGCGATGAACACCTACGGCTGTCCCGCGATCGTGATGGACCTCGGCACCGCCACCACGATGACCGTCATCGACAAGGACGGCTGCTTCCGCGGCGGCGCGATCCTGCCGGGCATCAAGCTGGGCTACCGGGCGCTCGCCGCCGGGACCAGTCTGCTTCCGGACATCTCCATCACCCCGCCGGCGAAGGCCGTGGCCACCAACACGGTGGACTGCATGCGTTCCGGTGCGGTCTACGGCACCGCCGCCATACTCGACGGCCTGGCTGACCGCATGGAGGCGGAGCTTGGTTATCCCTGCCGCCGCATCGCGACCGGCGGCCTCGCCGCATATATCGTGCCCTACTGCAGGAATGAGATCGTCTGCGACGACGATCTGCTGTTCAAGGGCCTCTGGGTCCTCTGGGAGAAGAACCGGAAATAAAAGAAGAAAAACAGAAGCAGGGAGCGCACGCGGCGCTCCCTGTTTTTGCATGGCTGAAAGGTTTAGTCTTCGCCGAAGGCGACCTTGACAGCCTTGATGGCGAAGGTCATGTTGC
>JAFXTM010000118.1 GCA_017535865.1 Oscillospiraceae bacterium
CGGATCGCCTCATCCGGGACGGTTCCCGGCACAGGACGATTTTGCCTGGATTGGGCCTATGCGCAGGCAAAGCATCTCCGGATTGACACGCATCCCGACAACCGGGTCATGCAGCGTCTCCTGGAGCGCTGCGGTTTCCGGAGAACCGGCATCATCCATGTGGTTGAGGACAACGACCCACGCTTGGCCTATGAAAGAACAGGAGTACCGCTATGAAAAGAAGAAAACCCTATCTGCTGCTGCCGCTCCTGCTCGCCCTGCCGACGCTGCTCACGGCAGCGGCGGCCTGCATCTGGCTCCTGCCTGAACTGAATGATTGGCTCGCAGCCGCTGTAAAGGTGGCGATTCTTCCGTGACCGAACAAAAAAGGACGAAACGCGGAATCGGGGTCAAGGCCTTCAGTACCCTGCTCTGCCTGATGATCGCGTTCCTTATCCTCGTCGGAACCGCGCTGTTCGGCGTGAATCAGCTTCTCTCCAAGCCTGACAGCTGGATGGGAAGCACCGGCGAGGCGGTACTCCGGGCACAGACAGCGATCTCGAACGCCGCCGGCAAACTTCCCTTCTCTCCGGAGACCGCCCTCGCCTTTTATCCGGAGGAGCGCCTGACCGCCCTGGCTGAGGAGAGCCGTTCCTGGATGCTCTCGCTCCTGACCGAGCAGCCCGAGCAGATGCCGGACTACAGCGCCGACGGTCTGACGGAGGCGATTCTGCAGGATCCGCTGTTTCTGGAGGAAGGTCCCCAAACCCAGCGGAGAATTCACGCGCGCGACGAGGGAACCTACGCAGTCGAGAGTGCGGTTACCCGGGCTCTCCTGCCGATCCGCGCTTCCCTTATCGCACAGGCACGGGAGCATGTGCCGCAGCGATGGGTTCGCCTTCTGGGAATTGTTCTCCAGAAAGGGCCGCTTTATTCCGCGCTCGCTGTTCTCGGCTGCTGTCTACTCCTGCTTGCGCTTTGGTACAAGCGGCCCTCAGCTGCATTCTCGCGGATTGGCGCCGCGCTGGCAGCCGGCGGGATTGGTATCGGCACGTGGCTGTTTCTGTTCTGGCTCCTGAATCTTCCGATGAAGGTTGCCCTGATGAACCCGGAACTGGCACAGACCGTCCGGCGGATGACCGATGGCTATACCCGATTCAGTCTTCTCTGTACAGGCGGTTTGCTTGTTGTCGGTTTGCTCATTTTCCTGCTTTTCCGCGGCCGCGCAGGCCGGGGTGATGAAGCGTGAAACGTCTCGTCAACCGCATTCAGTGGCAGGATCCGAGAAATGTCCTTCGTTCTCCCATGACCTTCGCGGTGGTGGCCGATCTGCACAATCAGTCCTGCGAGGAGCTCTATCCGGAACTGCGCAAAGCGGATATGATTCTGATTGTGGGGGATCTGATCAACCGCCACAAACACATTGAGCAGACCGAGGCAAAGCGTTTCCTGCGGGACGCCGTCGCCATGAAACCGGTTTTGTACGCCATCGGCAATCATGAACGAAAGTTCTATCAGGCCGAGGCCTGGCGGACGCTGATGGAGGAGAGCGGCGCGGAGATTCTGGACAACCGGATCCTGCGGCTTCGGGACGATCTGGTAGTGGGCGGGCTCAGTTCGCAGCACAGACCCGTCGACGCGCAGATTGTCGACCGGCTTGCGCGGGAATCCGGCTTTCGTCTGCTGCTGTGTCACCATCCGGAATACTATCCAAAATATGTGCAGGGGAAAGGCGTCGATCTGACGCTGGCAGGTCATGCGCACGGCGGTCAGGTACGGCTCGGCAACGTCGGTCTGTATGCTCCGAATCAGTGGTTCTTTCCGAAATTTACCTCCGGCTTTTACGTTCAGAAACGCCTGCTGGTCAGCCGCGGCATGTCCAACCATGCCATCGTCCCCCGAATCCATAATCCCTGCGAGCTGATCCTCCTGACCTTGCTGCCGGGAAATCCAGACCGTTAAGAATCGGTTATCTTATCAGAAAGGAAGTGCGGGCAATGTCGTTTGTGCATCTCCATCTCCACACGGAATACAGTCTGCTGGACGGCGCCTGCAGAATTCCGAGACTGGTTAAGCGGCTTCAGGAGCTCGGCATGGACAGCTGTGCCATCACGGACCACGGCGTTCTCTACGGCGCGATCGACTTCTATGAGGCGATGAAAGCCGCCGGTATTCATCCCGTGATCGGCTGCGAGGCCTATGTGTGCAGGGATCATCTCGACCGTTCGCCGGCAGGCCGGGAGATGAGCCATCTGATCCTGCTGTGCGAGAATGAGACAGGCTGGAAAAACCTCTGCTGGCTCGACAGCGAGGCGTTCATTCACGGTTATTACTATCGGCCGCGGATGGATTACGAGATGCTGCGCCGCCATCACGAGGGACTGATCGCCCTCTCCGCCTGCCTTTCCGGTGATCTGCCCAAACTGCTGCTCGCCGGGCAGCATGACGAGGCGGTCGCCTATGTCCGCAGCATGCAGGAGATCTTTGGCCCCGATAACTTCTATATTGAGCTGATGGACCACGGAATCCGGGAGGAGAAGACAGTCCTCCCGCGGCTGATCGCTCTCGCCCGGGAACTGCAGGTGCCGATGGTTGCGACCAACGACTGCCACTATCTGTATCAGCAGGACGCGCAGGCCCAGGAAGTCCTGATGTGCATCCAGACCGGGAAAAACCTGGACGATCCGACGCATATGCGCCACGATACCGATCAGCTGTACGTGAAGAGCGAGGCAGAGATGCGCACTCTCTTCCAGGCGGTGCCGGAGGCGGTCGACAATGCCGCCCGCATCGCGGAACGCTGCCAGGTGGATTTCACCTTTGGCGAGCGAAAGATTCCGGTGTTTCCGATCGAGACAGGGGAGAGCAGTCTAGAGATGCTCACCCGGCTGTGCACCGAGGGGGTCAGGCGGCTCTATCCCGACGCGAAGGAGGACGATGAGCCCTATCAGCGCCTGCGCTATGAGCTGAACACCATATCCGGGATGGGCTTCGTCGACTACTTTCTGATCGTGTGGGATTTCATCAATTACGCCAAATCGAGAGGGATCATGGTCGGTCCGGGCCGCGGCAGCGCCGCCGGATCCATCGTTTCCTACTCGCTCGGAATCACTACGCTGGATCCCCTCAAATATCAGCTCCTCTTCGAACGCTTTCTGAACCCGGAGCGCGTCTCCATGCCGGATATCGATGTAGACTTCTGCTACGAGCGCCGGCAGGAGGTCATCGACTACGTGGTCCGGAAGTACGGAGCTGACCACGTCAGCCAGATCATCACCTTCGGCACCATGGCAGCACGGGCGGTGGTGCGCGACGTCGGCCGGGTGCTTGGCATGAGTTACCAGGAGACGGATACGGTCGCCAAAGCGGTTCCCTTCGAGCTGGGAATCACGCTGGAGCAGGCTCTGAAGCTGAGTCCGCAGCTCCATACGATGGACGCGGAAAACCCGGCGGTTCACCGGCTCCTGGAGATGGCGAAGATCCTCGAGGGCATGCCGCGCAACGCCTCCACCCACGCGGCCGGCGTACTCATCACGGACCGTCCGGTAACCGAGTACGTCCCCCTGCAGCGCAATGACGACGTCATCACCACCCAGTTCGGCAAGGACACCATCGAGCATCTGGGCCTTCTGAAGATGGACTTTCTGGGGCTTCGAACCCTGACCGTCATCCGTGATACGCTGGACATGATGCGGGAGGTGGAGGGCATCGACATGAAGCCCGAGGACATCCCGCTGGATGATCCGGAGGTTTACGAGATGATCTCCGCGGGGGAGACGGACGGTGTATTCCAGCTGGAAGGCAGCGGCATGCGGAGTTTCCTGATGCAGATGAAGCCCGGAAATTTTGAGGACATCATCGCCGCCATCTCCCTGTACCGTCCCGGCCCCATGGAATCGATCCCGCGCTATATCGCCGGCAAGCAGAACGCTCAGAGCGTCACCTATATCACGGAGAAGCTTCGTCCGATCCTCAGCGTCACCTACGGCTGCATGGTCTATCAGGAGCAGGTCATGCAGATCGTGCGGGATTTGGCGGGGTATTCCTACGGCCGCTCCGATCTGGTGCGCCGCGCCATGGCAAAGAAAAAGCACAAGGTCATGGAGGAGGAACGCGAATACTTTGTCCATGGCCAAACGGGCGGCGATGGGGAGATTCTTGTCCCCGGCTGCGTACGGAACGGTGTGCCGGAGGATATCGCCAATCAGATCTATGACGAGATGATCTCCTTCGCCTCCTATGCCTTCAACAAATCCCACGCCGCCGCCTACGCGGTGGTCGCCGCGCAGACCGGCTGGCTCAAGCGGCATCATCCGGCCTCCTTCATGGCGGCGCTGATCAACAGCGTGTTCGGCAACAGCGGAAAGGTATCCGCCTATATCCAGTATTGCCGCTCCCACGGAATTCCCGTGATGCCGCCGGATATCAACCACTCCGGCTGGAAGTTCTCCGCTGAGCGGCAGCCGAACGGCACCCTGTCGATTCTCTTCGGCCTCGGCGCGGTGAAAACCGTCGGAGAGAACGCGGTGGAGGCAATCGTGTCAGAGCGCACTAAGGCTGGATCTTATCAGGATATCTTCGACTTCTGTGCCCGCATTGATTCCTCCGCGTGCAGCAAACGCATGGTGGAGAGTCTGATTCGGGCCGGTGCCTTCGACGGATTCGGTGCGAACCGCCCGCAGCAGCTCGCAGTCTATGAGGCGGAGATGGACGCCAACGCGCGATCCCGGCGAAACAATCTCTCCGGTCAGCTCTCGCTCTTCGATCTTGCGGACACAAGCGGCCAGCGCGTTCAGGAGAAGAAAAAGCTGCCAGACCTTCCGGACTATCCGGCGCGGTACCGCCTCTCCCAGGAGAAGGAGATTACCGGCGTCTATATCACCGGCCATCCCCTGGACGACGAGCGGCCGATCCTGCAGCAGCTCGCCTTCTCCACCGCGGACTTGTCCGATCTGGATCAGCGGGAGGACGGCGGACTGGAGCTAGACGGCCGAAGCGTGGAGATGGGCGGGATCCTGACAGAGGTCAAGGGGAAAGCCACCCGAAAAGGCGCCTATATGGGTTTCCTGACACTGGAGGACCTGAGCGGTCAGATCGAATGTCTGGTGTTTCCAAAGGTGTTTGAGCGCTATCAGGGGAATCTCTCGGTGGACGATGTGGTGGTCCTGACCGGAAAGCTCTCCATCCGGGAGGAGGAGAGTCCGAAACTGCTCGTGGATACCGTGACGCCGCTGGAAGTCTGGAAAAAGCAGCATCCCGTCCGCAAAGCGCCGCCGCGGCAGGAAAAACCGAAGCAGGAGAAGAAAGTCTATATCC
>JAFXTM010000006.1 GCA_017535865.1 Oscillospiraceae bacterium
GAGGTCTTGTACAAGGGGATCGTAAACAGCGTCAGCTTTGAATCCCGTAAAATCGTCGAGGTCGCGCTGAAAAGAAAAGCGGTGTCCGTAGTCGTTGCCCACAATCATCCAGACGGACCGGCCAAAGCTTCCCGAGAGGACGACAACGCCACACAGCAGATCTATAACGCCTTAATGGCGGTCGGGATCAAGCTTTATGACCACGTTATCATTGCGGGGGACGACTATGTATCTTATCGCAGGAGCGGTGCGCTTGACCTTTATCGATACAAGTATTGAGAAAATTATGTTAACGAGTTTCTGTCATTCCTTTGTAAACTAATCCTGCTTTAGACAGAAAGCAGCGACAAAAACTGCCCTTTTTTTCGCAAAAAACGTTGCCCCCACTGTTGAAAAAGCTGTTGATAATGTTGATAACTCATTGATGTTTTTAAATATAAAACGCGTTATGTCACGCAGAAAAGAGTTCGGATATTCTGAAATAACCCAGAATATCCGAACTCTTTTTTTGTTTTTCGGGGAACAAAACACGGGAGTAATACGATTTGTAATCTGCTTCTTGGCCTGATTACAAATCGTATTACTCCGCGTAAACAAAAGACTCCCCGGACAAAACTGTCCGGGGAGTTACTGGAGCTGGTAATGTGACTCGAACACACGACCTGCTGATTACGAAGGCGAGGGGCGTAAAGCTCTGGAACGGCGGGGCGACGCGGAAAATCAGGAGGACGGATCTTCGTTTCCCGTGGGGCTTCCCGTGGGATCCGGAGACACGGCGGGCGGTTTCGGGGCCGCTGCGGCATTGAGCAGGGCGCGGGCCTGATCGACCGCGGCGGTGCTCGCATGGGTGTAGATGTTGGCCGTGGTGGCAATGTCGGCGTGGCCCATGAGCTCCTTGGCCACGTTGATCGGGACGCCCGCGACCTCGAGATCCGTGCAGTAGGTGTGGCGGAGATCGTAGAGGTCGAGATCCTCGGCCAGGACGCTCTCGGTGATCACCAGGGAGTGCCGCCGGGCGCCCGGGAGCTTCACGCGCTCGGTTTTCGCGCCGAGCTCGATGTCCATGTACTTCTTCACCGTCTCCCAGCGGCGCCGCATCGAGGTCTCGCTGAGGGGCGATTTTTTGTCCTTCTGCGTGAACAGCCAGGGCGACGGATCGGCCTGCAGCTGGCGCTCGAGCCAAGGCGCGAGATCCTCCGGGATCGGGACATCCCGGACGCCAGCGGCCGTCTTGGGCCCCTTCACGCGGCCGCTGCCGGATTCCCGCGCGGCGCGCACGTGCAGCGTGCGGACGGGGAGATCCACGTCGGCCTTTTTGAGGGCGGCCGTCTCGCCGGGGCGGAGGCCGCAGCGCAGCATGAGCAGCAGCCAGCAGCCGCTGCGGTTGGCTTTGCCGTCGAAGGTGGGATAAGACGCCACGGCGAGCAGAGCGGCCCTCTCGGCCTCCGTGAGGCTCCTGTGTCCGTTCTCCGTGGTCTCCGGGAGCAGGAGCCCCTCGGAGGGGTCGAACGGCAGCAGGCGGCTCAAATAGGCCCGTTTGAACATGGCCTTGATGACCATGCGGATCTTCTCCACGCCGGAGCTGCTCTGGCCCGCGTGGCGGTTGAGGATCCGCTGCAGGTGCAGCTCCGTCACCTGGCGGAGCTTGAGCTTTCCGACGGCTGGGATGATCTCCCGGTCGAGGATCCCGCGGTACATCTTTTTGCTCTTGGCCGTGATCTTCCGGGGCTGGATGTACTCGCGGTACCAGACCTCCGCCCAGTCTCGGACGGTTTTCGAGGAGTCCATGCGCCCGGCCTCCAGCTCCTGCAGGCGGCGGAGCTTCTTCGCGACGGCCTCCTCCTCGGTTTTGCCGTAGACCTCATAGGCCTGGCCGTCGAAGGTAAAGTATTTTCGGATATAGGGATATTTCTCTTTGTTTGGCATAACGATAAACCTCACGCCCGGCGCAGGCCGGGCGTGTTCAATTTGGGCACAATCTGTGTGGAGCCTCCTATTGCTTGTTGGTGCGGATGTGACAGATCTTCTGAAACAGCAGGCCGGTGATATAGGCATCGGAGAGGGCCGTGTGCGCATCGCTGCGTCGGATCCCGAGAACGTCCTCGCCGAGGCTCTCGAGCTTGTACGGGCCCTCGTTCCAGGTGCGTCGACTCAAGGCCAGCGTGTCGTAGTAGCGCCGCGAGACATCGGGCTTGAGGCAGCCGGACAGAACGAGGAACTTGAGATCAAATTCCAGGTTGTGCCCGACGATCGGCAGCTCCTCACCGACATAGGACCGGAAAGCGCTGCGGATCTCGCCAAGCAGCGGCGCGTCGGCGACCGTTTCCTCGGTGATGTGGTTGACGCTGGCCGCCTTGGCATTGATTCCTTTTTCGGGCTTTACGAAGGACGTGAAGCAGTCGACCGCCTCGAAGTTTCGGAAGGTGACGGCGGACAGCTGCACGATCTCGTTCAGCTCCGGATGCAGTCCGGTCGTCTCAACGTCCACGGTGATAAAGTCCCCCAGGGTCTCAAGCCGGGAGGCCTTCGTCACATTCCGGTATGTAAATAGGGACCAGACCGGGCTGATGGGCTGCATGGCGGGAGAGGGCTGCAGCTGGATCTCAACACGGGGGAGTGCGGCGAGGTCCCGGTCGAACCTCTCGCCGTTCGCCATTAAGATCTGCTCTCTTCGTTTTTGCCTTTCCTCAATTTCCCACATTTTTCGGTCGAGGGCGGCACGAGCCTCTCGCTGCTGCCGTTCCTGATCGAGCCTTTTTCGTTCCAGCTCGCGTTGAAGGGTCTCCTTCTTTTTGCGCTCCTCTTCCTCTTTGAGTTTCATGTCCATGCTCTTAGCGGTCATTTTACCGATGAACCATACTCCGAAGATAAGCAACACGATCCAGACTGTCATTCTTTTCCCCTCAAATTTGATATTGCTTAATAAAAGACGCGGCCTCGATCACGACGCCGCGTCTTTGCTTCCCGTAGGTTTTGCGGCCTTCCAGCGCTTAAGAGCGAGGCGAACCATGTCTTTTGCGTCCCCATCGGCCTGACGGAACGCGGCGACCAGCTCCCTCTCCTCGTCGGATAGCTCCGGTGAGGGGAGATCCGAGCGACCGAGAAGATAGTCCGCGGAGCATCCGAAGATCTCACAGAGCTTGAGGATGGTCTCGACGTCCAGGCCACGCGTTCCGGTTTCGTAGCGGCCGACGGTTTGCTGGTTCGTGTTCAATCTGGCCGCGAGATCTTGCTGGCGCCAGCCGTTACTCGTGCGTAGTTCCTTGATTCGATTCATTTGGTCAGCCCCCACAAACGAATTGTTTAAATTATACAATACAAAATTATGCTTTTCAGCAAATACACCAAATCGGAGTGGATTAATGCAAATCTGCTTGACAAAACACCGTCACGGTTTTAGTATATCTACACGCACACCGAACCGGTGTATTTCCCACATCGTCAACAGAGTTTCCAACAGAAGCATTTTACCCGATTCACGGGGAGCAAAACAGAGAGCCGGGCTGTCGGTCAGATTGGAGAATCGACAGCCCGGCGGAAGAGAGGAGAGAACGAAGAACGGAAGACAGTAAGAAGATCCTTAAGCGGATGGATCTTCTCGAGGAGCAGGTGGTGCTGCTCAAGAAGATCCTGAAAAAGCAGGAAGCCATCGAGGCAACGCTGCGACGGCTTCCCGAAGTGCAGGCCGCGACCTATCTCCTCATGCGGGAGGAGTTGGAGGCGGCCAGGTTCGCCGGGCGCAAGGCGTCCGACCTGTGGGAGGTCAGTCGTCCGAATCTGGGCGGAAGCCAATCACGCGACGAGGCTGATCCGCCGCTTTCGGAACGGCCATGAGAAGGAAATTGAGCTGACTGATTCTGACAGAAAGAGAGAGAAAGACATGATCGGAATGCTTGAGTACATCATCACCATGCTGCGGATCCTCGCCAACGAGGTCGAGGACCTCGACGACGGAGAGGAACGGATTGCCACACCAGCGTGCGCGCTGGTTCGCAAAGACATAGAGGAGGTGCGGGGATGACCGTGCAGGAACTCTGGATGGCCACGACGGCCGATATCTATCTCGCCCGGAAGGACCAGGAGCCCTTGAAGCTCCCGAGCGGCGGGCGGCTGCAGATCGAGCACGCCGAAAAGAAGGTATGGCGCATCCAGATCCGGACGCGGGCGAGTGAATCGCCCTATCTGCTGGTGGACACGGTGGAGGTAGCGAAATGAACAACTGGACCAAACTGCGCATGACAAGCTCCGCGAATGAGCTCGCCGCGTGGCTTGAAAATGAACTGGGCGACAGCCTCCCCGAGGACTGGCTTGCGTGGCTCTTTGAGGAGGTGAAGGAATGAACCGCTTTAAGATCTATCAGGTCAAGGAAGAGCACATCCGCGAGTACGGCTACGCCTCCATGCGGGAGCTGCTCTGGACGCACCACGCCGAGGCCGTGGAGGGCCGGGAGCTCTACCGGCTCCCACGGGAGGCCTGGGAGCCGGTCTACACCTGGCACACCGAGAAGGACCCGTGCCTCGACTACATCTTCGAGACCTTCAACCGCAACCACCGCGAGCTCGGCCTCAGCTGCGAGGCGACGCCCGAGGACTTCCACGGGCACAGCATGAGCGTCTCGGACATCATCGAGTATCCCGACGGCCGCCTCTGGTTCTGCGACAGCCTCGGGTGGAAGGAGATCATATGGCAATCGAACTGAAATTGACCGGCATGTGCGAGGGCTGTCGGGACCTCGATTTGAAGCTCGAAAGACTTTATACGGGGGACGGGCGCTGTGAGCAAGTTGCTTTTTGCGGCAACCGGGCTCTCTGCCGACGCATCGAGCGGCACCTGATGAAGTACATGGACGAGCACCCCTACACGGGGCCGGACCCGCTGGAGCTCGATATCTGAGTATGGGCGAGCTGATCCCGTTCCCGATCCGGATCCGGCCGACCGATTACTGGCAATTCTACGACGAGTGGGCTGTGTTCGGGTATTGGGCCAGCTGTACCGATTGCCGCCGGGAGGAATGCTTCCGCAGCGGGAAGGGATTCGTCGCCTGCGCGTATCACACGCGCAACCCGGCGCCGCCGGAGCCCTACGACTATACACCGAAGGAGGACCCATGAATCAAACATTGAAGAGCTTCACCGATCTGCTGTTATTCCGTGTGCTGAACGACGGCGATCTCCGATCCGAGGAGCTGGCCGAGCTGCTCGAGCAGTGGTATCAGCTGCGGCAACGCGTGGAGGAGCCGGGAAATGTCACGCTGACAATCAACCCGCCGAAGGCGCCGGCCGGCCAGAAAAAAACACCGAAAAAATAACGGATTGCCACACCAGTGACACGGTCACTGGTTCGCAATGACAGGAAAGGGGATTGCATGACAAAGAGGAAGAAACTGGATGGCCTGCAGCCGCGGCGCAAGGCGGCGGGCATGACGCAGGCCGACGTGGCCGAGGCGCTCGGGATCGAGCGCGCCACCGTCGGCATGTGGGAGACCGGGACGAGCTGGCCCTCGGCCCGGGTGCTCCCAGATCTCGCCGGGCTGCTCTGCTGCAGCATCGACGAGCTCTACGAGGCGCCGGAGGAGACGGAGGAACGGATTGCCACACCGTCGTGCACGACGGTGCGCAATGACAGGGAGGGCGCCGGATGATCGCAGGCTTTTTGCTATGGCTGGGGCTATACGGCCTCGTGCTGTTCATGTCGTTCGACACGCCCATGTGCCGAAGAGACCAGCGATACTGGGTGTTCGGATCGATGGTCGTGGCGACGCTGCTCGCGATCCCGGTTTACATGATTCTTCTTGCCATGCAGATCGTGCTGGCTGGCTGAGGAGACACGATGGCGGATCCGCCGGAGCGGTAGCGCTGGACGCCAAGCCAGCCGGCGGCGCCGGGGCATGAGCGCCGCGAGGTTCGACTCCTCACGCCATCATCATCACGTCAGAAGGGGACGGATTGCCACGCCGGTGTGCGCACTGGCTCGCAATGACAGGTCCCGGCTTGATTATACCCAACAAAGGAGGCCCGAGAAATGGACGGAAACGGGCGAAACATCTACTACAGCGCCCGCTACGCTGCCGGTCTCACGCAGGCGCGCTGGGCCGAGGTGCTCGGCGTCTCGGAGAGCGCCGTGCGCAAATACGAGAGCGGCGAGATCCTGCCGGAGGACGACATCGTGCTGAGCATGGCGGATTTATCCGGCCTGCAGATCCTCGGCACCTGGCATTTGCGCCGGAAGAGCTATGTCGCCGCGCAGGTGCTGCCGGAGGTCCGGCGGCTGCCGCTGGCGCAGGCCGTGGTGCAGCTGCTCGCGGCCATCCGGGACTTTGACGAGAAGCACCACGAGGACGCGCTGCTGCGCATCGCCTCGGACGGGCACGTGGACCCGGAGGAGGAGCAGCGCTTCAAGCAGATCGTGCGGGATCTGCATCCGCTGATCCAGGCGGCCATGCAGATCGACTACGCGGAGAAATGAGCCTTGCTGCTGCCGGTGGCAGAGGAAGGCGAGGCTCATTTTGTGCAGAGGTCGGAAAACCGGAGGAAAAGCGTAAGCCCGAACGGTTTTCCGGGCACCGCAAGTCGGAAAATGACGGATTCCCACGCCAGCGTGCGCGCTGGCTCGGAATGACAAGGGAGGGGATGACATGGCAAGCAAGAAAGAGATCGTGAACGACATCCGCAGCCAGTGCGGAAACCTGATCACCACCAAGGCCGCCGGGAAGTACCTGGGCCTCTGCCCAAAGGCGACCCGCGAGTTTCTGGAGGACGTGCCCCGCTACGAGGTCGGCCGGAAACGCTGCTACATGGCCATCGACCTCGCGAACAAGCTCTGCATCAGCGAAACGTGAATACCCGGCTGCGGCCGGAGAAATAAAGGAGGATATCCATGTACGAAAATCAGTTCTGCATCGTGAGATGCTACGGGGCGGGCGTGTTCTTTGCCCGCGTGGAAAGCCTGGACGGCCAGACGGCGCAGCTGCGCGACGCGCGGCGCATCTGGTACTGGGACGGGGCCGCGTCGCTCTCCCAGCTCGCCACCGAGGGCACCAAGGCGCCGGAGAGCTGCAAGTTCACCGTGACGGTGCCGCAGATGACCGTGACCCAGGTGATCGAGATCATCCCCTGCAGCGAGCAGGCGATCGCCAGTATCGGCGGGGTGAAGGAATGGAAGAGGACGTAAAGCGCTTTTTAAGCGTTAGCAGCGGATACGGCAGCGGATACGGCAGCGGATACGGCCGCGGAGACGGCAGCGGATACGGCCGCGGAGACGGCAGCGGATACGGCCGCGGAGACGGCAGCGGATACGGCAGCGGATACGGCAGCGGATACGGCCGCGGCGTCAAAATGTTTGACGGCGAGCCGGTTTACCAGATCGACGGCGTGCCGACGATCATCCGCCACCTGCATGGCGACAGCGTGGCCCGCGGCTGCATCCTCAACAGCGATTTGACCCTGACGCCCTGCTACGTCGTGAAGCAAAACGACACGTTCGCCCACGGCGAGACGCTGCGCGCGGCCCGGGAGGCCCTGCTGGAGAAGCTCTTAGACGACATGCCGGAGAACGAGCGCCTGGACGCCTTCCGCAAGGCCCACGCGCCCGGCAAGACCTTCCCTAACACGGACTTCTTCGCCTGGCACCACCGGCTGACCGGCTCCTGCGAGATGGGGCGGCGGCAGTTTGCCCGGGATCACGAAATCGACGTGGAGCACGGCAGCATGACGCCGGAGGACTTCATCCGCCTGACGGAGAGCGCCTACGGCGGCAGCACGATCCGCAAGCTCAAACCGCTGTATGGAATGGGATGAGACCATGACAGACGACAAGCTCCCGGCGCAGCCGGGATACTGGGCGATCCTGCCCGCGGGGATCCGCTACGACGATCGGATCCCCGCCAACGCCAAGCTCCTCTATGCGGAGATCTCCAGCCTCACCGGGAAAACGGGCTACTGCTTCGCTCCGGACAGCTACTTTGCCGGGATCTACCAGATCACGGAGCGCAGCGTGCGGCGCCTGCTGGCCGCGCTGGAAAAGGAGGGCTATATCCGCATCGAGCGGGAGGCGGGGGAGCACAACGCGACCGTGGAGCGGCGAATCTTCGCGGGGATCAATCCCCTCGCGGAGGCGCCGTCCAGTTTGGACAAAAAAGTCCAAACTGGGGTTCCAGTTCGGACAAAAAAGTCCGGCAGTTCGGACAAAAAAGTCCAAACACACCTTATATATCAAGAAATATTATCAATAACCCCTATAGCCCCCGAAAGCGAGGCGCTGCTGCGCAGGCTACCTCCGGAGATCGCCCGGGCTATCGGCGAGGCCTCGGACCGGCAGCCGGAGCTGCTCGCCGCCTGGCTGGACTTTGCCCAGATGCGCGCGGCCAAGCGCTCCCCAATCAAGACGGTGCGCACGGTGGAGCTGCTGGACAAAAAGCTGCGGACCCTGAGCCGCGCCCGGACCGACAGCGCCGTGCAGATCCTGCAGCAGTCGGTCGAGCGCGGGTGGACGGGCCTCTTTCCCCTCAAGGACGGGGAGACGCCGTCCGACGCCGGCGGCTACTGGGGCGAGGATCCGGAGGGATAAGGCATGGACAAAAACGAGCGCGGGCGGCTGCCGGAGCTGTCGATGATCGGCTGCCTTTGCCTCGCGCCGGAGAAACTGCCGGCCAGGATTTTTGAGGCGCTGCGCCCGGAGGACTTCGGAGACGCCGCGCTGCGGCACCTCTTCGAGGCCGGGCGCGCTCTCTGGCTCGAAAGCAAGGCGCTGGATGCGGTGACGCTGCTGAACCGGGCGGGGGAAAGCTACGAGGGTCTGATCCGGGAGGCCATGGCCGCAACGCCCACGGCCGCCAACTGGCGGGAGTACGCCGAGATCGTGCGCGATAACGCGCAGCTGCGCGAGATCCAGAGCGTGGCGCTGCGGATGCTGGAGGCCGGGGACGCCGAGCAGGCGCGCAGGAGCCTCGCCGAGGCGCAGGGCCTGCTCGCGGAGAACCGGCGCGGACGGCACATTACCCTGGGGGACGCCCTGATCGCCTTCATGGCGCGCCTGGAGGAGATAGAAAAAAAGAAGCCCGACTTTCTCGACTGGGGCCTGGACTACATGACGGACACGCTGGACACCGAGCTCGGAGATTTCGTCGTGATCGGCGGCTACCCTTCGGCGGGCAAGACGCTGCTTGCCCTGCAGCTCGCCGCGCATATCGCGACAAAGCACCGTCTGGGCTTTTTCAGCCTGGAGACGCGGGAGCGCAAGCTCACAGCGCGCCTTATGTCCCACCGCTCCGGCGTGCCGCTGCGCTCCATCAAGCACGGAGACCTCACGGGGCCGGACTATCGAAAGCTCATGAACACGGCACAGCAGCTCTATGAGCTGCCCTTCACGATCGAGGAGTGTGCGGGGGACACCGTGGAGGAGATCCGGGCCAAGACACTCGCCGGGCGTTACCAGGTGATTTTCGTCGACTACCTGCAGCTCGTGAACGAAAAGGGCGGCAGCCGCTACGAGATCGTCACGGAGACGAGCCGGAAGCTCCACACCCTGGCGCAGGAGCTGGGCGTCCTGGTGGTGGCGCTGGCGCAGCTGCAGCGGCCGGACAAGGGCCCGAAGGACGGCAAGCCCGTCCCGCCCGGCATGTCGAGCCTCAAGGAATCCGGCCAGATCGAGCAGGACGCGGACGCCATTTTGCTGCTCTACCCGGAGAATCCGACGGTGAAAGACTCCGACCGCATCCTCAAGGTCGGCAAAAACAAGGAGGGCGAGGCGATCAAGCCCTGCACGCTCGAGTTCCGGGGCGCGACACAGACCTTTGTAGAGCGCTTCCCGGAGCGGCCGAAACCAAAGCCGCGAGACCAGAGCAAGCGGCCGGGCCGCGACAGCGGACAGGTTGAACTGCCGCTATGAAGGAGGCAAGAATGTGAAGCAAAAGGAACCCTGGGAGGACGCCTGCCCCTGGCGGGACGGCCTGATCTGCCGGGAGAAAAAACCGCACTGTGCCCGCTGCGGGTGGAACCCGGAGGAGGAAAAGCGCCGGAAGGCGGCGAGACGGGGCGAGAATACGGATTGCCACGCCAGTGTGAGCACTGGCTCGCAATGACAGTGGGGGAGGTGAGAGAAAGACATGAAGGACCCGATCACGATCGAGGGCGTCGTCACGGTCGACCGGCACGCGCTGGTCGGCGTCGTGCGGCAGGAGGGCCGCGTGCTGATCTTCCTGCGCGGCTGCCGCCCGATCAACATCCCGGACACGCTGAGCAAGGAAGAGCTCGAGGAACTGACCCGCAAGGTCGAGTAAAAAAACGGATTGCCACACCAGCCTGCGGGCTGGCTCGCAATGACAAAACGAACAGAAAGAGAGAAAGACATGAAAACCATTTGCATCTGCAACCAGAAGGGCGGCGTCGCCAAGACGACGACCGCCGTCAATCTCGCGGCCATCCTAGCCCGGGACTTCGGCCGCCGCGTCCTCGTGATCGACGCGGACAGCCAGGGCAACGCCACGTCGTTCCTCGGCGGGGACCGGGAGAAGGTCGGCGTCGCCGCCATGCTGCGGCGGGAGCTCAGCGACGAGAAGCCGCTGGAGCTGCAGACCACCAACGTGCCCGGCGTGAGCCTGATCGCCGGCAGCCCGGACCTGATGGACCTCGACCTCAGCAAGGCCGGGGACGGGCGGGCCGACGTGACCTGCCTGCGCGAGCTGCGCAGGGCCCTGGAGCAGCGCGAGAAGATCGCGGCCGCCGTGAAGAGTGACGAGAGGAACGAGAAGCTCGCGGCGGTGATCTACGGCGAGTCCTTCGACTTCTGCATCGTGGACTGCCCGCCGGCCTTCAACGCGGCGTCCTCCGCCGCCCTGATCGCCGCGGACGCGGTGCTGATCCCGGTGAAGCTCGACGCCTTCGCCCTGGAGGGCATGGCGAACCTGATGCGGCAGATCGCCAACATGCGGCGCCTCAACCCAAAGCTGCAGCTGCTGGGCGTGCTGCCGGTCATGTGGTACCGGTCGGATACCATCCAGCTGGCCGAGAGCGCGCTGCGCTCGGCGGGCCTCAAGGTCCTGCCGCGGATCCGGCGCTCCGACCGGGTGGACGACATGACCTACCACCAGCAGCCGCTGATCGTCTGCTCGCCGCGCTCGGCGCCCTGCCGGGACTATCGGGCGCTCGCGAGCTGGATCGTGGGGCAGGAGAGGAAAGAGGCCGCGGAGGCGGCGCAGGAGCCGAAGGCGGCGGGGAAGCCGCTGCGTGGCCATGACGTGGAGACGGGCAAAAGACGCGGACGGCCGAGGAAGGCAGAACGGATTGCCACGGCAGCGTGCGCGCTGCCTCGCAATGACAGGGAAGGGGGTGCCGAAAATGGCTGAAACGATGGGCTTTGATCTGGCGGCAGCGCTCAAGGGCGTGCCCGATTTAAACACCGGGGAGGAACAGATCGTCCGGCTGCCGCTGGATGCGATCGACCCGGACCCCGTCAACTTCTACAGCCTGGAAGGGCCCGACGAGCTCGCAGAAAACATCGAGACGGTCGGCCTGCTGGACCCCATCCGCGTGCGGCCGAACGGCGAGCGCTACACCGTCGTCTCCGGCCACCGCCGCCGGGCCGCCTGCCTGCTGATCCGCGACGGCGGGAACCCCATGTTCGACAGCGGCGTGCCCTGCATCGTGGAGTACGGCGAGGCCAGCGACGCCATGCGGCGGCTGCGCCTGATCTACGCCAACAGCTGCACGCGCGAGCGCAGCGACGCCGAGAAGCGCCGCGAGATCGAGGAGACGCGCAAGGCGCTCTACGAGCTGCAGGCCCAGGGCGTGCAGTTCACCGGCCGGATGCGCGACCACGTGGCCGAGGCCGTGAACCTCACGAAGAGCAAGATCGGGCGGCTGGATGCCATCGGGCACCGCTGCCACGAGTATATCCTCGACGCCTTCGACCAGGGTAAGATCAACGAGAGCGTGGCCTATGCCTTCTCTCGGCTGGACAAGGCGCTGCAAAAGAAGATCTGGGTCAACCACCTGCACCTCGGCTACAAGCCCGAGGCGCTCACGGCCGAGTACGTGGAGAAGCTCGGGGACCTGCACCGCAAGCTCTGCACCATCAAGTGCAAAAAGTCCAGCGTCGGCTGCCCCTGCACCTACGCGGAGAGCCGCTTCGACTACGCGCAAAAGCTCACGCACTTCGAGGGCGTGAGGGAGAACTGCTACCGAGGACGCTGCTGCCTCGGCTGCCAGGAGATCGGGACGTGCGAGTGGGCCTGCATCAAGTGCGAGGCCGAGCGCGCCCAGGCGATCACCGAGGCCGACCGCCTCAAGCAGCAGCGGCAGACGGATCTTGAAATGCGCCAGGCTGCGGCCGAGCGCGCCCGCAGGGAGCATGACGAGGAGAGCGCCGCAATCTGGGCCCGGATCGGCCGGGCAGCAGCGGAGACCGGGCGAAATCTGGAGGGCGTGCTGGACCAGCTCTGGGAGAGCGACGGAGACGTGCAGCAGATCCTGCGCTTCGTCTCCGGCGAGGAGAAGGACGTGCAGCACTACGCGATCGAGTTTCTCGACGATTGCCTGATCGACCTGGCCGACCTGCTCGGCTGCTCCACCGATTTCCTGCTCGGCCGGACGGAGGCGGTAAAGCCCGCCGCTTGTCATTCCGAACCAGTGACCGACGTCACTGGTGTGGGAATCCGTATTCCGGACGATGAAGAGGGAGAACGGATTGCCACGTCGCCTTCGGCTCCTCGCAATGACAGCGGGGAAGAGGCTGCGGCGCCGGAGGCGCGCTGGCTCACCGGCACGCCGGAGAAAGAAGGCTGGTACGCCTGCTTGGGTGTTTGGGCGGATATGCCAGAACGGACTATCAATTACTGGCGCGGTGCTTGGTACGAAGAGAAAAACAGCCGCCGCGTGTTGAAAGATGTGATTATTACCAAGTTCTTTCCGCTGCCGGATATGGAGGAGTGACGATGCTGACTTTGCCGATCAAAAAGAAGTGGTTCTATATGATCCTGTCTGGCGAGAAAAAAGAGGACTACCGGGAGAAAAACCGGTATTACCGCGGACGCTTCCGGATGTACTTGGGCCTGTATCGCTGCAGCCCGGAGGAAGAGTGGAAGAAACGGAAAGCGGTGGTTCGCTTCCGCAACGGCTACGCCGCCACCTCGCCCTCGTTCACGGCCGTCTGCACGATCGACATCGGACCGGGCCGGGAAGAATGGGGAGCCGAACCGGGGAAGGACTACTACCGGCTGCAGATCCTTGAGATCCGGGAGGGGTAACGATGGACGAACAGGAAAAGAACGCTGTAAAAATCACTGTCACCTATGACGACGGGACAGCAAAAGATCTCGAGAAAGGCCTGGTGTTCCGTCTGACCGAAAAGCCCGAAGCGGAACAGGTTGAAATCATGGCGGAGATGGTCGCTATGTCCGGAAAAGACCTCTACACCGTGGTGGCAGCAGCTGTCGAGTTGGGCTCAAGGCTGGGAATGTTTAACGGATCGGAGGGATGAGGGACATGCTGGATTGGCTTACCGCTATAGCAATAGGGGGTTGTGTGCGGGGTTGCGTCCGCGCTGATAGTGGCCCTGTTTACTTGGAGGAAGTGAGAATGGGCGTATATTTCCCGGGTCAATTTTTGACCACTTGCTCGAGGTGCATAGCAAACAACGACGACTATCGTTGCGACGCGACCGGCGAACTGCTTGATGATAGAATCGCCAAGACCTCGAGAATGCCAAACTGCCCGGCAATCAACGTTCAGCAGCATGGGAGGTTGATTGATGCGGATGCTCTATACACGCACATCAAGGATGAGCAGAGGAAGTGCAACGACCCTTACGATGGATGGTCGGAATGTCAGGTCGCGTTAGGGTTTGTGAATACCGCTCCCACCATCATCCCGGCGGAGGAGGGCGAGTGATGGGCATCAGCAAAGAGAAGCGACTGGCGGTGTATACCAAGTATAACGGACATTGCGCCTACTGCGGGCGGAAGATCGAATACAAGGATATGCAGGTAGATCACTTCATTCCGCAAAACATGGACTATGTTTTCGTAATGGGTGACGTGCCAGGCGTTGACAACGTGGACGACCTCAAAAACCTTATGCCCGCCTGTCGAATGTGCAATCACTACAAGAGGGCGCACAGCCTTGAAACCTTCCGCCGGTATATCGAGGAGATCCCGCGCAAGCTCCGGGCGGATTACATCTACAAGATCGGCGTCCTGTATGGGAACGTCGTGGAAAACGAGAAGCCGATCAAGTTTTATTTTGAGACAGCAGAGGAGGGCGAGCGATGAGCTGCATGAAAGTCTACATCGCCGGGAAGATCTCCGGCGACCCGAACTATCGGGCCAAGTTTCGCGCGGCCTCCTGCCGCTTTACGCTCCCGGGCGTGAGCGTCCTCAACCCCGCAGATCTGCCCGATGGAATGGCGCCGGGCGACTACATGGCGGTCTGCCTGCCGATGCTGCTGCAGGCCGACCTGGTCGTGTTCCTCCCGGACTGGCAGGACAGCGCCGGCGCCCGAATCGAGCACGCGCTCGCCGAGTACGCCGGGAAAAACATTTATGAGTGGGAGGCGCAGCTGTGAGCAGCGAAGAGATCCTCGCACGGATCGCATACGATCTCGAGCAGCTCACCACCCCACACGAATCACGCCGCGTCGTGATCGGCATGACCGTCGACCTGTTCCAGATCCTCTGCCCAGGCGAGCACCTGCTGCTCGGAAATGACGCCATGGTGCGGCTCTTCGGGCACAAGATTAAAGTGCTCCCGTGCAGCGGCCGCTTGTGGATCGTCGGGCTGGAAGGCTCGGCAGAGGAGGCGCAGGCATGAAAGAAACCGTCAAGGCCTGCGAGGTTTGCCGGGAGATCCTCCGGGAGGGCGGCTACACCGTCACCGAGAAGGACTACGAGCTGCTCGACGACTGCTCCTTCTGCGGACGGCACACCGCCGTGAAGCGCTGCACGATCGAGAAAGGAGAGAGAAAGAGATGAATCCCTACACAAGGAACTTAGAACTCGCTGTCCTCAGCAAGGACAGCGAGAGAATCAACCGCGAGACCGAGCGCCTCATGCAGGCGATCGCCAACGACCTCTCGGCCGTGACACGCAAGTACGGCACCGACAGCGCCTTCCACGGCCTGATCCTCGCCGTCGTCGACAGCTTTGCCGCCTCGCTGCGGCTGATCGCCGACGAGCAGGATCTCCAGATCGCCGCGGAGCTCTCCAAGCACACCATGACCTGCACGATCGACGCACGGGGAGGGAAGAGATGATCGAGGACCACATCGTGAACGGCGAGCTTGTGTTCACTGACCGCGAACAGAAGGCTCTGCAGCTGCCTTTGAATCAGATCACGGCCTGCTTTATCTGTCACACCATCGACGCAAAGCGGGATATGCTTCGCCTGGGCTGCGCAAGGGGGACCTTCCAGGTCACGCGAAAACTCGGCTATGTCTGCCAGGCTTGCTTCCAGCGGCTCTGCGATGCCAACGACATCGACCCGCTCGAATACTTCCGTTAGTATGTTAGCTAACATACTAACGGGAAAAAGGAGGACGTGTTCTATGGTATAGAACACAGAACAAGCTATGAACCACGACATGACACACTGCGCGGACTACCGCAAGAGCCGCTGCCCGCAGCGCTGCTTCCGGGCGCGGCTCACGCGGGAGCTCTTCGAGCGCCAGGCCCGCGGCGAGCTCGCCGGGATCCCGATGAGCTTCGCCCACCTGCGCGGCACCGCCGAGTGCTGGGAGGGCAGCCGCACCGATTCCAAAGTGAGAGAGAGGAAAAACGAAACATGACCGACGTGACCTTTACCATGGACCAGATCCGGGCGGCCGCCTTCACGGTGCTGACTGATTACGTGTTCCTTAAAGGGGAGGAATACGCCGCCTTTACCCACGGCGTGATCGCCCTCGCGGCCCAGCTCTCGGACCTCGCCGGGGAGAATGTCAAGGATTCTTGCCTTGACAAATCGGAGGGGGCGGGTCCAAAATGAAAGACGTCCCCGAAGTGGGCGAGCCGATCTGCTGGACGCCGGCGGCCTTTACCCACAACACCGACAACTCCGCCGGCGTGCTCGGCCTCACCGTGCGCGTCAGCGGCCGGATCGTCTACGTAAACGCCGAGCACCGCTGGTACCGCGCCGAGGCCACGTTCCCCGGCGGGACGATCCGGGAGGGATTCAAATTCTAATCCGACGGGCCCGCGCCGTATGGCCAGCGCCGCACCAAAGGAGTGTGGCGCATGGCCAAAACGATGAAGATCGTCACGGCGGGGCCTTATCAAAAGAAGATTCTCTATAGCCGCGGCCACCGCTCGGACAGCCCGAAGCAGCGCGCCGCCAAGCGCCGGGCCTCCAGCGAGGCCCAGAAGCGCCTCAACCTCAAGAACAGCCGGGAGAAGCTCAAGCTCACGCTCGCCGCCGCCTTCCCGACCGCCGGCAGCGGCTGGGTCTGCGTGCTGACCTACCGGGACGAGTGCCTGCCGCACAGCTGGGACGAGGCCACCGCGATCGTGAACGAGTTCCGCAAGAGCATGCGGCGCGAGCGGCGGCGGCTCGGACTCCCGTTCCTGATGGCCTCCAACATCGAGGAGCACTCGAGCCGCCACCAACGCCTCCACCACCACGCGGTGATCAACAACACCGGCGAGGACTTCGCCCTCATCCGGCGCTGCTGGAAGTGGGGCGAGGTGCTGGAGTTCCACCCGATGCGGGTGGACAAGGAGCAGAACTGGGAGACGCTCGCGGCCTACATGACCAAGGAGACGCCCGAGAAGCTCGGCAAGCACGGCTGGACCGCCACGCGCAACTGCCCCAAGCCCGAGGTCGAGACCTTCACCGTCTCCGACGACACGACACTGCAGGCGCCCGCCGGCACGCACCTGATCTCCTCGGAGCGCCGGCGCGACGAGTGGGCGAGCTGGGAGCTGATCGAGTACGTCTTCCCGACCGGCCAGCGTCCGCCCAAGGCGAAGCGGCGCCGGAAACGTTGAGCTTTTTCTTTTAACTTTTTCCGCCTTGCTTCCAGTATTATTTTAAGGGAAAGGACGTGAAAACCCTTGCAGACAGTGGAAAACTGTGGTAAACTTGTCGTAGATGAAAAGGGCGCCATCCAGTGCCCGAACTGCCGGCGGAAGATCCGCCGGATCCGCGTCAAACCAGGCAGCGAGCTGCGCGGCGTCTCCGTCCAGTGCAGCGAGTGCCGCTTCGAGATGCAGGTGAATATCGACCAGGCCAGCGCTACCTACTCCAGCCCGCGCCATTGACTTTCCCGAAAGGATGCAGTCAGTGGCGCGGGCTTTTTTCGTCTCTCGGAGGTGATAGCCCGTGAACGGGATCAGCCCGCGCCGCCTTGTCCAGCTCCGGATCCTCCTGGAAAAAGGCGGAGAGGCCCGCTTCTACTGGTGGCCCGAGTGGCTGCAGCTGCGCGGCGACGTGCTCGAACTTGATCGGCACGAGTGCCAGCTCTGCAAGGCCCGGGGACGCTACAGCCAGGCGACGATCGTCCACCACGTCAAGCACCTGCGCGACCGGCCGGATCTCGCGCTGTCGATCTGGGATCCGGACACACACGAGCGGCAGCTCGTGTCCGTCTGCAAGGCCTGCCACGAGGCGGAGCATCCGGAGGCGCTGCGTAAGTTTGAGCCGCGCAAGGCTCCGCTCACGGCCGAGCGTTGGGATTGACCCGGGCTGCTGCTGGGCAAATCTCCCCAGCGGGAGACACCCCCCGGTCTGAAAAACGGGCCCGAACCCCCAACCGGCCAAATCTGCAGGGTGGCAGGGCAAGGGAGAAATTTTGCTGCGCACGCGCTGCCGCCGGGCGCGCGGGCGCGGAAAAAGCCGGGATGATTCGAGGAAAATGCCGGCAGCACGCTGCAATTGCGGCAGATCTGTCTTCGTCGGCGCGTTTGATTTTCTGACGTTCGCTGCGGCGGAGAGAGCCGCGGCGGAGAGATGGGAGCTTAGTGACGCGGAGCGCGAGATGGTCGCGCTGATCGACGCGAAGTGCCAAAAATGAACACGCGGAGGAACTATGAGCAGGGACTGGACCAGGACAAAGGAATACCGAGAGCTGCGGGACGGCCTGGCCGACAACCTGGAGGCGCGCGGCCTGGTGGAGCCCGTATACCAGGAGCTGCTCCGGCGCTATATGGAGCTCTGGTGCGAGTTCAAGGATCTGACGCAGGACATCCGGGCGCGAGGCGTGTGCGTCTGGGATGAAAAACGGGGCATGCTGGTGGAAAACCGCAGCCTCACGATCCGCCACCAGACGAGCCAGAAGATGATCGACATCTATAACGCGCTCGGCTTCCGGGAGCTGAGCACCGGCGCCGGGCGCGCGAGCCCCGACGACGATGAGCTGTAAGCCCTCGGGACCGGCCCGGACTGCCGCCGGCAGCCGGCGTCCTCCTCCTGGCGCCGCCGCATCGGTACCGCAGGTACCCACGGCCGAGCCGGTCCTGCCTGCCGGGACGCTGATCCCGCCGGTCGTCGAGATCTACCTCGAGATGGTCGAGAACGACAGGCCGCGGGCCTGCCCTGAACAGCACGCCCTGGCCGCGTACATCCGGCGCGTCTTCGCGCGGGAGACGCTGATAATCGAGATCGAGCGGCTCGAGAAGTACCTGAGCCTTGAAAAGTATTTTCCGTTCGAGCTCTATCCCTGGGAGCGCTTCCTGGTCGCCCTCTGGCTCTGCACGTACAAGGCGCCGGGGCTGCCGCGCTGGAAGACGCTCTTCACCCTGCTCGGCCGAGGCGCCGGCAAGGACGGCCTAATCGGCTTCATCGCCTTTTGCGCCGTGAGCCCCTACAACCCTGTTGACGGCTACGACGTTGATATCTGCGCCAACGACGAGGAACAGGCGACGCGCCCGGTGAAGGACGTGATCGACGTTCTTGAGAGCCCGGCAAGGGAGCGGAAGCTCAAAAAACACTACTACCACACAAAGGAGCTCGTGCAGGGCCGCGTCAACCGCGGCGTGATCAAGGGCCGGACGAACAACCCCAAGCACCGCGACGGCATGCGCAGCGGGATGATCGTCTTCAACGAGATCCACGCCTACCAGAACTATGACAACATTAAGGTCTTCCGGACCGGCCTCGGGAAAAAGGACGAACCCCGCGAGGGCTGCTTTTCCTCCGAGGGCGAGATCCAGGACGGACCGCTTGACGATATGCTCGAGCGCGGGCGCCGGATCCTCTTCCAGGACGAGGAGGACAACGGCTTCCTTCCCTTCATCTGCTGCCTGAGCGAGGAGAAACAGGTCCACGATCCGGAGAACTGGAGTATGGCGAACCCGTCGCTGCCGTACCGGCCGACGCTGCTGCAGGAAATCCGGGACGAGTACACCGAGTGGAAGGATCGCCCGGAGGAGCACGGCGACTTCCTGACGAAACGGATGGGGATCCGGAAGGGCTTCAAGGAGATCGCCGTTACGGATTACGAGAAGATCAAGGCGACAAACCGGGAGATCCCGGACCTCACGGGATGGAGCTGCACCGTCGGCATCGACTTTGCCGAGCTGAGCGACTTCGCGAGCGTGGACTTCCATTTCCGGAAAGGCGAGCAGCGCTTCGATATCAACCGGACCTGGATCTGCCTCAAATCGAAGACGCTGCCGCGCGTCCGCGCCCCCTGGCGGGACTGGGCCGAGCTTAAAAATTCGGACGGCTCGCCGATCGTGACGCCGGTGGACGACGTGAGCATCCACCCGCGGCTGCTGGCGGCGCACATCCAGGAGATGGGCCGCCGCTACAACATCCGGATGATCGCGATGGACAGCTTCCGCTGGACGGTCGTGTCCGACGCGCTGCGAGCGATCGGCTTCGACGCGTCCGACAAGGAGCGCGTGAAGCTCGTCCGGCCGGCCGATATCATGCGGACGGACCCGACGATCCAGCAGTGCTTCGACCGCGGGTACTTTGCCTGGGGGAACAATCCCTGCCTGCGCTGGGCGGTCAACAACACCAAGCGCCTGCGGCGCGGCCGCAGCGAGGGGACCGACACCGGGAACTACTACTATGCCAAGATCGACGCGAAGGCGCGCAAGACGGACCCGTTCATGGCCCTGGTGGCCGCCGTGACCGCTGAGAGCGTGCTCGGGACGGGAGAACCGCCCAAGCCACCGCCGATCGGGGCGATCGTTCTGTGACTGGGGGACGGATTGCCACGCCGTCGTTCGCGACGGCTCGCAATGACAGACTCAGACCGGGAGATCCTTCGCTGCGCTCAGGATGACAGGAATATCTAAACGGGCCGCCGAGGGCGGCGGCCCCTACAAGCGAACATAATCGGACCTGCGCCGTATGGCCCGCGTCAGCTCGAGAAGACGAGCCGACGCGGGCTTTTTGCTTTTGAAGGGAGGGTCCCATGGGCCTGAACATTTTCAAGTTCCTGACGGGGAACGGAAAAACGGAGTTGAAGAACGTGACCGATCTGGTTTGCCGGGAGCTGCTGGACGCGGCGCTCGATTACCAGATCCGGGAGCTGAGCTTCTGGTGCTGTGTTAATTGGATCGCGAACGCCATCGGGCGCTGCGAGGTCCGCACCTTCCGCGAGGGCGCGGAGATCCGGGAGCGCGAGTACTACCTGTGGAACGTGGAGCCGAACGTGAACCAAAACAGCACGGCCTTCTGGCACAAGGCGGTCGCCCGGCTGTTTCAGGACAACGAGCTGCTGATCGTTCCCATCCGCCGCCGGGACGGCCTGGACGCCGTGGCGGTGGCGGACGACTGGGACGATCCAGAATGGGCCCCTACGCGGCAGAACGAATACCGCAACGTGAAGGTCTGGGACTTCACCTTCACCCAAAAGGTCTTCCGCGAGGACGACGTGATCCACCTGAAGCTGAACCACTGTGACATGCGCCCGATCCTGAACGGGCTTTATGACAGCTACTTCAAGCTGGTGAAGGCCGCCATGAACGCCTACGGCTGGCAGAACGGACAGCACTGGAAGGTCCATGTGAGCCAGCTTGCCGCCGGCGCCGACGGCTGGGAAGAGACCTTCCGCAAGATGATCGAGACGCAAATCAAGCCCTTTCTTGATTCCAACGGGGCCGTGCTGCCGGAGTTCGACGGATACAAATACGAGAATGTCGGGGGCGCGGCGGCCGGAACGCGGGACACCCGCGATATCAAGGCACTGATCGAGGACATTTTCAGCTACACGGCGCGGGCCTTTGGGGTCGCCGACGTGCTGCTGCGGGGCGAGGTGGAGGCCACGGGCGACGCGATGAAGCGCACGCTCACCGGCGCGATCGACCCGATCTGCGACCAGTTCTCGGAGGAGGCGACGCGAAAACGCTACGGCTACGACGCGTGGCAGCAGGGGTCCTACCTGCGCATGGACTCCTCCAGCATCCAGCATTTTGACCTCTTCGGCCAAGCCGCCAACATCGAGAAACTCCTCGGCAGCGGCTGGAGCCTGAACGATATTCGCCGGGCGGCCGGAGAGCAGCCGATCAACGAGCCCTGGGCGGACGAGCACCTGATCACCAAGAACATCGGGCGTCTCGACACCGCCGAAGGCGACCAGGAAGGAGGGAACAACAACGGATAAGGAAAAACGGATTGCCACGCCGGTGTGCGCACCGGCTCGCAATGACAGAAACAGCGGACCCTGCGAAAGCGGCAAAAAGCCCATGTGGAAGATCCGGCAGGCACTCAACAGGGACAACGTGCTGCAGCTCTACATCTACGGCGACGTGGAGGGCGGCTACTGGGACTGGTGGAGCGGCGAATACGTGGACAGCGACACCAGCGCGGAGCACTTCCGCGAGGAGCTCGCGAAATACCCCAACACCAGCGAAATCGAAATCTTTATCAACAGCTACGGCGGCGAGGTCTTCGAGGGCACGGCCATCTACAACCAGCTCAAGCGCCATCCGGCGCACAAGACGGTGTATATCGACGGCTTCGCCTGCTCGATCGCCTCGGTGATCGCCATGGCCGGCGACGAGATCGTCATGCCGCGAAACACCCTGATGATGATCCACAACATGTGGATGGGCGCCGTCGGCAACGCCGCGCAGCTGCGCAAGGCGGCCGACGACCTGGACGTCATCAACAACGCCGGGCGGCAGGCTTATCTGCAGAAGGCCGGTGACAAGCTGAGCGAGGAACGGCTCGTCGAAATGATGGACGCCGAAACCTGGCTCACTGCCCAGGACTGCATCGAGCTCGGTCTCGCGGACCGCTTCGCGGACGAGGACGCCGACCTGAGCCAGGCGACGGAGATTTTGCAGCGGGTCAACCTGACGCTTGAGCAGCAGGTGCAGCGGAACAAGGCAATCGCCGCCCGCGCGCGCGAGCTGTGCGAAGCGTCGGCTGCAGCTGCCGAGGAAAAGGCAGCAGCGCCGACCGAGCCCGCCGAATACGGCGGCCACGAGGACGAGAAGAGCCCAGAGAACATAGCGACACCCGGCCTGATGGCCATTCTGGCCGGTGCCCATATTTAACACCAGAGAACGGATTGCCGCGCCAGTGTGCGCACTGGCTCGCAATGACACATGAAAGGAGTTTTTAGCTATGCCCATGATGAACAACGACACCCAGACGCCGCGGACCCGTGACCAGATCCGCGAGAGCATGATGCAGGCCCTCAAGGCCAACGACCCCGAGGGCTACAGCAAGGCCTTCGACGAGATGCAGGAACGCGTGGCCGCGGACCTGCGCGAGGAGTTCGACCAGCGGGTCGACGAGATGCGCCAGAGCGCCGACGCGGCGGTCCTGGCCCAGAGGGGAGTGCGCCAGCTCACGAGCGCGGAGCGGAAGTACTACCAGGCGGTGATCGAAGCGATGAAGTCCGCGAACCCGCAGCAGGCGCTGCAGGACCCGAACCTGGTGCTTCCGACCACCACGATCAATGCGGTGTTCGACGAGCTGCAGACCCGCCACCCGCTGCTGAGCCGCATCAACTTCCGCCCGTCCGGCGGCGCGGTGGAGATCATCACCGCGTCGAACGGCTACCAGAAGGCCGTGTGGGGCACGCTGTGCGCCGAGATCGTGCAGGAGGTCCTGGCCGGCTTCACGAAGATCAGCACGATGCTCTTCAAGCTCTCCGCCTTCCTGCCGGTCTGCAAGGCGATGCTGGAGCTCGGCCCCGAGTGGCTGGACGACTTCGTGCGGCAGGTGCTCTATGAAGCGCTGGCCAACGGCCTGGAATACGGAATCGTGACCGGCACCGGCAAGGACATGCCGATCGGCATGGACCGCCAGGTCGGCGACGGCGTGACCGTGACCGCGGGCGTGTACCCGCAGAAGGTCGCCATCGCGCTCAACGACCTGAGCCCCCAGAGCATCGGGAACGTGCTGAGCCTGATGGCTGTGGACGCCGACGGCAAGCCGCGCCAGGTGCGCGACGTGATCCTGCTTATCAATCCCGGCGACTACTTCGCGAAGGTGATGCCGGCGACCACGATCATGGCGCCCGACGGCACCTACCGCAACGACGTGCTGCCCTACCCGATGACGATCATCCAGACCCAAGCGCTGGAGCCGGACGAGGCCATCATCGGCATCGCCTACCGCTACCTGGCGCTGGCCGGGACCGCGCGGGAGGGCCGGATCGAGTACAGTGACCACTACCACTTCCTCGAGGACGAGCGCGTCTACCTGATCAAGGCCTACGCCAACGGCCTGCCGCTCGACAACAACGCCTTCCAGCGCCTGGATATCTCGGGCCTGGAGCCGCTGGCCTACAAGGTCACGGCGGTCGACGCCCGCACGCCCTCCGACGACGCGACGCTCGCGAGCCTCAAGATCGGCGGGCTGACGCTGAGCCCGAGCTTTGACGCCGCGGTGGACACCTACACCGCGAGCACGACCAATGCGACCAACGTGATCAACGCCGTGCCCGCCGACGCTGGCGCGACCGTGGCGATCACGCTGAACGGCGCGCTGGTGCCGAACGGCTCCGCCCTGACCTGGAGCAGCGCCAACAGCGGCGTGAACACCGTTGTGATCGCTGTGACGGCCGAGGATGGCGAGACGCAGGAGAGCTACACCGTCACCGTGACCAAGTCTTAAGCCGATGGACGAGGCGACAAAGAATGCGCTCCTGGAGGACGTCCGCAACCGGCTGGACATCACCTGGGAGGACCAGGACACCGACAGGAAGGTGCTGGGCTGGATCGAGGACGGCGTCGCCTATCTGAACGACAAGCTGGGGGAGCCCGGGGATTATACGGTCCCCGGCTTCCCCCGGACGCTGCTGTTCGAGTATGTGCGCTATGCGCGGGACGCGGCGCTGGACGTGTTCGAAAACAACTACCGCAGCCTGATCCTGGCTATGCAGAATGACAGAAAGGTGGGTGCCTATGCCCTGGAAAGCGCCGAAGCGCCCGCCGGTTAAGATCTCCCAGTGCTACAACGACGGGATCGCGAACGTGTTTGCGGTATCCGACACGGCGCAGCCGGGGTATCAGCCGGTCGAGACGCTCACGCCGAAGATCTCGCTCCGGTATGAGGAGCGGCGACTCGGGATCAAGCGCTACTACGCCGCGGCGCAAAACCAGATCCGGGTGGAGCGCGTGATCCGCGTGCCGCACGCGGGCGAGGTCACGAGTCAGGACGTCGTGATCGACGAGAAGGGGAGGCAGTACCGCATCGACCTGGTGCAGCTCGTGCCGGACGCGTATCCGCTGAGCGACGACTTGACGCTGGTGAGGATCAAGCAGGGGACGGCGGGAAGCGAAGGAACGGATTGCCACACCGGCGACACGGTCACCGGTTCGCAATGACAGAAAAGGGGGAGACGGTTGAGCTGGTACGAGAAGATCATCGCCGCGCACACGGCGGTGACGGACGCGGTGAGCCACGGGAAGCGGCTCAAGTCCGAGCGCTACTTCGTGTGGATCGAGGCGGAGCGCGACGACCTCGACACCGATAACCGGCACGGGGAGAAGGCCCAGCTCGGCTACACCGACCTCTACACGAAGGTAGAGTTCGACCCGTGGGCCGCGGCGTTCGAGGCGTCGCTGAACCGGCTCGGCATCGCCTGGCGCCGGACGGCGACGCTGTACGAGGAGGACACGGGCTTCTGGCACTACCGCTGGAGATGGGGGGTGCGCTATGCCTAAGCTCAAGTGTCAGTTCAAAGAGATGAAGCGTTTCGAGCGGAACCTCCTCGAGCTCTCGCGGGACGTCTCTAAAATTTTGAAGCCGGCTGTCTATGACGGCGCGGGCGTTGCGGCGACTGCCCTGCGGGAGACCGTGGGCGGTCTGGCCTGCGTGAGCGACGTCGATTCTATCCATGCCTGGCGCGCCAGCACGCCGACCATCATCTGCAGATCGCAGAAAGACGGTCTGCTTGAGGCCCTCGGCGTCGCCAAGATGAAAGCGCGCGGCTTTTCCTTCAACACCAGGACCGGGTTTGACGGCTACAACAGCATCGTTACACGGCGCTGGCCGAATGGCCAGCCGAACGTGATGATCGCGGCGAGCTGCGAGCACGGCAGCAGCGCCATGCTGGCGCAGCCCTTCATCCGCCCGGCCTATAAGCTGTGCGCGGCGGAGGTGCGGAAGATCATGGAGGAGACGACGAAGAAAAAGATCGAGGAGATCCTCGATCAATCGTAAAGGAGATTTTTATATGGCAATTGATTTGACTGAGCTGGCGGCCGGCCAGGTCGTGACCGGCTTCTCTTTCCCCCTCGTGGCGCTTTATGCGAACAACGGCGGGACGGTGAGCTATTCCGACGGCATGGATCTCGCCCGGGGCGTCAAGGTCGATCCGAAGATCGAGGCGGCCGACGACGACAATGTGTTTTACGCAAACAACAGGTCCGCCGAGACCTCGCAGCGCCGCTTCCGCGCCGGGACGCTCAATCTGACCGTCGACGGCCTGCTGACGGCCGCCGAAAAGCTCATCATGGGCCTCGGGGCCACTGCGGAGAGCACCGTGACCGTGGGCGAGGGCGCGGGCGCCAAGACGGTCAACATGACCGACTACGGCGACGCACAGGACATCCCCTACGTCGGCGTGGGCTACGTGGTGCGCAGCCAGTCCAACGGCGTGGATCTCTTCCGCGCGGTGGTCTACACAAAAGTGCGCTTCGACCAGTTCGGCATCCCCGCCGAGACCCAGGGCGAGGACATCGACTGGCAGACTACGGAGCTCTCCGGCGCGCTAAGCCGCGACGATACGAGCAAGCACAACTGGCAGCGCGTCTCCGAAATCCTGAAGTCCGAGCTCGAGGCCTACAACACGGCCCGCGCCGTGCTCGGCATGGAGCCTGCCGCGGCGCTCCCGGAGACTTAAGCGATGGAGATGCGTGAACATGGCTTCCTCTTCTGCGTGGGCGCGGAAGAGGAGGCCGCGCGGCTCTGCCCGGGCGGGAGCCTGGCAGGGCTCAAGGAGCTCATAACCGGGAACACGGCCGAAGCTCTCAAGGGCCGCGCGGAGCTGGTGTGCAGTTTGTCGCGCTGGCACGAGAAGGCCCGGGCTCTCGAGGAGCCGGGATACAGGGAGAGCCCGCTGACCATGGACGAGCTGCAGCTGCTCCCCGCCGCGGCCTTCAAGCAACTGTTCCAGGAGGCCTGTGCAGCGATTTTGCGCGACAGCCGCCAGACGGTCGAAGCGGCGGCTCAAAAAAAAAGCGAGGACCAAGGATCGAGCTGAACACGGCCTGGTACCTGTTTTACGGCCGAAGGCTCAACATGAGCCGGCGGGAGGTCCTCTGCACCCGCGTAGGCGAGATGCGGGAGATGATCGCCTGCGAGGCGATCATGAACGGGGCACGGCCCAAGGCGCCCCATAAAGAGCTGAGTTTTCTCGAGACGCTGGAGGTGATCTGAGTGGCCGACGACCTTGTGACCGGGATCCGCGTGGAGGCGGAAGCGGGCGAGAGCAATTTCAAAAAGCCGATGCGTGAAGCGACGGAGGCGATGGACGACGCCACCGAGGCCGCGAAGAGGCTGGAAGACGCGACCGGTGAGGCCGATACCGCGCTGGCGACCATGGCAGAGGGATCCGCCGCCAGCACCAAGATCTTCAACGACAACGTAGAGGCGGCCGCGTGGCAGGCGATCGCGGATTTTCTCAATGTGATCGACGTGATCCTCGAGGTCAACGCGGCGATCGTCGCGAACGTCAACGAGACCGCCGAAATGGGCGACGCGATCGCCAAGGGCGCGCAGGAGATCGAATTCTCGACAGACGCCTATCAGCGCTGGGATTTCATTCTTAAGCGGAACAATTCCTCGATCGACAAAGCCAAGGGCGCGATCCAGACGCTGACGAAGGCGTCGAGCGACGCGTCAAAAAAGCAGGTCGAGGCGTTCGGAAAGCTCGGGCTGAGCATGGAAGACGTCCAGGCTTTGAAGCCGGAGGAGCTGTTCTCAACCGTCGTCGAGGGCCTGCAGAGCATCGAAGACGTGGGCGACCGCGCGTCGATCGCGTCCGCGCTGTTCGGAAGCGGGGGCTATAAGCAGCTCGCCCTGCTGCTCGGCTCGACAGCGGAAGAGACCGCCGATCTCGCCGGTCTGGCCGACAAGCTCGGATCCATCATGAGCGAGGAAAACATCGCAAACGCGACAAAGCTCATGGACGCGACCGAAAATCTCAACACGGCCCTCGACAACATCAAGCGCGCGTTCGGCGAGGGCTTGACCGACGAGTTCGCGGAGCTGCGCTCCGGTCTCACCGAGCTGCTGACCTCCGTCGACTGGGAGAGCCTCGCGCGAGCGTTCGAGACGGTCTACACGCCGGCGCTGAACTTTCTCAACGACTTTCTGATCCCCCTTGCCAAGGTGAACCTGGTCGGGATCACGGGCCTGCTCTCCGGCTTGCAGGAAGTCCTTTCGGTCATCGGCCGGATCGTCTCCGGCGAAATGACCCTGACCGAGGGCGTCGAGGAGCTCTGGACCTACGGACGTCCGGACGATGATCCGTATATGCGGCTGGCGGAAGAGTCCGAGGAAGCGAAGAACGCGATCTCCGCGCTCGCGCAGGCGCACAACGATTTCCGCGATGCGTTTTCGGACGATCTCGGCGGCATCGCCGCTGAGCTCAACGAGGGGGCGCTCTCCGACTATGACGCCGCCGCGCAGAGGTTTCTCCAGACGCTCACGCAAATGGCCGGGGATTCCGAAAACGCCGCCGCGGCGAATAAGTGGCTCGCCGAGCAGGTCGAGGCACTGACGCAGGCAACAAAGGACAGCGAGCTGGAAAACCCGGATGCACGGCACACGAATGACCAATACCAGGAGTACCTCCAGTCGCTGATCGACATCTATCAGCAGTACCAGCAGCTTTTGCAGCAGCCGCCGCCCGAGCAGGATCCGGCCGCGCAGCTCGCGGCAGCCGCCGAAACGTCTACCGAGGCCGCCGAAACGGTCAAGGGAAACGCCGAAACGATGCTGGCGGAACTGCCGGCGACGACCGGCGAGATCGTAAACTCCTTTGCGCAGGGTTCGAGCGAGATGAGCCAAGCGGCGGCGAGCGCCGTCGAGGAGACGAACTCGACCATGGCGGCGAACATGGCGACCCTGGCCTCGAACGCCTACGTTTGGGGCGGCGACATGATGCTGTCCCTCGCCCGTGGCATCCTGGACGGCGCGGGCAGCTACGTCGGCCCTGCGATCGAGTCGGTCGCAGGCGATATCGCTTCGATGATCGGCTTCTCGGAGCCGGACGTCGGGCCGCTGTCAAATTTCCACACGTTCGCTCCGGACATGATGGCGCTGTTCGCCCAGGGCATCCGCGACGGCGCGGGCCTGATCCGCGGCGCGATCGGCGAGAGCTTCGACCTCGGTCCGCTGATCGGCGCGCAGGCGGCCGGCCGGACCTTCAACGCCGGCGGCGTGTCCGTCGTGATCTACGCGAGCGAGGGCCAGAGCGCGGACGAGCTCTACGACGTTTTTTCGATGCGGCTGCAGCATGAAGTGGCCGCGCAGGAGGCGGTGTTCTCGACATGATCCAATTCAACGGCACCCGCAGCAGCGCCTTGAGCGTGTTTGTGGAGAAATACCCGCCGCGGCCGATCCCGCAGCGGAAATGCGAGCGGTTCAGCGTCCCCGGGCGCAGCGGCGACGTCGTGGCCTGGGAGGACGCGTGGGAGAACGTGACGCAGAAGTACAGCATCTATCTGAGCGCGGAGGGTCCCGGCCTTCCGATCGTGGCGGCGAAGGTCACGCGCTGGCTTTTCGCCGAGGGCTACCTGCCGCTGGAGGACGAGTACGACCGGGACACGTTCCGGCTCGCGTGCTTCACCGGGCCGGTCGACCTGGAGAACACGCTCAATGTGTTCGGCCGCGCCGAGATCAGCTTCGACTGTCAGCCGCAGCGGTTTCTCAAAAGCGGCTGGGAGTTCCGCAGCGTCGCCCAGGGTGCGGCGCTCGTCAATCCGACGGGCTTCCCCGCGCGGCCGATCATCCGTCTCCACGGCAGCGGCGCCGCCATGCTCACGATCGGCGGCCAGACGCTGACGCTGGTCGCCCACGAGGGCATGATCCTCGACTGCGCGGAGGAGGAGGCGTATCTTCCCGGGCCTCCCGTGTCCAATTTGAACACGGCGGTCTCCGGGCAATACCCGAAGCTCGGAGCTGGAAGCTCGACCGTGAGCTGGACGGGCGGCATCTCCGGCGTCGACATTTCTCCGAGGTGGTACGAGCTATGAAACCGATTTTGTACCCGGCGGACGAGAGCGTTTTTGTTTCGAGAGGCTACGGTCCGATCAGCGACGCGACGAGCTGCCTCGTGATCGAGGAGGCCAACGGCGCGTTCGAGCTGCGGCTCACAGTCCCGCGCACGAGCCCGCGGCTCGCGCAGCTCGTAAACGGCGCGCTGATCTACGCCCGGCCGAATCCGCACGACAACCCGCAGGCGTTCCGGATCCGGCGCGCCGGCAAGGCGCTGCGAGATCAGATCGAGATCTTCGCGCAGCATCTGTGCTATGATCTCGCGGGCGTCCCGATCGGTGCCTTCTCCGCGACGACCGCGGCGAAGGCGATTGGCTACATGAACTCAAAGCAGCTCGCCGGCGACGGCTTCTCGTTCAGCACGGATCTCGTCGTCTCGAACCCGATGAACGTCGAAGAACCGACCGACGCCTGGAGCTTGCTCGGCAGCGGCGAGAACACGCTGACCTACAACTACGGCGGGCAGCTCAAGTTCGACATGCGCAGCGTGCAGCTGCTACAGGCGCGCGGCGCCGACCGCGGCTTCGTGATCGCCTACGGGAAAAATCTCACGGAGCTCCGCTACGAGGAGAGCACAGAGAAGCTCTACACGGGCGTGCTCCCCTTCTGGGTCGGCTCGGAGAGCACGGTCGTCGGCGCGGTGCAGGTTGCCGTGAGCGGCCTCGGCTTTACGCGAGTTCTGCCGGTCGACCTGAGCTCGGAGTTCGACGATCCGCCGACGAAGGCACAGCTCAACGCCGCCGGTCGGAAGTACATCACCGAAAAGAAGGTCGGCGTGCCGGACATCCAGATCCGGGCGAGCTTCGTGCCGCCCGGCTCCCGCGGTCTCAAAACGCTGGAGGACGTGCGGCTTTGGGACGAGGTCACACTGCGGCACGAGCTGCTCGGGATCGACGTGGAGGCGTCCGTGGTGCGGACCGTCTACGACGTGCTGCGCGAGCGCTATCAGTCGGTCGACATCGGCAACCGGCTTCTCAGCGTGGCGCACACGATCGCGGCGCCGACCTCGCGGATCGCCGCCGGCGCCGTCACCGGCAAATCCATCCGCGGCGGCTCCGTCGGCGGCGGCAAGCTGAAAAACGGCGCCGTGACGGAGTACAAGCTGGCCAACAACTGCGTGACCGTCAACAAGATCGTCGACGGCGCGGTCGTCACCACCAAGGTCGCGGACGGCGCGGTCACGGGAAACAAGGTTCTCGACCAGGCGATCGCCTACGCGAAGCTCAGCCACAGCCTGCAGGTGTTCTACAACGACACGATCGCGGCCAACGCGGTCTTCGCCGGCGTCATCTACGCGAAGAAGTCAGTCCAATGCTCGACACTGCTCGTCAACGGCATTCAATTCCTGAACGGAAGCTGGAGCTTTACCGACGGGCTCGGCAACCCGCGCACGTTCTACGGGCTGAAAGAGGTCGGGACCTGATAGCAGGAGGACGAGATGTTCATTTTAACGAAGAAAACCGGGGCCGTGCTTGAGTGCGATTCCGTCGCCCGTGGCCAGATGTACTCGTATCTCTATATCCACACGAAGGCGCTCGGCTGGAACGAGGCGCACGACTTTTTCAGCGACGCGGAGGGCCTCGCGGAGATCCGCGTCGAGGAGCGGTTCACCGTTCCGGACGGCGAGCAGGAGGCGGAGGCGTCGAGCGTCCGGACCTACCGGAAATTCACGGAGCTCTACTGCATCCAGCGTTCGCCGCTGTTCGAGGATCCCGCCGAGCTGATGATCTGGCTCCAGCGGCCGGAAGAGGAGGATTAAATGCAATCTATCACCGTGGCCGCGCTGGACATGCAGCGGCCAAACTATCTGACCGTCTACGCCGTCCAGGGCGACCAGCTCACGCGCTGGGTCCGGGCGCAGCTCACGGACGGCGGCGCCGCCTGGACGCCTCCCGACGGCTCGGCGATGACGATCCGATACCGCAAGCCGGACGGAACCGGCGGCTGGTACGACCAGCTCGAGGACGGGTCCGCGGCGTACAGCGTCGACGGCAGCGTCCTGGACTTCGCCTTCGCGGCTCAGTGTCTGACCGTTCCGGGCGTGGTCCTGGTCGAGCTGACGTTCTGGACCGAGAACGCCGAGCGGCTGAGCACCTTCGCCTTCCGGCTGCAGGTCGAGGCGAACCCGATCACCGACGCCGAGATGGAGTCCAGCGATTACTACAACGTGCTGGCCGCGCAGATCGCGGCCGTTCTTGGCGCGACCACGCATCCGCCCCAGATCGACCCGAACACGAAGAACTGGATGCTTTGGGACGAGGACACGGGAGTCTATGTGGACTCCGGCTTTTCCTCCCTCGGCACGACCGGCCCGGCGCCCGAGCTCGTCTCGGACGTGCGCACCTGGCAGGCGAGCGCGAGCGGCACGACGATCCCGACCGGCACCTGGAGCGCCACGATCCCGGCCGGGACGCCCGGCGGCTATATCTGGAGCCGCACGGTGCTGACTTATGACAACGGCAGCGAGGTTACGATCTACACTGTCGCGTACCAGGGCAACGACGGCATCTCCGCACCCGGATCGCAGGTACCGCTGGTCGACCAGGGGGCGGGCGCCGTCGGCACGGCGAACGCCTTTGCCCGCGAGGATCACCGCCACCCCGCGCCCGGCGTGACGTTTCAGGTGACGCTTTCCGCCGCAGGCTGGGCAAATGGCGCGCAGACGGTCAGCAGCGCGTACTTCGCAGCAATTGGCTACGCGTATTTTGTGAGCCCGGACGAGGCGTCCAGAGACGAATACGCGGCCTGCAAGATCCGCGCGGACGCCGTCGACACGGACGGCGAAATGACCTTCCACTGCAGCGCGGTGCCTGAGAACGCTCTGACCGTCAGCATCTGCGGGGAGGTGGTCGCATGAGCATGACCTTCAATATTTCGGGCGACCGGCCGATCGTTGTTCCGCTGCAGCAGGACAACGTGGCCGTTTCTACGATCGCCACGGTCACGATCCCCGCCGCGCTGGCCGGCTACACGCCAGTCGGCATCGTGGGCTTGACGGTCGTCAATGCGTCCTCGAGCGGCGCCTATTCTTCCTTCTGCTTTCCGTATATGTTCTTTTTGAACGAGGACGGCGAGGCGGAGATCCATTTGAGAAATACCTATTCAAGCGCGGCAAGGGTCCTGGTCACGGCCTACGTGCTGTACATTTAAGGAGGATACGCCATGCTGACATTCCGCTTTTCCGTCGATGCGCTTCCCACCGCAACGATCCCGATCGGGCTGCGCGCGGAGAACGACGTCTCGGCCGTCGCGCTCGATTTTTCCGCCTGGGCTGAAACGTACGGCGCCGGCGTGATGCAGCTGCTGCTCAAGCGCGCCACAGACGACTCCGCCTATCCGGTTGTCCTGACGCAGAGCGGCAGCACAGCCGTCTGGACCGTTTCCGAGACGGATCTCGCCGTGGTCGGGGATCTGCTTGCCGAGTTCATTTACACAATCGGGACCCAGGTGAAAAAGAGCTGCGTGCTGCACTTTTCCGTCCTGCCGGACATCGGCACGCCCGGCGCGGCGCCGGCTCCCTATCAGAGCTGGCTCGCCCAGCTCACCGCGCTCGCTGCCGAGACCGAAGCGGCCGCGCAGGCGATCGAGGACATGGACGTCGAGGCCGAGACGCTGGAGCCCGGCTCCGACGCAACGGTGACGAAGACCGTGGATTCCGTGACCGGCGCGGTGACGCTGACCTTCGGGATCCCGCGCGGCCAGGACGGCGGCGGCGGAGGCAGCAGCGTCTCTCCGTATACGTCGAACCCGGCGGCGCTCGGGACGGCCTCGCCCGGCTCGTCTGCCAACTACTCCCGCGGCGACCACGTGCATCCGAAGCCGAGCGCGGCCGACATCGGCGCGCTGCCAGCGGCCGGCGGCACGATGGGCGGCGCGATAGCGATGGATTCGCACAAGATCACCGATCTTTCCGACGGTACTGCCGACGGCGACGCGGTGAACCTCGGGCAAGTCTCTAGCATGATTTCCACGAATACGGCGTTTTATCGTGGAAGCTTCGCGTCGAAGGCCGCGCTGCTGGCCGTCGCGTGGCAGACCACGGACCCGGGCGCGGCGTACTACGTGACGAACAACGACTACGCCGTCGTCCAGGACGACGAGAGCCAGAGCGACGAGTGCTGGCGCTATGTCTATGTCGCCGGCACCGGCTGGGCTGCGCAGTATCGGATCAACGAGAGCCCGCTGACCACCGCGCAGCTCGCCGCGCTCAACTCCGGCGCGACGGCGGCGAACATCGCAGCGATCTCTGAAAAGCTCGCCGCGAATCAGGGCGCTGGAAACGCCGGGAAGTGGCTCAAGGTGGACACGGACGGCTCCGTGATCACGGCTGACCTGCCTGTCTACAGCGGAGGTGTTTCGTAATGAGCGACATCACCATCAACTACAAGGGCAGCGCCATTGCCACGATGGACGCGTCCGGCACCAAGACGCTGCTGACCGAGGGAAAATACTGCGAGGACGACATCGAGGTCGTGTACGTCAAGCCGAGCGGCGGCGGTTCTTCTGCGGTTCGAGGCACGTTCACCCCAGCGTCCGACACGACAAGCGTTACGCTCTCGGCCCTTGCTGGCAGCACCCTCAACCATTTTCTACTCAAGCCCGTCGGCAAAATAGCAAATGGCGCTGTTAGCGGCAAGAGGACTTGGTTCCTTGCCTATCAGGATTTTACCGAAGACGCGAACTGGATTCGCATGGCTTCCAACGCTTCAGGCTCGGCATCTTCTGCATATTACGGGTGGGGCGAACCTCCGTCGGCAAGATTTACCTTTGACAGAACCACCGGGTCGTTTACGTTGGATACGACCACCACGAACGGCGGCGGCGTTCTGGCTGCTGGTATTACCTACGAATTCCAAATGTGGTAAGGAGGGCCGGTATGACATACTTCAAGGAAACAAATGGCGGCTACATTCTCGCCATCGGCACGGATACTGGCGGCGAGGAAATCACCGAGGCCGAGTACGACGAAATCATGGCCGTCATCCAGACCAAGCCCGCACGCACGGAGACGACGGACTACCGCCTCAAAGCCGACTTGACATGGGAACCGTATGAAGTCGAGCCGCCTGACCCCGACCCGGAGCTGGACGGCGACGACGTGCTGGAAATCCTGCTGGGAGGTGCGGAATGAAAAGAAGTCATGCTTTGAAGCTGCGCGCCCGAATCGAGCAGGCGGCGGTCTCCCTCCCGGACGGGGACGCGCTGGAGGCGGTCGAGCTGTTCCCGGCGTGGGCCGCTGATACTGTTTATGCCCTCGATGTGCGCGTCCGCTGCGGCGGGAAGCTGTACCGCTGCGAGCAGGCCCATACCTCACAGGAGGGCTGGGAGCCGCCGAACGTCCCCGCGCTCTGGACAGCCGTATCTCTTGACGAGTGGCCCGAATGGGTGCAGCCGACAGGAGCGCAGGATGCTTACATGGCGGGCGACAAGGTCACGCACAATGAAACGCACTGGATCTCTACGGTTGACGCGAACACTTGGGAGCCGGGAGTGTTCGGCTGGGAGGCGGTCACATGAATTTCTGCGTCTGCTGCGGGGCAGTGATCCCCGAGGGCCGGATGGTGTGCCCGATCTGCGAAGATCTCGCCTTTGAGGAAGAAGGCGAAAGCCCGTGAGCAAGACAGGACGCGGCCTCGCGGCGTATTGCAAGGTCCAGCTCGCCGGGCCGTACTGGTGGGGCACCTTCGGCCAGATCTCGACGCCGGAGCTGCTTGCGCAAAAGCGGCAGCAGTATCCGAGCTATTACCAGGCTGCCGACTTCGAGCAGCAGCTCGGCCGGCGCGTCCACGACTGCGTCGGACTGATCAAGGGCTACCTCTGGAGCGACACGCCGACCAGCGCCCCGCGCTACCGCGGGGACCAGGACGTCTCCGTGGCCGGGCTGTATGACGTCTGCGACCAGCGCGGCCCGATCAGCACGATCCCGGACGAGCCCGGCGTCTGTGTGTTTATGCGTGAGCTCGGGCACGTCGGCGTCTACGTCGGCGGCGGCATGGCGATCGAGGCCATGGGCCACGCCTACGGCGTCGTCACGACAGCGCTTGCGTCCCGGCCCTGGGCGTTTTGGGGCAAGCCGCGCTGGATCAGCTACAACGGCGCAGCCGAGCCTGCAATAGACCCGACGCCGGCCGTGGAGACCTGCAGCGTCGAGCTGCCGCTGCTCAGGCAAAGCATGACCGGCGAAGCGGTGCGCGCGGCCCAGCAGATCCTGCTGCTGCGCGGCTTCGACCTGCCGCGCTGGGGCGCGGACGGGGACTTCGGCGGCGAGACTGGCGCGGCGATCGCGGCCATGCAGACGGCCGCCGGCATCACCGTCGACAAAGAGATCGGCCCGGAGAGCTGGGCGGCTCTCATTACTAAATCTTATTCTTATAAGGGGGAATGAATCATGCCCGCACCTGAGAAAATCGACGAGATCCGCGGCGTATTCGCGCTCGTCCTGGCGACGCTGACCGCCCTGTGGGGCTGGATGGGCTGGGCCGTCATCATTTGGGCTTTATGCATCCTGCTCGATTATGCAAGCGGCTCAGCCGCCGCGCGGAAGGCCGGCGAGTGGTCCTCGGCCGTCGCGCGGGAGGGCCTCTGGCACAAGCTCGGGGAGATCTTCGCCGTGCTTGTCGCGGCGCTCTGCGACATCGCTCTGCGCGTCGTGCTCGAAGGCTCCGGCCTGCAGCTCGGCTTCACGATCGGACCGGTCATCACGCCCGTCGTGCTGCTTTGGTACATTATCACGGAGCTCGGATCTATTATCGAAAACGCCGGACGCCTGGGAGCGCCGGTCCCGCACTGGCTGCAGAAATCGCTCAAGGATTACAAAGACAAGCTCGACGCGGACGCGAGCGCCGCGGCTCCGGTCGTGGACTACGTTCCGGAATATACTGGCAAGCACGCCCGCGAGCCGGAGACGCCGCCCGAGGATCCGGATGCGGACAGCGGCGAGACGGAAGACGCGGATCCGGGCTGATTTTTCCCGGTCCGTTTCCCGATCTGATTGTGCATTCGAGTGCATTAAATTACACATAACCGCCGGGCAAGATCCGGGCGGACAGAACGAAAAAAGCCTTGAAATCACGGGAAAATCCCGGATTTCAAGGCTTTTTGTATGGAGCTGGTAATGTGACTCGAACACACGACCTGCTGATTACGAATCAGCTGCTCTACCGACTGAGCTATACCAGCGTATGCCTTTTGGATTCAGCGGCGCTTAGTATAACACATATATTTCGATTCGTCAACCAATATCGTATGACCTTTTTATCTGTCAACTAAGCTTTATCCGAAAGCAGGACGTGCGCCCATTCATCCTGATGAAAGCCGACAAGGACAACTTCATCTGAAATGAAAAGCGGGCGCTTGACCAGCATGCCGTCGGCCTCAAGCGTAGATAGCATTTCTGCTTCACTCATCGCGGAAAGCTTATCTTTCAGTCCAAGCTGCCTGTAAAGCAAACCGCTGGTGTTAAAAAATCTGCGGAGAGGAAGACCGCTTCGCGCGACCCAGGCTTGCAGCTCCGCAGCGTCCGGATTGTCTTCCTTGATGGGTCTTTTTTTATATGGGATCTCGTGCTCCTTCAGCCAGGACTCCGCCTTTTGACAGGTTGTGCATCGGTCATAGCATAGAAATGTGTTCATTGGGACCTCCTAAAACGGGATTCAGTTTTTCTCCCCAGCTCTGCGTGAGCTTGTCCAGTGAACAGGCTGCATTTGCCGGACTGGTGGAGGGGAGTTTTTCTGCGGGGATTCCGAGTTCGGGATAAAGATACCGCTGATAAAGCGTATATGCCTTTGCGCCGTTTACAAAAATGCGGTTCCCGATCCTGCTGCCGGACAGAATCGGTTGAAGGTCGGCATGTACAACGTCGCGGATACTGCTGTCTGAAGAGCCTACGACGCTACAGCGCTCGATTACATCGTACAAAGCGATTCTATGGCGTGTCAGAAGCGCCTTCTTCTCTTCCAGGGTACCGGGAGTGTCCTCGCCGCAAAGGCGCGCTATGAGCGGCCAGAAGCGGTTCTGCGGGTGCCCGTAGAAGAAGTTGGCTTCTCTTGACTTTACAGATGGAAAACTGCCGAGGATAAGCAGACGGGAATCCGGTCGATAGAAAGGACCAAAACTGTGTTCCAGAAAAACTCGTTCCATGTCTATTTCATTCCAGAAGGCTTTTCACCATAGTGTATTCGTCCGCGTAACTTCCATCGCGGTATTTCATACTGTGCGGGAGCGTACCGCAAATCGTAAAACCGAGCTCCTGATATAAAGCGATCGCCCGTGTATTGCCTGTACAGACTTGGAGCTCTGCCTGTTCAAAGCCGTTCTCTTTTGCCGCCTCTGTCAGTGTTTTCAGCATGGCACGGCCAAGGCCGATCCCCCAATATTTTCTGTAGAGCGCGATGGCGACATTGCAGCGATGCCGGGTGCGCTGCATGGAGCCGCAGGAAGAGAAGGAGGCATTACCCGCATGTTCGCCATCGATTTCCGCAATCAGCATCAGATCACGTGTCGACTCGATCATGTGTTGAATGAAAGCGCGTTCCTCTTCCACCGTCATGCAGATCTCGTCCGGATACCGCAGCAGGAAAGGCGTTTCGGATGCGGTGGCTTTCAAGTATCGAAGCAGCATCTCAGCGTCCTTAGGTATCGCGCTGCGAATAACGGCATGTCTTCCATTTTCAAGGGTGATTTCTCTCGACGAATATTCCATGTGCCGCTCCTTGATTCGTTCTGATTCCTTGCGTTCCGGCCGTGAAGCGGGATAGTTTACTCTATCGTTAAAGCAAGCTCAATCTCGTCTTCATCTTCGATGCCGGTCGAATGAAATCCCTTGTTCTTATAGAGTTTCAGCGCAACCGGATTGTTCTTGTTGCAGGTCAGGGCCACTCTGTTTGAAAAACCGAACGGTTTCGACCGAATATAGTCGATCACCCGATCCAGGGCGGCAGCGCCGTAACCGTGCCCCTGCATGGATTCGTCGATCATCATATGCCAGACGTCATACTCGGGGATATCGTGGTCATAGATCACCATGACATATCCGATCATTTTCCCATCCGCATAGATTCCAAACGGCTGACACTGGTCTCTATATACATATGCCTGCGCCAGGCTCCGGATCGGATGGGAAACAAAGCGCTCCTGCTCAGGCGCCAGCTTCAGGTTAAAAGCGTTGATAAAGTTTTCCTCAGTTATAGCTCTCAGCTCTACCATTCTATTTCTCCGTTAATTAAGGCTCAGTCATTTTCAAGCAACTTTTTGTTAAAAGACGTGAGCCATGGAACATCGTTTGTCCGCAAATACACTTCATCCATGATCATACTGCCCTCCGCAGAACCAGGATTCGTTTTCCGTTTATCATTTGTCCCATTGTCACGTTTCATCTCGGGTGAGTTTTACGACGGATTCCACATGGCATGTTCTGGGAAACATATCCACCGCAGTTGCCTCGCGGAGGGAATAGCCAAGCTCGCTGAACAGCAGCACATCACGGGCAAGCGTGCCAGGATTGCAGGAGACGTAGACGACCCTTGCGGGAGCCATGGAACAGACGGCGCGGACTGCCGCTTCTGCCATGCCCTTGCGCGGCGGATCCACAACAACGACCTCCGGCTTTAAGCCGCGGCCGGCGAGCATTTTTGCGGCTTCGCCTGCATCCGCACATTGAAACTCGACATTGGAGATCCCGTTTCTGGCAGCATTCTCTTTCGCGTTCGCGATCGCTTCCGGAACAATCTCCGCGCCGATGACATGTCCTGCTTTTTCGGCAAGACAGAGGCTGATGGTTCCCGCTCCGCAATAGAGGTCTACGGCCAGAGAATCTTCACGCAGCTCCGCATATTCGACCGCCTTGCCGTATAGTTTTTCCGCCTGTGTGGGATTTACCTGAAAGAAAGCCTGCGGCGCGATGGAAAATACATGTCCGCACAGGACGTCCCGGATAGCTGCCTCTCCCCAAAGCGTGTAGAAATCACCGGCCAGCACAGTGTTTCCGCGAGACTTGTTGATGTTGAGCACGATTCCCGTGAGCTCTGGACAGGCGGTTCGGAGCTGCTCGACCAGCAGAGAAGTTTCGGACCCAAAGCCGCGGGCAGCCACGATGCAGGCGAGCGCATCCTTGCCATTCACAGCCTGTCGGCAGAAGACATGCCGAACCGTTCCGCACCCGGTTTCTTCCAGAAATGAGGGAATATGATGTTCATTCATAAAAGCGATCACCGCTTTGGCGACACGGACGCTCAACTCCTTCTGGATGAGACAGTTTTCCATCGGGATCAGATCGTGGCTGCGCTCCCTGTAAAAACCGCAAACAGCCCTGCCGTTCTGTTCAGCTACGGCAAAAATCCCTTTATTGCGGTAATGCTCGACGCGATCGCTGCCAAGGATCATGCCAGCCGAAACACTTTGCTTCCCAATATGCCGAAGCGCGGCATTAACCCGCTCGAGCTTGAAACGGAGCTCCTCTTCGTAGCTCATGTGCCAGGTATCACAGCCTCCGCACTTTCCAAAGTACGGGCAGTCCGGTTCTCTGCGCTCTGGAGAAGGCCTGAGCAGTTTTTCGCCTCGCGCATATACGGCAGAGGAGGTGATCTTTACGATCCGAATCTTCCATTCCTCGCCCGGTAGGGCACGCGGGACGAACACGGCTCTTCCTTCGATCCGGCAGACGCCCATTGCCTCCGAGGAATAACCCTCGATAAGAACGGTATATATGTTGTTTTTTTCAAGTTCTTTCATATTTGTAATCTTACCACAGCATGAACGACTTGGCAAACATTTGATGTATAAGTCTACGGCGCTTCGGCGATACTAAGCAGGCAAAGAAAAAGGAGGACAGGCATGAGAAAGACTGTTATTCATGCGCTTTGCGCAGCCATGCTCTGCGTGTTCCTGTGCGGCTGCGGGAATCAGAGCCAGGGGAGTGACGATATGGTGATCGGCACTCCGGCCGTTCCGGAAATGACTCCTGTTGTCACGCCCATGCCCACGCCGGATCCAAAAGACGGATATGTGGATGACAAGGATGGGATCATCGAGGAGCACGAGACAGAAAAAACGCCTGCGCCGAGCGGAGAAAAGAACGGCGGTAAGGCAACGGTCAGCCCGTCGCCGTCGGTTACGAGCAAACCGTAAAGCGGGATGCGCTGTGCAGAAAAGTGCACGGCGCATCTTTTTCTTGCGCTTTCGTGGACGGCGTTGTATGATATTCCCAAACACAGGGAGGCGAGATACATGAGTTACATCCCCACACCCGAGCAAGCGGAAGAATTGGTAAAACGATTCAATAAAGAGGCGTTTCATATCCAGCATGCACAGATTGTCTCAAAAGTCATGGGTGAGTTTGCAAAGGAATACGACCCGGAGCGGATCGATTTCTGGCGGTCTGTCGGCATGCTTCACGATATCGACTTCGAGCTTTACCCGGAACAGCACTGTGTAAAAGCCAACGAGCTGCTGCGCGAGCTGGATATCGACGAGGAAATGATCCATGCGGTGATTTGTCACGGCTATGGCATCTGCATCGACGTCGCTCCGGAGCAATACATGGAGAAAGTACTCTTCGCGGTGGATGAACTGACCGGCCTGATCGGCGCGGCGGCGCTGATGCGCCCGACGGGCATGGAGGGCATGGAGGTCAAGTCCGTTGTGAAAAAGTTTAAAGACAAGAAGTTTGCCGCCGGCTGCTCTCGCGATGTGATCCGCCGCGGCGCAGAGATGATGGGAATGGAACTCAATGAGTTGATCGGGAAGACCATTCTCGCCATGCAGGCTTAATGCTTCGCATCTATTATACGGAATTGCCGGAGGACGTTCTTCTCGATGAGAAAAATATCCCGCTCTCTTCCTATCGGCGGGAACGTCTGCGCAAAGTCAAGGCACCCGCAGTACGCAGACAGATGCTGTGCGCCGAACTGCTTTTGATCCAAGCGGTACGTGAGTGGTCATTTGAAGCGGTCGTGCCGCTGGAGATTCAAGAAGGGGAGAAGGGTAAACCCGGTTTCGTTTCACTCCCGCTTTTCTTCAGCTTGTCCCATTCCGGCCCCTTTATCGCCTGCGCGCTCTCAGACCATGATGTCGGGATCGACATTCAAAAGCGGAGCGGGTATCGGGAGTCGCTCGCCAAACGATGCTTTTCCGACAGGGAGAGGAGATATCTCGAAAAATGCACGGATCGCGATGCCGTCTTTACGGAAATCTGGTGCTTGAAAGAAAGCTATCTGAAGGCTACGGGAGAAGGAATCACGCGCCCTATGTCCGACTTTTCTCTCGCGTTTGATGATCCCTTAACACTTGCAGATTCCGATGACGTTCGCTTCTGGCAAAGGATGGATGCCCGGTACCACTTGGCTGTCTGCACGCTCAACGGCGGCGTTCCGGATCCGGATAGAATAGTGAAAGCAGAGCTAAGACCGTAGTCTTAGCTCTGCTGTTTACACGTTCATTCCCGCGTCGCGCATGACGGAACGCAGGGTCGCCAGGTGTTCATCGCTGATTTCTGTCAGTGGAAGCCGCAGCAGACCTGAATCGAGATCCATCAGTTTCATGGCCGCCTTGATCGGGATGGGATTCGTTTCGATGAACAGCGTGGAAAAGAGTGCGGCATAGCGGCGGTACAGTTCCACGGCACCTGCAAAATTGTTCTCGATGCAGAGAGAGCAGAGCTTTGTCACGACAGCGGGAATAAGATTGCTCACTACGGATATGACACCTTTTGCCCCGAGAGCCATGAGGGCGATTGTGTTGTCGTCGTTCCCGCTCCAGATCGACAGGTCGCCCCCGCACAGGCTTCTTGTTTTCACGATCAGACTCAGATCGCCGGAGGCCTCTTTGACACCGTTTATGTTCGGGTGCTGTGAGAGCACCTGATAGCTTTCCGCTGTCAGACCGATTGCGGTACGGCTCGGGACGTTATACACGATCAAAGGGATTTCGACCCGGTCGGCTACATAAAAGAAGTGTTCGATCATCCCTTTTTGTGTGCTTTTGTTGTAATAGGGCGTGACCATCAGGGCCGCATCTGCGCCGACCGCCTTTGCATTTTCCGCGTTTTGAAGTGCTTTCAGCGTGTTGTTGCTTCCGATCCCGGCAATGACTTTCATTCGCCCTGCGGTCTCCTTGACGACGAACCGCACAAGTTCGTAATGTTCATCCGAGGACAGGGTTGCGTTCTCCCCGGTCGTTCCGCAGACCACAACGGCGGACGTCCCGTTTTCGTATTGAAAGTCCAGATTTCGCTTCAGACGGGCATAGTCGATGCCGGACTCCGTGTAAGGTGTTATGATCGCCGTACAGGAGCCGATGAATACAGGCGTTTTCAAGATACATGCCTCCTTTTGAACGATTGTCTGAATAAACGTATGCGGTATGTTGTGAGAAAATACTGCCGGACGTTGAAAAAACGAGGGGATTCTGTTACAATACAAGAACTGTTTGCAGCGAGGATAGACACATGAAGAAATCCGATTTTTATTTTGAGCTGCCCGAGGAGCTGATCGCACAGACTCCGCTGGCCCGGCGTGACGGATCGAGACTTCTGCTGCTTGATAAAGAGACCGGAGAACTGGAACACCGACACTTTTACGATCTCGTGGATTATCTTCGGGAAGGGGATTGCCTGATCCTGAACGATTCCCGTGTTTTGCCTGCCCGCCTGCTTGGCACGCGCTCGACGGGAGGCAGTGTGGAACTGGTGCTTCTTCGAGATCTGGGAGACAGTTGCTGGGAGTGTTTGAGCCGTCCCGGAAAAAAGACAAGACCCGGTACTGAGCTCTGCTTCGGCGGCGGTGAATTGAACGCAACAGTGGAGGCGGTCGCAGAGGGCGGTAATCGCATCGTGCGCTTTCACTATGATGGCATATTCCTAGAGGTTCTGGAAAGACTTGGAAAGATGCCTCTGCCGCCGTATATCAAAGAAGAACTGCATGATGCCGAACGGTACCAGACGGTCTATTCTCGTGAGCTTGGCAGCGCGGCAGCCCCAACGGCCGGCCTGCACTTTACGAAAGAACTGTTGGCCAGAATCAAGGAAAAAAGAGTTCGCATCGGGTTCGTTACGCTGCACGTCGGGCTGGGGACCTTCCGCCCCGTGAAGGAAGACGAAATCGAGGATCATGCGATGCACAGCGAGTTCTGTATCGTGCCGGATGAAACGGCATCGCTCGTGACCGAGACGAAGAAAAAAGGCGGGCGTGTGATTGCGGTTGGGACGACCTCCTGCCGCACGCTTGAGAGCTTCGCGGAAGAGAACGGCAGTCTGCTTCCGGCTTCTGGCTGGACGGATATATTTATTTATCCCGGGTATCGGTTCAAATGTGTCGATGCGCTGGTGACAAATTTCCATTTACCTGAAAGCACGCTTATCATGCTTGTTTCCGCGCTCGCCGGACGAGAACACGTCCTGCATGCTTATGAGGCAGCGGTGAAAGAGCGATACCGCTTTTTCAGCTTTGGAGACGCCATGTTTATCCATTGAACAAGGAGAAAAAATGTATACGCTTTTGAGACAAGAAGGGCATGCACGGCGCGGCGAGTACACGACCCCGCATGGAACCGTGCAGACGCCTGTTTTTATGAACGTCGGTACACAAGGCGCAATCAAAGGCGCGCTGTCTGCCCGTGATCTGAAGGAACTCGGCTGTCAGATCGAGTTGAGCAACACCTATCATCTGCATGTTCGTCCCGGGGATACGCTTGTTAAGCAGATGGGCGGTCTTCACCGCTTTATGACCTGGGATGGTCCGATCCTGACCGACAGCGGAGGCTTTCAGATTTTTTCGCTTGCCAAGCTTCGAAAGATCACGGAGGAGGGGGTATATTTCAACTCTCATGTCGACGGCCGCGCCATTTTTATGGGGCCGGAGGAGAGTATGAGGATCCAGGCTAATCTCGGCTCGGACATCGCCATGGCCTTTGATGAATGTGTCAAGATCCCATCTCCGCGCGATTATGTCCAGCGCTCATGTGAACGAACGTATCGGTGGCTGGGGAGATGCAAGAAAGCCTTGGATCTCTACCTCGCGGAAGAAGACGCGGTAAACCCCGGTCAAATGTTGTTTGGCATCAACCAGGGGGCAGTTTATCATGATCTGCGTATCGAGCACATGAAGAAGATCGCGGAACTGGATCTGCCTGGATACGCAATCGGCGGGTTGGCGGTAGGGGAGACACATCAAGAGATGTACGATACCATCGAAGCGGTAGAAGAGTATATGCCCAAGGACCGCCCTCGTTACCTCATGGGCGTAGGCACACCGGGAAACATCATTGAAGGTGTAGCGCGCGGCGTGGATTTCTTTGACTGCGTTATGCCCGCACGAAATGGCAGGCACGGGCATCTCTTTACTTGTACCGGCATTCTCAATATCAAAAATGAAAAGTATGCCCGTGATGAGCGGCCAATTGATCCGAAGTGTGATTGTCCTGTCTGCAGGCGATATTCCCGTGCTTATCTGCGTCACCTTTTCAAGGCGGATGAAATGCTGGCTCTCCGTCTGGCGGTCGCACATAATCTGTTCTTTTACAACACCTTGACAAATGAGATCCGAAAGGCGCTGGATGAGGGACGCTTCGCGTCGTTTCGTCGGGAGTTTACAGAAATTTTGGATATGCGAATCTAAGTGACTTGAAATTGTGTACGTTACAGCGTATAATAAAACAAAATCTATTTGGAGGTTTTAGACTATGAATTTATTCCTTACAGCGGACACGGCTTCTGCTGCTGCCGGCGGTTCTTCCATGATCATCATGCTCGTGCTGATGTTTGCCATTTTCTATTTTCTTATTATCCGTCCAGAAAATAAGAAAAAGAAAAAGGCGGAGGAGATGCGCAGTTCTCTGAGCCTCGGCGATGAGATCACGACGATCGGCGGCATCACCGGTAAAATCGTCCAGGTTACGGAAGATACGATCACATTTGAAACCGGCGAGGACCGCGTCCGTCTGCAAGTCAAGAAATGGGCTATTTCTACCACGGCCAAAATGGAAGCGGAAGAGGCTTCAAAGAAACGTAGATAAACGATAGAATGAATAAGCGCCCCCCACTTGTAATAGACTGTACAGATTTCATTACAAGCGGGGGGATTCCATTATGTCTGAGCTGGCTAATCCGGTAAAAATGGGACTGCTCTTTTGGAAAAGAGTTTGGCTTGCCTGGCTCGCAACAGCCGTTGTTTTTCTCGTTCTTTTCAGTTTTGTCCTGAGTCGGACAATGGCCTCGGAAAGAATGCTTGCCTGGCTCAGCTCGGCTCTGAGTTTCCTTGCAGCTTGTTCTGCAGGAAGGCAGGCGGGAAAAATAAAGCTAAACCCGTTCCTCGGTGGTCTGCTCTGTGCTGCCATCCTCGTTGGACCGCTCCTTCTGTGCGGACTTCTGATCGATCAGAAAGGGCTTTCGTCCGACTCTATACTCAGCTTGGTTTCTTTAAGCTTTTCCGGTGCTCTTGTCGGGAGTGTCTTCCTTGGAAATAGTGTAAAGAAAAGAAAGAATCAAAAGACTTTTCCGCAGCAGAATCGAGGCCGCCCTAAGAGTTGAAATGCTTTTCTGTATGAACTTGTGTTTTTCTGATAGATAAACACAAGATATAGATATCAGATTAAGCAAAACTTAAGAAAAACACAATTTCTAGAAACGAAAAGTTACGAGAGTTGACATAAACAAAAAAATCTTAAAAAATCTCTTGATTTCTGCACCACTTTGTAATATATTGTTATTGAATCGTCCGTTATGTAAATCGTGAGAATTATCAAAGCGTGCAGAGAGAGAGGCGTTCGCCGTGCAAAACCAGGAGTGCCTGGCCATTTTTGAAGATTATCTTAAAAATGAAAAGAATGCCTCGTCGAATACCCTCAGCTCATACATGAGGGATATACGTCAGTTGGCTGAATATCTGGAGACGCATTCCGGAACCGATATCGTTTCCGCCACGGAAGAGGATCTGGAGGAATATATCCAGCACCTGCGGGACAGCGGGAAATCGGTTGCAACAGTATCGCGCAGTATCGCGTCCATTAAAAACCTGTATTCCTATCTTGGTATTCATCAGATCGTCAAGCATAGCCCGGCTACAAAACTTACAACCGAGAAGAATGTCCCGAAGCTCCCACAGATCCTGACAAGTCAGGAGGTCAATCTGCTCCTTGAACAGCCGAAATGTATTGATGCCAAAGGCTATCGCGACAAGGCCATGCTGGAACTGCTGTACGCAACGGGAATGCGTGTTACCGAGTTGATCGACCTCAATGTGGGGGACGTCAATCTTACGGCGGCTGTTGTTCGCTGCCACGGCAGAAACAAGGAGCGCATTGTTCCTATTTATCCTGCTGCGGTGAAAGCACTGGATGATTATATCCACCTTGTCCGACCGCAGATGCTGGCTGATCCCTCTGATCCGACGCTGTTTGTGAATATCGGCGGCGAGCGTATGAGCCGGCAGGGCTTTTGGAAAATCATTAAGCATTATCAGAAGAAGGCCAATATTGAGAAAGATATCACACCCCATACACTGCGACATTCCTTCGCAGCTCATCTGCTTGAGAACGGGGCGGATATTCATGCCATACAGGAGATGCTCGGCCATGCCGATGTTTCCTCCACACAAATCTATTCACAGCTTGTAAAAAAACAGCTGAAAGACACCTACAAACGGACACATCCGAGAGCATAAAAAACCGGTACACAGTACCGGTTTTTTCTTTGGTGTTGCTATCAAACGGGGAATATGGTAGAATACAGGACGGATGTGATGCTATGAGAATAATGGGGATCGATCCCGGTATCGCCACGATCGGCTTCGGTATTGTGGATTCGGAAAAAAACAAACAGAAGCTGGTCCAGTGCGGTGTGATCACAACGCCCGCCCATGTCAGTCTGGCGAGCCGTCTTTCGCAGATCTACACAGATATGGGGCAGCTCCTGGAGCTCTATAAGCCGGAAGCCGTTTCCATCGAAGAGTTGTTTTTCAATACCAATATCACCACCGGGATAGCGGTCGCACACGGACGGGGCGTGATTCTTCTCGCCTGCCAGACGGCCGGTGTAAGCATCTTTGAGTATACGCCGCTTCAAGTCAAGCAGGCTGTCGTCGGCTATGGCCGCGCCGAAAAGGCACAGGTCATGGATATGGTGAAGCGCATCTGCGGCCTGTCTGCCGCTCCGAAACCGGACGACGCGGCGGATGCTGTCGCGCTTGCCCTTTGCCATGCACGCAGTTCCACTTCGCTTTTATTCAAAGGAGACAGGGACGAATGTTCTACCATTTAGAGGGGATCGTTACAGAGTTCGATCAGAATCTCGTTGTGTTGGACTGCGGCGGGATCGGCTTTGCACTCAATGCGACCGGCAACACCATGTCCAGGCTCCGAACAGGGGAGCGGGCAAAGCTGTATATCGCCGAGTCAATCGGGGAGAACAACTTTGATTTGTTCGGCTTTGCCGAAAAAAACGAAAAAAACTGTTTTGAGATGTTGGTTTCTGTTTCCGGGATCGGGCCAAAGGCGGCGCTCTCCATCCTCTCTTACAGCTCGCCCGGCGCGCTTGCACTCGCGGTCATGAACAATGATGTGAAAGCACTGACCGTAGCGCCGGGGATCGGCAAAAAAATCGCCCAGCGCGTCATCCTGGAATTGAAAGACAAAATCGGTAAGGAGATCGAACCGGCCGGTTCCGACTCTTTGCCGGTCTCGACATCACCAAAATCAGGCGAAAACCTCGGCGAAGCCGTGGCGGCCTTGTCTGTGCTCGGCTACAGCAGTACGGAGATATCGTCCGTACTGAAAACACTGGATACGACATCCATGAACACCGAGCAGATCATTAGAGCCGTTCTCAAACAGATGGTGCGTTAACAGGAGAAAAGCATGAGCATCAGTTTTTCCGATAATGACAATGATGAGGTCATCACAAGGGCCTCGAGCCTGCCTGAGGATACAAACGAAGGCTCTCTGCGTCCGCGCAGTTTAACGGAGTATATTGGTCAGGAAAAGGCGAAAGGAAACCTGGAAATCTTCATAAATGCGGCAAAAATGCGTGGAGAATCGCTTGACCATGTTTTGCTCCATGGTCCTCCGGGCCTCGGCAAGACAACTCTTGCCGCCGTAATCGCCCATGAGATGGGCGTTAATATGCGCATCACATCCGGCCCTGCGATTGAGAAACCGGGAGATCTCGTCGCCATGCTGACCAATCTGAACGAAGGGGATATCCTTTTTGTCGATGAGATCCATCGTTTGAACCGCGCCTATGAGGAGATTCTGTATCCGGCCATGGAGGACTTTGCCATCGACATCATTTTGGGCAAAGGTCCCTCCGCAAACTCTATCCATCTTGAGCTTCCACATTTTACGCTCATCGGCGCCACGACCCGCTCGGGACAGTTGACTGCTCCGCTGCGCGATCGTTTTGGCGTCACGCTGAGGCTGGAGCTCTATACTCCGGAAGAACTGAAACGGATTGTAACCCGTTCGGCGGGTATTCTCGGTGTGGATATTGAAGCCGAAGGCGCCTATGAGATCGCCTCCCGCTCCCGCGGAACGCCGCGTATCGCAAACCGGCTCCTGCGCCGCGTCCGTGATTTTGCTCAGGTACGCTCGGACGGCGTCATCACACGCGAGGTTGCCGATGCCGCTCTTTCGAGCCTGGAGGTGGACAAGCTCGGGCTCGACTCACTGGACCGCAGAATGCTGCGCAGCATTATAGAATTCTATCATGGCGGTCCTGTCGGGCTGGATACGCTGGCTGCGACGATTAATGAGGAAGCGGTCACGCTGGAAGACGTCTATGAGCCCTATCTGCTTCAGATGGGCTTTCTGACCAGAACCCCGCGGGGGCGCTGTGTAACAAAAAAGGCCTATGCACACCTCGGTATTGCCTATATCGGACAGCAGGAGATCCCGCTTTGATTTGGCCTCTAATTGTCGTTCAAAAAGTTTTAACATTTTAAGGAATATCTATTGACATTGAACAAGCTTGTTGTATAATGTCATTAGATTTTTGGCAAATATTTTTTGTTATATGATGGAATATACAGCTGAAAACGATTCTGTGCTCTTGAATCTTGCATTGTCCGGCGACCGTGAGGCTGAGGAGGCGTTGGTCGAACGGTATATGCGCCTTGTTCGAAGCTGCGCCCGGCCGCTTTTTCTGGCGGGGGGAGACAGTGAGGATCTGATCCAGGAGGGGATGATCGGCCTGCTTGCGGCGATCCGCCAGTTCGATTTCTCCGATGGCACAAGTTTTCGGACTTTTGCCGAGCACTGTGTTCGTATGCGTCTGTATTCCGCCATCAAATCCGCATCTCGGTTAAAGCATCTCCCGCTCAACAACGGCGTTTCCCTTGAGCAGCTCTCGGAAGACTCTCCTATGCAGTTATCGGCAATACCGGACGCACTCCTCTGTAATCCCGAGGAGTTGGTTCTGGCCAGAGAGAGAACGGAAGAACTTTATTCCGAATTGGCGCAGTGTCTGTCGAGAATGGAAAAACAGGTGCTTTCTCTGTATCGGGAAGGATACTCATACAGGGAGATTGCCGCGCACCTCGGGAAAGAGGAGAAATCGATCGATAACGCTGTGCAGCGAATTCGGCGCAAGCTGGCGCGGAACCCCATTTTTGGCGAAATCAGTTAAAAGCTGATCGCAAATACAAGCCGATAAAGGCAACAATCAAAGAGAGGATTCGAAATGCAATACGAAGACAAGACCTTGAAATGCAAAGAGTGTGGCAACGAGTTCGTGTTCACTGCCGGTGAGCAGGAGTTCTATGCAGAGCGCGGCTTCCAGAATGAGCCCCAGCGCTGCAAGGCCTGCCGTGATGCGCGCAAGAACGCTGCCCGTGGCCCCCGTGAGTTCTTTACCGCTGTCTGTGCTGCCTGTGGCGGCGAGGCGAAGGTTCCCTTTGAGCCCAAGTCTGACCGCCCGGTTTACTGCAGCGAGTGCTTTGCCAAGATGAGAGCTCAGGGCTGAGCAATCTGAAAAAACGTGGGGCGCGTATGCGCCCCACTTGCTATTTATGCGGAAGGAGATTGAGCATGGAAATCACGCGAGATACCATGATTGGGGAAATCGTAGAGAACTGTCCCGAAGCCATGCCGGCTTTCATGGAAATCGGGATGCACTGTATCGGGTGCGCAATGGCTAGCGGAGAAACCGTTGAGCAGGCTTGTGCCGCTCATGGTGTGGACCCGGATGAATTCCTTGAATACTTGAAAAAGTTCCTCGAAACCGTCTGAACCTTTAAAGCCGGTCCCTCCGGCTTTCTTTTTTGTTATGAACAATAGACTTCTCTGCATTGCTTCTCATATACCGTTCGGTAAAGGGGTCATCGACGTCGGGACCGATCACGGCTATTTGCCCATCGAACTGCTTCGACGGGGTTATCCGGGCAGCGTTTTCGCCTCGGATATCAAAGAGGGACCGCTTCGGGCGGCTGTCCATTCCGCACGGGCAGCCGGGCTTGAGGGACGGATCTCGTTCCGTCTCTGTGATGGCTTGGATAAATGCGAACCGGATTCGATCGATACGATCGTGATCGCCGGAATGGGCGGGGATACGATCTGCGGTATACTGGACCGGGCGGAATGGTGCATGGACAGTTGCTATACGCTGGTCCTTCAGCCGATGACGCACGCTGAAGTCCTGCGTTACTGGCTGATTCATAATGAGTTTTTCATAGAGGAAGAGGACATCGTCAAGGATGCCGGGAACCTTTATTCGGTTTTGGTTGCCCGTTTTGGCGGCAGTGACCGCTTGAATGAGGCGGAATTGTTTACGGGCGCCTGCTCGATGCTACGGCAGCACAGACTGTTTCAAGATCTTGTACGGCAGGAGACGACACGTTTTCGGCGCGTGCTGCGCGGCCTTGAGGAAGCGGCTGACAGGGAAGCGAGCGGACGGTATGCAGTCCTTCGGACGGTCCTGACACAACTGGAGGAGATGAGTTCGTATGACGACACTTGAGCAGATCTTTGCCTTTCTGTGTGATTTGGCACCCCTGGAGCTGCAGATGGATTTTGACAACTCCGGTCTTCTGATCGGGCGCCGCGGGGCGAGCATCACCAAGGCTCTTCTGGCGCTGGACATCACCGACGAGGTGATCGGGGAGGCGATCGAAGAATGCGCGCAGCTGATCATTTCCCATCATCCGATCATCTTTCATAAACTCGGAAGCGTTTCGGATATGAATAACGACGATCGTGTTCTGCGCATGGCGGAGAATGGAATTGCTGCGATCTGCATGCACACAAATCTGGATATTTCATCCGGTGGCGTCAATGATGTTTTGATCGACATTTTGGGTGCTTCCTCCGAAACTCCGTTGGATGCCGACGGCTGCGGTCGGATCGGAACACTCCCTGAGCCGATGCCGATGATCAGCTTTCTGCAGCGCTGCAAATCTGTCCTGAAGGTGAATGGTTTGCGGTATGTAGATGCAGGAAAAGAAGTCTATCGCCTTGCGGTTATGGGCGGCGCCGGCGGTGACGCTTTGTACGCTGCCGTTGAAAAAGGCTGCGATACCTATGTGACTGCCGATGTCAAGTATCATCAGTTTCTGGACGCTGCGCGCATGGGGATCAATTTGATCGACGCTGATCACTTCTGTACCGAAAACCCTGTGATACCTGTCTTGGCTGAAAAACTTGGACGCGCATTCCCAGATGTGTCGTTCAGCGTTTCTTCCCGTCATCACGCGCTGATTTCCTTTATCTGAGTACACGCCTGCGGCATAAGCTGCCTCCGCTTTTCATACACTCGAACAAACGAGATCATGAGAGCGGAGGCATTTTTATGACGGATTCCAACATCTATCGCGACATAGCGGTCCGTACGGGAGGCGCTTTTATGCTTGGCGTTGTAGGACCCGTGCGCACAGGCAAATCTACTTTTATCAAACGCTTTATGGAAACGATGGTGATCCCGCAGATCGACGACGCCTATATGCGGGAGCGCGCGAAAGACGAACTGCCACAGAGCGGATCCGGACGGACCATTATGACCGCCGAGCCGAAATTCGTCCCTGAAGAGGCTGTGACGATAAAGCTTGACCCGGACACGGAACTCTCGGTACGCCTTGTCGACTGCGTTGGATACATGGTGAACGGCGCAAGCGGCCAGTATGAGGAAGAACAGGAGCGCCTGGTCACGACGCCCTGGTACGATCATGAGGTCAGTCTGTCGGAAGCAGCGGAGAAGGGGACACACAAGGTCATCTCGGAGCATTCCACCATTGGGATCGTTGTGACGACCGACGGGACGATCTGCGATATTGACAGGGATAACTATGTAGAAGCGGAAGAGCGCGCAATCAAAGAATTGAAAAGCATTGGAAAGCCCTTTGTAGTTTTGCTGAATTGCGTGGATCCGCAGGCAGAGTGCGCGCTGCGTACTGCTGAGATGATCTCAAGCCGCTACGACGTGGAATGCCTCCGCGTCAATTGCCTGACGCTCTCCGAAAGTGATATACAGGAAATCCTGTATTCCGTGCTCCAGGAGTTCCCGCTCTGCTCGATCGGGTTCTATTTGCCGGAATGGCTTTCAGCATTGTCCGATTTGGCGCCTTTGAAACTGGAGCTGTACAGAAATCTTTTGCAGGTTTTTGAAAACACAGCCGTTCTTAAGGATGCCCGCAAAGCGATTGAAAGACTTTTGGAGAGCGAAAAAATCAGCCAGGTCAGAGCCCTTACCACCGATCTCGGAAACGGGAGCTGCTCGTTTGACGTACAGCTTCCCCGTGAACTGTATTATCAGACGCTCAGCGAAGAGACGGGGCTTTGTATCCGAAACGACGCCGATCTCATCGATATGCTTTCGGAGATGAGCCGGATCAAGACAGACTACGACCGACTTGCTGCGGCGCTGCGATCCGTCCGCGAGTCCGGTTATGGCGTCGTCATGCCGATGGCCGATCAGATGACGCTGGAGGAGCCGCAGATCGTTCGCCAGGGGGGTAAATACACTGTCAGACTCAAGGCAAACGCTCCCGTACTCCATATGTTCATGACGAATGTGGAGACAGAGGTTTCGCCCGCCATTGGAGGAGAGACCGCCTCGGAGGATATCATCAACTTCCTTTTACAGGGATTTGACGGAGACGTCAACCGGATCTGGGAATCCAATATTTTCGGTAAGTCTCTGAACGTAATCGCGGAGGAAGGCTTGAGCGCAAAGATTCAGGCCATGCCGGAACGGGCCAGAAACAAGCTTCAGCTCACGCTTCAGCGTATTATCAATGAAGGCTGCGGCGGCTTGATCTGTATTCTGTTTTAAAGAGCTCTCATTGACTTGCCTTTTCCTTACGGATATAATAATAAGACAGGGGGCCGGGTGGCGGAATGATTATTCTATACCGTAGCGGAAAACTCTTTTCCATGTTTTTGTTCCTTTGCTTTCTGATTGCGGCGGTCCTGCTTGTACTGACAGTCCGGGGTTACAGATTTCATCCAGCTATGCAACTGGATTCGACGCCCAGCCTTGTGATCGATCCCGGGCATGGCGGGGTCGACGGCGGCGCGATCGCGTTCAACGGCGTCAAGGAGAGCGATATTAATCTGTCAATTGGACAGAAACTGCGTATGCTCGCGGAGTTTTTGGGAATCCGGACGGTTATGACGCGCGAGGACGACGGAGCGAGCAAAGACTACAGCAAGTACAGTGAGCACGACGATCTTGTTCAGAGGACCGAACTGATAAACAGCGTGCCAAACGGCATTCTTATCAGTATTCACCAGAATTTCTACCCTACGAGCCAACCGTCCGGCGCAGAGATCCTGTATGCGCCCGGTGAAAAAAGCAGAATGCTGGGTGAGAACACGCAGCGGAACATCGTCACATTTTTACAGCCGGGAAACCGCCGGCTTGCCGGCCCGGCTTCCAAGAGCCTGTATATTCTCACGCATATCTCCTGTCCGGGAATACTGGCAGAGTGCGGCTTTATGTCAAACATCACCGATCTGGACCAGCTGACAAACGATTCCTTTCAGACATCGCTGGCGTCTGTTCTGCTGGTCTCTTATCTTCAGTTTGTTTCAAGAGAAGTATCCGTTTAATACAGGGAGAAAAAAATGGCAACGAAACAAAAGACGATCTTTTGCTGCAGCGAGTGCGGCAATGAAACGAGCAACTGGGCAGGGAAGTGCCCAGCATGCGGCGCTTGGAATACGCTGCAGGAGATACGGGCGGACAGAAAAAAGTCTGCTGGTACGGGCGGCTTTTCCCCGACAGGCGCGGCTCAGCCGAAGCGGATCGCAGAGCTTGATTCCAGTGCGGAGATTCGTTTTCTGACCGGAATCACGGAATTTGACCGTGTCCTGGGCGGCGGTGCGGTGATCGGTTCATTGAATCTCGTCGGCGGCGCACCGGGGATCGGAAAATCCACGCTGCTGCTTCAGATGTGTGGAAAGGCTTTGCGTGATCGTTCGATCCTCTATGTGAGCGGTGAAGAAAGCGAGCGGCAGCTCAAACTGCGAGCCAACCGCTTGAGAGTCGAAAACGAAGCTTTGTATGTGCTGGCAGAAACGGACATCGACACGATTCTCTCTGCAGTTAATGATCTCCAGCCCGATATCGTGATCGTGGATTCGATACAGACCATGTCGGACAGCGAGGTAGCATCGGTGCCAGGCAGTGTCAGCCAGGTCCGAGAGTGCACCATGCGACTTATGCGCGCAACAAAAGAAAATGGCCTGACCATGTTCGTGGTCGGCCATATTAACAAAGAAGGCAGCATCGCCGGGCCAAAGGTCTTGGAACACATGGTCGACTGCGTCCTGTATTTCGAGGGTGAACGCAATACGAGTTTCCGCATCCTGCGCGCTGTAAAGAACCGTTTTGGCTCCACAAACGAGATCGGGGTTTTTGAAATGAGCGAGGACGGCCTTCGCTGTGTAGAAAATCCTTCCGAGATGCTTTTGTCCGGTAGACCGGAAAACAGCCCGGGCACTTGCGTCGCCTGTATCATGGAAGGTACGCGGCCCCTGCTCGCGGAGATCCAGGCACTTGTGAGTCCCTCCGGCTACAACGCTTCCCGCCGCAGCAACGGCATCGATTATAACCGCGCCGCCATGCTGCTTGCCGTCCTGGAGAAACGCGGCGGCATACCGGTGGGAAACTGCGACGCCTATATCAATGTTGTCGGCGGCCTTGAACTGGATGAGCCGGCCGCGGATCTGGCTACCGTTCTCGCTGTCGCGTCGAGTTTTCTGGACAGACCGCTCGGTATTGATCTCGCGGCCATTGGAGAAGTGGGGCTGTCCGGTGAATTACGCAGCGTGAACGCCATGAATCATCGTCTGTCTGAAATTTCGCGTCTCGGCTTTGAACGCTGTGTTGTCCCCAGGCAGGATGGAATCGAACTGCAGGTCCCGAAGACACTTAAGCTGATCCCGGCATGTTCCATCGGTGAGGCAATTGCCGCTGTCCTGGGCGGAAAAAAGATTTGTCAGCAATAAATGGATAAAAAGTTCCTGTATTTATCTGAATTATATAAATACAGGAACTTTTTAGCGTGCTATTCTGGCTTCGCTTTGGTCTTGCGCCCAATCGGGTTGGCCCTCGCAGCTTCGTGCAGAGCGGCGTTATCCAAATGTGTGTAGATCTGGGTCGTATTCAGATTACTGTGTCCGAGGACCTCCTGTAGAGCACGGGTGTCAACACCGTTTTTCAGCATCAGTGTCGCCGCTGTATGGCGAAGCTTATGCGGGGAGAAGCGACGGCTGTCCAGTCCGGCTATAAGGAGTTTTTTATCGACCATTTTCTGTACGCCACGGACGCTGATTCGGCAGTGATCACGGCTGATAAAAAGCGCCATTCTATCAGCGGGCTTTATGCTCTGGGAATCACGCACAGCGAGGTAATCGTCGATGGCTTCACGGCAGCCTTCCGCAAAGTATACCACACGTTCTTTATTGCCTTTACCAAGAACACGGACATGATCATCGTATACATCGGTTATATTAAGCGAAACAAGCTCCGAGATCCGAAGTCCGCACGAGAGAAACAGCATTAAGATACAGTAGTCACGCAGCGCGAACGGGCCGTCGCACGCCGAAAGCAGCCGATCACATTCCGTTTCTTCCAGGTATCTGGGCAAAGAGGCTTGACGTTTCGGCATGTCAAGTTCTTGACAAATATTATAGTCTAGCAAATGGCGCTTGGTGCAAAGGTAGTTGAAGAAGGATTTCACGGAGGATGTTCGTCTGCAGCGGCTGGCAGCGGACAGGGCGTTGCTGGAATGCATCCGCTCGGGTGAAAACGACTGATAACGATAAAGTTCTTCAATACGAATGCTTTTAATGAAATCCAGATCAACATCCGAGATATCGATTTCACTAAACGGCATATCCAACGGAACAAGTTTACGCCGCCGCTTGATAAAACGAAAAAGGATTTTCAAATCAAGATAGTATCCGGCAATCGTTTTATCGGAATGTCCGCGTACGGTGGAGTGATATTCGAGAAACTCCATCAGAATGTCCGGCGCATCGGTGATTTGATCCAGATTCATTTCAAAGCCCTCCACTTGTTGGATACCCCCTCGTAAGTTCGTTTAATTTATATTATGCGAACTTAGAGGACAATTTCATTATAATCCCCTTTCTTGCGTCTGTCAAGCAAAAAGATACGGCCCCATCATTTGGGCCGTATCTTTTTGCTGCGTATAATCAGCGGTTTTTAATTCTGGCTATCAGTGATTCCTGCGTTATACGGCTCGCGTGAAGCTGCGTCGCAACCGCTGCGGCCATATCGACAAACATGACAAACCAGAGGTTGCTGTACCCTATCATGCTGAGGAAAATCAAGATGGCTTTCACCGCAATGGCAAAGACGGCGTTTTCTTTTGCGATATCGCACATGCGTTTGCAGATGCGAACGGCGAACGGCAGATTGGAGATCTGATCGGGATGTACAAGAGCGTCGGCGAATTTTGATCTCTTGCTGACGCGGATATCCACGTCTGCCGCGCTGTGTGCCTCGAAACCGTTGGCATAGATATAGGCAAGCTTATTTTGCTCCCCGGAAAGATCGGAAAGGACACGCAGTTTCTTTTCCGTGTCACACTCGCTGTATACTTCATGGAAACCGAGCAGATCACCCAGACGCTGGCTTTCCTCGCTCCCCTCTTCCGTGAGAAGAATACACTGGCGTACTCCGCTTTCTACCATGCTTTCCGGAAGATCACGAGCTTCGGCATTTACCGCGTCCGAAATAAGAATGCGTCCAACATAACGATTGGCGACCGTCATATAATAGGCCTGGCCGTCCGTTTGCGCGTCCTGTGGGATACGAATCCCGCGTAGGGCAAACACGGACGGCGTAGCGAGAATGACCGGATTACCGGCAATCTGAAGCTCAACGCCGTTTCCGGGGATCTCCTGAAAATCGCTGATTACATCCAGCTTATACTCCGTACCGTACGCAGATGAAATGGCTTGCGCAAACGGCTGCTCGGAATAATAAACGGCATGCGCGGCAAAATTCATAAAGGTGCGGTTATCCAGAATATTGGACTGGACTGAGAGCACGCGCGGCTTGTCCTGAGAAAAGATGCCGGCCTTGTCAAAAACGACCGTGCTGACCTCAGCCGTATCCTCCATGGTTTCCGCCTTATTGAACAGGACCCCCTGCTGGGCGCTGAAGCACAGGCCATAGATAGCGGTAAGCGGCATGGCCGCAACGACGGAGAAAGGCGTACAAACGATCAGGATCATCAGCGCCCGATGCAGAGAGGTGCGAATGCTGAAATCACCGAGGAAAAGAAGCCCGATCGCGCACACGACGGCAAAGATCATGGTGATTTTCAAGACGGAAGAAGCACTTTTTTCTACGGTGCCGGCAAGCCTCAGTTTCGTTGCATCCTCTTGGCCTATGCGCTCATGAACCCGTGCGATGACTTCATCCTCCTGGTCACCGAGAAGCTCAAGAGAAGCCTTCCTGCTTCGCTTGTCCACATAGTCGACGACAAGTAAACCAAGCTGATATACAAGAACAAGCGCGGCAGCCTCAACGGGAAACGCAATGCAGAAAGCAATAATCGCCGTTACAAGCACAAGCAGAGAGGAGGCAAAGTAATCCCCGGCCTCTATGGATTCAATGGCGTTCACCGCCAGGTCGATCCCCGCGATGATCAGAGAAAGCGCCAGCAAAACATAGCGCACAACAGCGGGCATCTGCACAATAACAGCAACAGCAAGCAAAACGGCCGCGATAATCAACCGAATGACCAGAATCTTATCGACCTTACCCGTTTCTTTGCTGGAGTTTTTCAGAAACGAGGGAATCCGGTCAGTAAATCTGCTCAACTCTGCCACCTCCAGTTTTCTGTCTAATGTATCGATCGGCGATTTGGAAAAGAATCAGAAGAGGTCAGGCCTTCCCGTCGGATCCAAGAACATAAACGATCTTGTGCGCAACCATATCCTTGACAGCCTGACGAGCGGGCTTCAGATACTGACGCGGATCGAAGTGATCGGGATGTTCGGCGAAGTACTTGCGGATGTTGCCGGTCATGGCCAGACGGATATCCGAGTCGATGTTGATCTTGCAAACGGCAAGCTTGGCCGCTTCCCGCAGCTGATCCTCGGGAATGCCGATTGCGTCGGGCATGTTGCCGCCGTACTGGTTGACCATCTTCACGAACTCCTGCGGGACGGAGGAAGAACCGTGCAGCACAATCGGGAAACCGGGCAGGCGCTTGATGCATTCACGCAGCACGTCGAAACGCAGCGGAGGCGGAACCAGAACGCCGTCCGCATTGCGTGTGCACTGAGACGCCTTGAACTTATAGGCGCCGTGAGAGGTCCCGATAGCGATCGCAAGAGAGTCGCAGCCGGTACGGGAGACGAACTCTTCCACTTCTTCCGGACGGGTATAGCTTTCATGGCCGTGTTCAACGGAGACCTCATCCTCCACGCCGGCCAGCGTACCGAGCTCAGCTTCAACAACGACGCCGTGATCATGGGCATATTCGACGACTTGACGCGTGAGCGCGATGTTGTCCTCAAAAGACTTAGAGGAAGCATCGATCATAACAGATGTAAAACCGCCGTCGATGCAGGATTTGCAGAGCTCAAAGGTGTCGCCGTGATCCAGATGCAGCGCAATGGGAATCTCCGGGTTTTCGATGACCGCGGCTTCCACCAGCTTGACCAGGTAAGTATGATTGGCGTAGGAGCGGGCGCCTTTAGAGACTTGAAGGATAACCGGGCTCTTCAATTCGCCGGCTGCTTCCGTGATGCCCTGGACGATCTCCATATTATTGACGTTGAACGCGCCGATGGCATAACCGCCGTCATAGGCCTTCGCAAACATTTCTTTTGTGCTGACAAGAGGCATTTTTATACTCTCCTTTTAAAAAATCTAAAATTTTGTTGCTTTCTACTATTTACAAATTTACTTTTATATTATATGCTCAAAAAGCCTTATAATCAAGACACACATTTCACAAAACGCAAAATTTTTTATGAACGTGGAGGCTTCTTCCAAATGAGTGAAAAACTAATCGGTTCGTGCATTTTCGGACAGTCGGGCGGCCCCACTGCCGTTATCAACGCCAGTGCCTACGGCGTGATCCGCGCGGCTCTGGATTCTGAGGAGATCACAAAAGTTTACGGCGCCGCTCATGGCATCAAGGGCGTCCTCGAGGACAAGCTGTATGTTATGGATGAAGAGGACCCGAAAGAGCTTGAGCTGCTTCTTCACACCCCTTCTTCCGAGCTTGGTTCCTGCCGCTATAAGATTGCCGATCCCGAAGCCGATGACACCGATTACAAGCGCATCCTGGAAATTTTCAAAAAGTATAACGTCCGCTATTTCTTCTATAATGGCGGCAACGACTCGATGGATACCTGCAACAAGATCAGCCGTTACATGGAATCCGTCGGCTATGAGTGCCGCGTGATGGGTGTTCCCAAAACGATCGACAACGATTTGTACGGCACTGACCACTGCCCCGGTTTTGCCAGTGCGGCAAAGTATATCGCGACCTCCTGCATGGAGATCCACAAGGATGCCTGCGTTTACGATACCCCGATGGTAACCATCGTGGAGATCATGGGCCGTCACGCCGGATGGCTTGCCGCCAGTTCCGTTCTGGCCACAGTGTATGGATCCGGCCCGGATCTGATCTATCTCCCCGAGACTGACTTTGACATGGATAAATTCCTTGCCGATGTTGACAAGGTGAGCAAGGCTAATAACGGCAAGGTATTCGTTGCCGTATCCGAGGGCATCCATTACGCCGACGGCAGTTTCGTCTCCGAGGCGAAGACCTCTGCCACTGACGGTTTCGGCCATGCGCAGCTTGGTGGTCTCGCCAGTCATCTGGCCAATGTCGTAAAGGAGCATACCGGCGCGAAAGTCCGCGGGATCGAGCTCAGTTTGCTTCAGCGCTGCGGTTCCCACCTCGCCTCTTTGACCGATGTCAACGAGGCTTGCAGCGCCGGCAAAGAGGCTGTTCAGCAGGCGGTCAAGGGCGTTACAGGCAAAATGGTCGCATTCAAGCGTGAATATATTGACGGAAAATATACCTGCAAGTTTGAGCTGCTCCCCCTTTCCTCTGTTGCGAACTTTGAAAAGAAGGTCCCGATGGAGTGGATCAACGAGGATCAGAACGGCTTGAAGTCCGAATTCGTCGATTACGTTTTGCCTTTGATTCAGGGCGAGCCTGTCCTGCCCTTGGAGGATTCCCTTCCCCGCTATGCCCGCCTCAAGAAAGTCTTGGCAAAATAAGGTTTCCCTGTCGGCGCCGCTACTCTATGCGGCGCCGATTCTTTTGAGGATAGAAAATGGTTGTTTTGAATAAGCCTTATCCGTGCGTTTCAGACGGGATCCGCCTCAGTTATGGTGGAAATCAGATGCGCTCGGACAGTCCCACGATCCGCAAATGCGGCTGCGGACCGGTCGCTGCGCTGGATACCGTGTTGTATCTTGAGCGGCGCTCACAGGACGGACCAATCCCGCTCCCCGAGTATAACACGGCATTGACGGAGCTTTGCCATCGGTTTTTCCCTCTTTTCCCGCCATTCGGGATAAACGGGCTCGCCTTAACCCTCGGCATGAATCGTCTGCTGCATGAACGCGCTCTTCCCTATCGGGCAGTTTGGATGATGTCAGGTTCGAAGCTCTGGGAGCGCGTGGAAAAGATGCTCGCCTTTGATTTGCCGGTCATCCTTTCGGTCGGACCAAATTTCCCAGCATTTTGGAGAAATGATCGTCTCCCTTTCTATACGCGATCAGCAGAAGGCTCCCTTCGCAGAGCAACGGCCACGAAGGGCCATTACGTGACCGCGACCGGGATCGATGAACAATGGATCCGTATATCTTCCTGGGGGCGGGAATACTATATCAATCGAGAAGAATATGAGCGGTATACAAAAGAAAGCAGCTCATATGCGTTCAGTAATCTGATCTATTTACGCCGGGCTCCATAAAGAATGGATAAAAACAGAGGGCTTTTCGGATCGAAAGCCCTCTGCTCATTTATTTCAACAGGATCTTTTGGAAATTCTTTTTGCCGCGACGCAGAAGGAGCCCGCGGCGGAGCACCGCCTCGTCGAAGCTTGCAGCGATATCGGTTACTTTGTCGTCATTGACCATAACGCCGCCCTGCTGGACATTGCGGCGGGCATCGGAGCGAGTCGAGCAGAGTCCCGACCGAACAAGAAGACTCAGAATATCCATGCTCCCGTTGTTCAGATCGGCTTCACTCAGTTCGGTGGTCGGCATGTGATCGCTTTCCCCTGCACCGGAGAAGAGCGCCTTTGCGGATGCTTCGGCCTTCAGCGCCTCCTCTTTGCCGTGGACCATTTCCGTCAGCTCGAAGGCCAGGATCTCTTTCGCACGGTTGAGCTGGCTTCCCTCCCACTTTGCCATCTCTTCAATCTGCTCGAGCGGAAGGAAGGTCAACATGCGGATGCATTTCATCACGTCCGCATCGTCCACATTGCGCCAGTACTGGTAGAAATCAAATGGGCTGGTCTTGTTGGGATCGAGCCAGACGGCGTTCCCGGCGGTCTTGCCCATCTTTTTTCCCTGCGAATCGGTCAACAGCGTGATGGTCATGGCATGCGCGTCCTTGCCGAGCTTTTTTCGGATGAGTTCGGTGCCGCCGAGCATGTTGCTCCACTGATCGTCGCCGCCGAACTGCATGTTGCAGCCATAGTGCTGGAACATGTAGTAGAAATCGTAGGACTGCATGATCATGTAATTGAACTCAAGAAAACTGAGTCCCCGCTCCATGCGTTGTTTGTAGCACTCGGCACGGAGCATGTTGTTTACCGAGAAGCAGGCGCCTACCTCCCGAAGCAATTCGATGTAGTTGAGGGGAGCAAGCCACTCGGAATTGTAAAGCATCAACGCTTTATCATCGGAAAAATCAATGAAATTCTGCATCTGACGCTTAAAGCACTCGGCGTTATACTGGATATCCTCTTTTGTCAGCATTTTTCGCATATCGGTACGTCCGGATGGATCTCCGATCATGGTCGTTCCATCGCCGATCAGGGCAATGGGCTTGTTGCCGGCCATTTGAAGCCGCTTCATGAGCGTTAAAGCCATGAAGTGACCGGCGGTCAGGCTGTCAGCCGTACAGTCGAATCCAATGTAAAAAACTGCTTTTCCGTTGTTGAGCATATCGCGGATAGTTTCTTCGTTTGTCACCTGGGCAATCAGGCCACGGGCAACCAGTTCTTCATATATTCCCATAATTACTCCTTTATAATACCTCTTGAATTGTTTTTTCAGCAAGTTCGGCGGCATATTCGATCAATTCGGCACAGGGCTTGCCGTTGCGCTTCAGATCGATACAGCGGATACATCCGAAGCATTCCCGAAACTGACGATTGAATTCCGCTGAAAGCTTGCGGACTTTTGCCCGAGCCAGCGGATCTTCCGACGTATACGGACATACAAGCCCGAGCGCCATGACTGCGCCCGCAGCCGCGCCGCAGATCTCTCCGCAGCTTACTCCGCCGCCAAATCCGCCGGCAACAGACATGGCCGTTTCCTCATCAAGTCCTGTATAGTTGCCGAGAGCTCCCAGGACACTCTGGGCACAGTTAAATCCACGCTCATGCAGAGCGGTGGCTTTTTCCTTCGCTCCCATCGTACACCTCCTTCAAGTGTATTGTCAAACTAAGTGCAGCGGTTTTAAGTTCAAGATCCCACAGGAACTGAGCAGAACGAAAAATAAGAATCTTACGAGGCCTGGTGTTGATCGACGCCGGGTTTCGTTTTTGCGTAACAGAGGCGACGCGGGAGAAAATACCGCCTTTGGGATAGAGATCGCGAAGAAAACCATTGTTGTCCTCGTTCGCAAAAATGCCCTCTGTCCTTTCGGACAGAGGGCAAAACTGCGGTACCACCTCTGAACGCTTTTCTCTCACGGGAAAAGCCTCTGTGAGTGTAAAACACTCGCGCGCGATATCGGGCGCACCCGTCATAGCCTACTGACTTTTGCGTTCGGTATGCCGCTCCAAGCTGTATTTCACTGTTTTCCCTCTCCCCTTTTCACCGGCCAGGGGCTCTCTGCACAGGTCGAAAACAGATACTTCTGCTCTTCTCAGCGTTTACTTATGGGATTATAGCCCAAGATCGAATGAATGTCAAGAACAGGAAAACTTGAATTCTTCTGCGGAAACGAGCTGTTCTTCCGCGCTAGCCAGCGTGGTAGTCGTTACATGATCACCGCCGTGCAGCCGTGCCAGTTCACGCCGTCTTCCCTCTCTGTCGAGAGGGCGGACATGTGTGTAGGTCCGTCCGCTCCGCTCCTCTTTCTCGATAAGGAAGTGGTGATCGGCCATGGCTGCTATCTGTGGCAAATGCGTGACGCACATGACCTGCTTGCCCTTCGAAACAGTATAGAGCTTTTCTCCGACCCGCTGGGCCGCGATCCCCGAAACGCCGGTGTCGATCTCGTCGAATACAAGCGTAGAGACCGGGTCGTTCTCAGCAAACACGTTCTTCATAGCGAGCATGATCCGGCTGAGTTCGCCGCCGGAGGCGATTCGGCTGATCCGTCCAAGTTCCTCGCCCGCGTTGGCAGACATCAGAAAACGGATACGATCTGAGCCGGTGGAATCAAAGCCCGGCTCTTCTTCGACTGGGTCAAACTGAACGGCAAAGCGAACAGAGGGCATGTTCAGCTGCACGAGCTCGGAAATGATCCGCTTCTCCAGCTCCAGAGCAACTCGGCGGCGTGCGCTGCTCAGTTCTTCCGCCAACGCGAGACAGCTTTTTTTCTGAGCTTCCAGTTCTCTGCCAAGCTTTTCGATCCGTTCATCGGCATATTGAATGTCATCCAGCTGCTGCCTGCACTCATCCAGATAGGCGCTCAGATCGTCGGCAGAGCGCCTGTATTTGCGCTCCAGCCTGTGGAGCAATCCGATTCTCTCCTCCAGACGATCGTATTCCTCGGGGGAGAAATCCAGACCGTCACGAAAATCACGCAGAAGCTCTGCGGCATCCGAGAGCGAAAACACCGCGTCCTGCAGGCTCTTCGCCGCGCCCTGCAGCTCGGAAGCGATCGCGGCGGCACGCTCGGTGTAGTACTCCGCGTTCTGCGCGTACGTAAGCGCGTTCTCTTCTCCTCCGTATAAAGCGTTAAATGCTGCGTCCAGAGCATCCGTCAGCTTTTCAGAATTTCGCAGCAGATCCCGTCGGGAGATAAGCTCGTCCAACTCACCCGTTTTCAATTCAGCGCGTTCAAGCTCGGAGATTTGATAGCGCAGGCTCTCGTTCAGCCTGGCTTTCTCAATCTCATCCATACTCAGACGGTCGATTTCTTTTCGCAGCTGCGTGTAGGAAAAAAAGGCGCTCCGATAAAGGGAGAGCTTCGCTTCAAGGCCGCCGAAGCGGTCCAGATACTCGCGATGAAGTCGTTCATCCATGAGCTGGCGTCCATCGTTCTGCCCGTGAATATCAATAAGGAGGCTGCCAAGGTCTTTCAACTGGGCGGCGGAGACCGGTGTGCCGCAGACGCGACAGCTGCTTTTTCCGTCCGAGAGAATACGGCGCTGCAGAATCAGCTCGTCCTCTGGTTCGATCCCGTTTTCCTCCAGCCATGAGAGCGCTGCGTCGCCGTCAAAAACGGCTGTTACCTGGGCCTTGTCGGCTCCGCGGCGCACAAGCTCCCGACTGACGCGCTCGCCCAGTACCGCGCCGATGGAATCGATCACGATCGATTTACCGGCGCCGGTTTCGCCTGTCAGCACATTCAGGCCAGATCCAAAGTCGATATCGGCTTTTTCGATGACCGCAATATTCTCGATATGCAGTTCGTTCAGCATGGACAATCCCTTGTAGTTCTAAAAGTCAGATATTACTCTCTATTTCGTGAAACAGAGCGTTGGCGCTCTCGTTGTCACGCATGGCAAGAAACAGGGTGTCGTCTCCGGCAAGCGAACCGACAAGGCCGCGGATATCCATCGCGTCGATAGCCGAGCAGGCCCCTTGCCCGAGACCGGGAAGCGTTTTGATGACTACAAGGTTCTGCGCTACATCAAACGAAATAACGCTTTCTTTAAAGATCTTGCGCAGGCGTTCGTCAAAATCTTCCTGGTCCAGCCGGGCTGCGACATACCTATAGTTTCCCTTTGGGCCAAGCTCTTTCACGAGCCGCATATCTTTGATATCTCGCGAAAGGGTCGCCTGCGTGGTTTTTACCCCACGCTCGGCCAAAGCTTGCAGGAGTTGATGCTGGGTTTCAATATCGCGTTCGGAAATGATCTCCATAATAACGCTCTGTCTCCCGGGTTTCATGTCCTTCCTCCATCAGATTAGTTTTTCAAATGCCATTTCATAAAAGGTTTTCAAGCCCATATCGGCCATCAATGTTTCATGCTGAGACCGTCTCACCACAATCTCGTCGCCGTTGACAAGGTCAGCGATAGAATTCCCATCGACCGACAAATATGCTCGACGTCCGTGCAGTTTCTCAGCCTTGACCACTACGGTCCGCTGCGGATCAAGCACAAAGGAGCGGGAAACCATGCGATGCGCGCAGATGGGACTCAGAATAATATTGGCTGCGTCCGGTTCCACGATCGGCCCGCCAGCCGACATGGAGTAGCCTGTTGAACCGGTTGGCGTTGAAAGAATGATCCCATCCCCGGAAAAACTGGTCATGATCTTGCCGCTGCAGGACGCGGTCAAAAGGATGCATTCTCCGTAACCGTGGATAACGGCGTCGTTCAGCGCATAGTCTGTCAGCAGGGTCTTGCCGTTGCGGCGAAGTTCCACATCGAGCATCATGCGGCGGCTGATCCCCATGTCGCCTCGGGCAGCCTGCAGGACATATTGACTGTTTTCCGGCTCAAGCGCCGTCATAAAGCCCTTTGTGCCAAGGTTGATCCCGAGCAGCGGCACAGAGAGACCGTGCAGGGCACGTACGACCGCGAGGATCGTGCCATCACCGCCGACGACTACGGCAAGTTTGCAGTTTCCTCCGATCTCAGAAAGCGCATGATAGCGCAGATCGGAAGGGAGTATATCCGGCTCCTCATCCGCAAAAACAGGGCAGATCCAAGTCTCAAAACCGGATGCCCCCAACATCGTATAAAGTTCCTTTGTTAGGCTCAACTCATTATCGCGAAAGGGATTCGGGCAAATTGCAATCATGTTGATTCTCCTTAAAACGCTTTGTGCGAGGCGGAAACAACAGCGGAGACGTCAAGCTCCGGGGTGGGAAAAACGCCTTTCTTTAAGTGGCAGATGTATTCGATATTGCCCTCCGGTCCCTTGATCGGAGAGTAATCCAGACCCTGCACACTCAGGCCTGCTTCTGGAGCAAATGCCAGAATACCTCGGACAACACGCTCGTGAACGCCTTCGTCACGGATAACGCCTTTCTTGCCGACATCCTCTCTGCCGGCTTCAAACTGCGGCTTAATGAGACAGATGAGGTCAGCGCCCGGTTTTAAAAGCCGGACTACGGCAGGGAGGACAAGCCGGATGGAAATGAACGACACATCCATGACTGCAAGATCAAGGGGTTCCGGGATCTGATCAGAACTGATGTAACGCAGATTGCAGCGCTCCAGGTTCACAACACGGGTATCTGTCCGCAGCTTCCAGGCGAGCTGACCGTAACCGACATCGACTGCGTATACTTTCGCGGCTCCGTGCTGAAGAAGCACATCGGTAAAGCCGCCGGTAGAGGCGCCGCAATCGATGCAGACCTTTCCGGACGGGTCAACGGGAAAAACCTTCAGGGCTTTATCCAGCTTGAACCCGCCTCGGGAAACATAGGGAAGCGCTTCCCCGTGCACTTCGATTCTTGCTTCCGGATCGACGGCAGTGCCTGGCTTGTCAACACGCTGACCGTTAACAAAAACTAAGCCGCTCATGATCGTTGTTTTAGCCCGTTCCCGGCTTTCGGTAAATCCTGATTCAAAAACAAGCTGGTCGAGCCGAACCTTTTTCATACATTGCTCCGTCCTTCATGTCTTTCAGCGCGTTCCGCGATTGTTTTTGCTGCGCCGTCAAGTACGTCGCTGGGCGAGGGAATCTGCCAGATCACATAGAAAATCCGTGTCCGAAAAAGCGCAGGCAAGAACGTCTTTTGCATAGGCGGTCAGTTTTTTTACGGTCTCGTCGCATTGCTTTTCGCCCAGCAGAGACATATAGGTGTTTTTACTTTCCTTTTGGTCGGAACCGATCGGCTTGCCCAGCTCCTGTTCAGTGCTGAGCACATCGAGCATATCGTCGCGGATCTGAAAAGCTGCGCCAAGCGCTGCACCGTATCGGGCGGCTGCTTCTTCCTGCTCTGCTGTTCCGCCTGCCGCGCAGACCCCCATCAAACAGGCTGCTGTCAAGAGTGCGCCGGTTTTCCGACTGTTGATCTCATCAAGCTCTTCCCTGTTGAGGATTTTTCCTTCGCCGAGCATATCCAAGTATTGTCCCCCGCACATCCCGTCCAGCCCGACGGCATTGGCCAGATGCTCGGCGTAGGCGGCCCGGCGCTCCGCGGGAAGAGAGGAACGCAGGATGGTCCCGAATGCCTCCGCCTGAAGCGCGTCGCCGGCAAGCGTAGCCGTGCACTCACCGAAAACCCTATGATTCGTCGGACGGCCGCGGCGCAGATCGTCATTATCCATGCAGGGCAGATCATCGTGAATAAGACTGTATGTGTGCAGCATTTCTATCGCGCAGGCGACAGGCATGGCAGCATCAGGGTCCCCGCCTGTGATTCGGCAAAACTCCAGAACAAGCATGGGTCGGATCCGTTTTCCGCCGGCAAGAAGGCTGTATCGCATGGCGTCGGCCAGGCCATGCAGAGAATACTGCGATCCGAGTTCAAAATACCCGCCCAGAGAAGCGTCTATCCGCTCTTTGTACTCGTTTGCTGTCATGTCTCTTCTTCGTCAAACGGAAGCTCGACCGGCGTCCGATCCGGCCCCTTGCGCAGCTTCATAACCTTCTGCTCGGCCTCGTCGAGCATTTTACTGCAGGCGCTCAACAGCGCAGTTCCCTCTTCAAACAGGGATAGCGAATCGCTCAAAGGAAGATCACCTTTTTCAAGATGGCGAACGATCTCATCCAGGCGATTCAGAGACTCCTCAAAACTCATTTTTTTGGAGGACATTGTCTATTCTCCTTTTGCAGTACTTAAAACACGGCAGGATGCCTGGCCGTCGCGGAAAATGATCTTGACAGGATCCCCCGGAGAAATCTCGTCAACAGAATGAACGACGGCTCCTTGTTCATTCTCTGTGATCGAATAACCCCGGGACAGCACACGTATCGGACTCATGGCGTCCAAGGCAGTGCCCTTTGTTTCAAAGATGTGCCTTTTTGAGCGCAGCTGACGCTCCATACAGCTGTTCAGCTTTTCGATACGGTAATCAAGCTCCAGGCGGCGGTTGTCAATATATACGGTCGGATCGTTGAGGACGCGCTTCGTGCTGAGACTCTCGAGCCTTTGGCTGATTTGGGAAAGCTTTTTGTGTATCGCCTGACGGGAACGAATATCCAACGAGTCCAGGCAGTCCCGAATCTCACGCCAGTCAGGGACAGCAATCTCAGCCGCATTGGAAGGGGTGGACGCGCGTCTATCCGCAACATAGTCGGAGATCAACACATCCGGCTCGTGGCCGACCGCGGATATGACAGGGATCTCAGAGGCATAGATCGCGCGCGCTACACGTTCGTCGTTAAAAGCCCAGAGATCCTCCATGGAACCACCGCCGCGGCCGGTAATGATCAGATCGGCTATATGGAACTCATTTGCATAACGGATTGCACCGACGATCTCTGGAGGAGCCTCTGTTCCCTGCACGCGCACCGGCATCACAAGGACTTTCGTCATCGGCCAGCGGTGGCCGATGATCCGGATCATATCATGTACGGCCGCGCCGGAACCAGATGTGATAAGCGCGATGGAGTCTGGGAACGGCGGAAGCTTCTTTTTATGCTCTGCACGAAAGAGGCCTTCCGCCTCAAGCCTGGCTTTAAGCTGTTCGAAAGCGATCTGCAGATCACCTGTCCCCTCCGGTTCCAGAATGCTGCAATACAGCTTATATCCACCGTCTCGGGAATAGACATCCACTTTTCCAAAGGCGCGGATCTTCATCCCATTCTCCGGGCGAAAACGCAGCTTTTCCGCGCTGTACCGGTACATGACACAGCTCAGGCTGCTCTCGCTGTCCTTCAACGTGAAATAGTGATGACCGGAGGAATAGATCTTGTAGTTGGAGATCTCGCCCCGGACACAGACGTTTCGCAGCATCGGATCAAGCTCCAGCAGCCCTTTGATGTGATTATTCAGTTCTGTGACGGAAAAAACCTGTCTCTCCACGTCTTACTCCTGCAGTGACTCTCCCGATTCGGGAAACTCGCCGCGCATGAAACCGCCCAGCACGCCGTTGACAAAAGAAACCGTATCCGGGTCGTCATAGCCCTTGGCGACCTCTACCGCTTCGTTGATCGCCGCGGCACTTGGAACATCCTCCATATACAGAATCTCACAGATCGCGCAGCGCAGCACAGCCAGGGCCGTGTGGGAAATACGCTCCGGCTTCCAGCCGCGGGAATAGCGCTCGATATACTCGTCGATCTCTTCTCTTCTCTCTGTAACAAGCAGCGTCAAACGACGAATATATTCCATCTGCCGTTCATCCGGGAAAGCTTGAAAAAGCTCCTCTTCCGAACCGAGGGTATCATAATGCTCTCTGGAGAAAAAGATATCCAGAAGTTCGGTCGGATCCATGTGATTGGCTTCGGCGGCAAAACACAGCTGGACCGCAATCTCTCTGGCCGATTTTCTCGTCATCTCGTTTTTCCTCCGCTCTTATTTCTCAAAAGCGATGCCGGAAACGTGAACATTGACTTCCGCCTTATCAAAGCCGGTCGTGGACTGAATGACCGCCAATACCTTTTCCTGGACATTTCGTGCGACTTCCACGATCTTACAGCCATACTGAACCGTGATAATCGTGTCGACAACGATCCTGTCATCGTTGAACTGCACCTTAACGCCCTTGGTAACCGTCTTGAGTCCAATCAGCTCCGCGATCTCGGCACCGGCTGTATTGGAAAGACCTGCCACGCCTTCAACCTCAGCGACCGCAGCACGAACCATGCTTGAGATCACGTCTTCCGAAATATTGATGCTGCCCTTTTCTTCCCGGCAGGAAATATATGTTTCACCCATGACTGCTCCTCCTCGATTTATTCATTTTTATTGTATCATGGAAAAACAAAAAAAGGAAGAGCAAACCGGAAATAAAAGCAGGATCAAAAAGAACTCGCCCGAAACGGAAGATTGATCCTCCGTTTTGGGCGAGCCGTTTAAGCTCTTACTTCTATGATGCTTAGCTGAGCCGCCCGGTACTCGGTCTCGCTGCAGATGATGTCCGTAATCCTGGCCACCGCTTCCTCGGTCAGACCCTCCATGGGCGCCGGCACCGCAACCGTAACCGTGTCGTTTCCAATATATACCACGCAGTCGTCAAAGTCCTTGGCAATCAATAGATTCTCGATCTGTGCCTCTTTCATGGAGGTGGTTGCCATGGCGGAAATCGCGTTCATTGCACCGTCAATTGTCTCTTGTGAAGCCGTTTCTGCCGTTGCTGCCGTCTGCAAAAGCTGCAGCGCTTCATCCCGTGAGACCTGCCGGGTCAAGCGTGCCTCCGCAAAGTATTCGGCGGCGCTCGCGGGAACCTTCTTTGCAAAGTCCGCATTGGCGAGGAGCATTTCTTCATCCTCCGCCTGAACCATCTCCGCGTCCGGTGTTCCCCATCGTTTGTTATAGGACCAATTAAGCGCTACGGCGGCACAGACAAAGACGAGTACCGCAATCATGGTAATGTTCCGTTTTCGATTTTTCATTTTGTTTACCTCCCCTGCTGATCCATCATTTCCAGAATTGTGATCCTGTCCGATCCAAGCCCAGTATATGAGCCGATCGCTCGAAGAATATTCAGTCTCACGGCAGCTTTTTCCGCCCCTTCGCAGACGACCACGGCGCCGTTGTCTGACACGAGCACCCGAACCCGCCCAACCCCGCTCGAAACCGCCAGGACTTCTTCGAGTGCCTTTTCCGCGGTGTTTCCGTCCCAGGCCGCCTCTTGGTGCGAGGGAAGCATCAAAAGGACGACTCCGATCAGGAGAATCATGAATGGGTATTTAAAGACCGCAAGTTTTTTTATCCGCTCTTTCCAGTCATTCATCTTTGATCCATTCCTGACGCTCCGGCGGAATCCCCAACTCCCCCATAAGGATCTGCTTCAACTGCTCAATATCCACTTCGGCAGAAACATGAATCCGGGAGGAATCGGGTATCCACAGTCCTTCCTTGCTCCAACGTGCCCGGATCTCAATATCCATTGGGGAAATGCCTGCGGCTTTTGCTTTCCTTTCAATATATGAGGCGTATTCATCTTCTATGACAAGCCTGTCTAATCGATCATAAATCGCCCCTGCTCCTTCTGCAAGTTCCCTCTCCTTTTCGTGGAATCTCGCAAGCTCGACTGTATAGGAGCTGAGATCCAGGCCACGGCAGGCATTAACGATCACTGCCAGCAGCACGGCCGTTTCAAGGATCTGCAGGATCTTTTTCACGCCTCCCTCCGGGCAGAGACTTATGACGGCCCCGCAGAAGATGGACAGCACACAAAGGTCCCGTATGCATTCTCTCATGCGAGATTCACCGTTTTGATCCCCGAGACGATCGACATGAACAGAATCGCAGCACAGCAGCCGATCAAGCTGAGCATCAGACCGAATACGGATGCGATTGAAGAAATCAGCTTGGGCAGCTTTGCGCCGGGCAGGCAATCGACCGCGGAGGCAGCGGCCTTAAAGATCAGGAGCCGAATCGAAAAAGCTGCTACCGGACTGATACAAAGTGCGCACACGGATATCATGGCGAATACGCCCAGTGAGTTTTTGACAAGGGACGCTGCTGCAAGGAGAACCGAGGCCGAATCGGAGAGAAGTCCTCCCACGACCGGCAGAGAACGCGAAAGGAGCGTACGGGCAGCTTTTACGCTCAGTGCATCTGAGCTGCCCGCAATCAAACCGGTCAGAGACAGATAGGCACCGAAGGCCATGGCAAGTACCGTCAGGGCAGTGCTGGCTAACGATTTGCTCATTTGCAGCGCAGAGAGAAGAATGCCGTTCTCATAGAGACTCTGGCTGACGGAGAGCGCAAAATACACGTATATCAACGGGAGAATGATACGTTGGGATAAAGCCAGAAAAGCATCCATTGAAAACCAGGCTGCTGCAAAGCGCGCAGAGGCAGAAACGACCGCGCCTCCGGCTGCGGCTGTCGAAAAAAGAGCGGGCAAAAGAAAATGTGAAAATGCCGCCAGACGATTCACGGTTTCAGACGCACGGGAAAGCATTTCAAGAAGGTTTCCGGAAACAAGCAGAATGAGAGCACAGCAACCGATGCGATCGATCGTCTCCTCCATCTCCTTCGATGTGCAGAATGTCTCTGCAACAGCACAAAGCAGAGCCAGCAGTATCATTTCGGAAACAGAACGCAGCGAAAGGATGAGCTGCTCTTTTCCTTTGACGCACAGTACCTCCCACAGGCGCTGTATGGCGCCTTTTGTATCATAGCTGCCGTCGAGCCGCAGCTCGCCGGCGATTTCTTTTTCCTCCTCTGACAGCGCTTCCTGCGCCTGTCGGGCCCCGCTCAGATCGGCCAGCATGTCCGGGATATCCTCCGCATAACAGTGGGCGAAAAAAAGCGGCAGCATGAGAAATATGAAGAAAAGCTCTCTCAAAGAAGGCCCCCTATCGTTTGCACAACGGACATGATCAGCGGCATAGCCACGCTCAAAGCACAGAGTGTGCCCATAAGCTCCACAGCGGAGGATGCAGCGCCCTGAGACGCATCCCTGCAGAGTTCGGAGCTCACGCGTGTGAGGGCAGCTATCGCCAGACACTTCAGCACGGGATATGTATAAGTCCCAGCGCTTTGTGTCAGTCTGCTTACCTTATCCAGTGCGTTCCGAATATCGCCTGCCACCGAACAAGAGAGAAGAAAGACGACTGTAACCGAGGCTAAATTAATCAGCAGGGAAAGCTCCGGGCTATTTCGGCGGATCAGGAGGCCGATCAGCGAGGAGACCAGCAGCAGAGCAGAGGCTTTAACCAGAATATCCATCAGAAGCCAAACAGACGTTTGATCATGCTGAAGAGATCGCTGATTTTCTGGACTACGACCGCCAGCACAATTACAAGAGCAGCAACACTTGTCAGCATCGCCTGATCATCCCGTCCGGAACGTTGAAGCAGAAGGTTGATAACAGAAACGAGAATACCGACGGCTGCTATTTTAAAGATCAGGTCAACGTCCACGCTTATCCTCCGTTTCTAAAACAGCAGGATCAATATCAGAAGTCCTGCGGCACACGGCAGCGTAAGCCTCGTTCTGCTGTCTTTCCGATATAGATGTTCTTCTCTTTCCAGTACTGCCGTCAGAAAGCGACAGGTGCTTTCGATTGCAGAGATCTGCTCAGAGAGCGATGCCCGTCCGAGCAGTCTTCCCAAGCTCAAAAGCTCTCTTTTCTCACTGACGGTGAACTGCGGAAGCTCTTGTTCGAGCATAAGCTCCCACAGCTCGCTGAACGGTTTCTCTCCAAGCTGTGAGAGCTTTTCAGTCAGTTTCCGGAAGAATAACTGCGCCTCACCCGATGTATGCCGACCACAGCTCTGCAGCAGCTCGGGGAGCGGCAGACGTTTTCCGGCCAATTCTCCCGAAAGGAAAAGGAACGCGTCACGCATGTCGTAAAGTGCTTGTATCCGCTTTTGCATTTGAATCACGGACAGACAACCGATTCCAATGCAAGAGAGCATGACAGCGCCCGCGCCTATCAAGCGCATGTGGAAAGCCGTTCGCTTTGATAGACTCTCTTCTTTCCTGACAGACGAATTGTGATTGCCCAGGTAAATGCTTGCTCGTTCAGGAGCCTTCGATAGAGCGGCCGCCGCAGAAAATCGTCCGGGCCGGAGGCGTGCGCGGTTGCAAGAACGCCGACTCCGCAGCCGATAATCTGTCGAATCGTCTCGCAGTCTTCTTCGCTGCTGATCTCGTCCATGGCCAGAATCTGAGGATTCATTGTCCTAAGAAGCATCATCGCCGACACCCTTTTATCGCCTCCCACCAGCACATCGGTCATTTTTCCCAGATCAAAGCATGCTGCCGCACCTTCTGTACATGAGAGTTCATTGCGCTCATCTACGACGGAAAGTCGATATCCGCGGTTTGAAAGCCCGCGGATCAGATCGCGCAGTGCTGTCGTTTTCCCGCCGCCCGGAGCCGAGAGAATTACTGTGTTTTGATACTGAAGCGGATAGAGCTGATCCGGAAGCGTCTTACTGATCGTGCGGCATTCTTTTGGAATTCGAATAGCCAGTGAAGAAATATGCCGAAAACCCTCTATCTGATTATGCTCCTGGATAAGTGTCCCGCATACGCCGATCCGGATGCCTCTATAGCTCAGATAACCGGAACGCAGCGCTTCGATCGATGTATGCATGGATGCGCCTGTCGCTTTTTCCAAGACTCTCTCCAGCTCCATCGATGTGACGTCCACCATCGAGAGTGGGTGCTCCTCTCCCCCGAACACCCCGCAGGGGGGCCTGCCACATCGCAGACGTATCTCCTCCAGTTCGGACAAGTCCGAAAAAACATTCCTGTCATACAGGTGCTCCGGAATCAGGCTCAGGGCCTGTCTTAAAAGATCCATCGTTTCACTTCCCAGTGCAATCTATTCCGAATATACCGAAATATTCTTGAAACTTTTTTGCTCCTGTGCTATTATGAACGACAGAATTCTCTCGGAGGTCATCAACATGGAAGGTATGTCCACAAAGGTTATGCTTGCCGGTGTCTTTTTCCTTGGCGGCTGGCTGTGGTCCTATATTTTTATCCGGCAGATCCTGTTTAACTATTTGACGGCATTTCCCCTTATCAAAAAAATGCGTGCCTTGAAAGAAGATCTGATAGCGATTGGAGCCGACCGCTACACTGTTATCTCCACGATCGTTTGCTTTTTCTTTACGGCGCTCTTTCTGTTCCTTGTGATCCGCTTTTGCCCGCTCTATCTTATCCTGTGTTTTAGCGCCGGTGGTCTTATCTCATTCTTTATGCTCCTGAAGATGGTGACTCCGCGCAATCGTGCCATGTTTGATACCTTCTGTGGCGTCTATTGCCGTTTTGTCCCCGACGATGAGTTACGTACGGCGATGTTCAACAAGAAGACAGGGCTGATGCGGGCACGCTTGAAAGCCATGCAGCTGGAAGGTACGTTTATCCCGGAATTCTATAAATGAATCTGTATAAAAATCGGTACGCCTCTGGTTTTCCCAAGGCGTACCGATTTTTCTATACATAATAGTTATTTGTTGGGCCAGGGAACGAGTTCCCTGCCCTCTTTGACCAGAAAGGCCTTCGATGCAAACCAGGCCATCGGAGAGTCCGATAGAGAATCGGAATAAAAAACGTCCACAGACCCGTTTGGATAATCCCGCAGAAAACGGCTTATTTTTTCGGAATCATGGCAGTTGTTTCCCGTGATCCTTCCGGTACGACTGTCCATCCGCGTGGCAATGAGCTGAACACCGAGCCTCTCCGTTATGGGGCGGAGGAGAAATTCCGGGGAGGCGGAGATAATCAGATCGTCGTCCCGTTTCTGTGCAAGATACCAGTCGGCGATATTGCTTTGGTATTCTGCCCAGAACTCCTGAACGATCGCATCAACATTATCCAAATAGGGAAGAAAAGAAAAGAGCTTCTCTTTCAGATGTCTCGTATCTGCCTGCTTTATAAACCACTGCAGACCCGTAACTCCGGCGACCGGCAGCGATTTCAGAACGGCGCGCGGATAATGGCGGAGGCAGAAACAGAAAAAGCAATACGAGCTGTCAGGATAGAAGATGGTTTTATCAAAATCATATACGTTCATATCACGATTCTCTTATTCAACCGTAAAACTGCGCAATGCATTTAAACAGGCAAGACAGACACAGACTGTATTCACGATTGCCGCAGGCAGAATAGAAATCAAGCCGGTAAGAGCCAGAATCAGCAGAAGCAGGCGAGCCGCTCCGAGCAAGGCAATATTTTCCATCAGCAACCGAAAGATACCGGCAGCGATCATCAAAACCGCCGGGACACGCAGGATTTCCTCGTCCATGAGAACAACATCCGCTTCATCTTCCGCGCGTGGATCACCCATGGCGTTTAACGCGATCCCAATATCCGCGTTTCGAAACATATCCGCGTCGTGAAAACCATCCCCGACATAGACCAGCGACTCCCCTTTTCCGAGGCTTTTCCTGAGATAGGAAACAGCGGATAGCTTTTCCTCGGCCGTCAGATCTGTCTTGACCATATCAAAGTTCAGAGAGCGTGCCAGCTTGGATGTGGAAGATTTGACATCGCCCGTAAGCATGACAATCGTACGAATACCTTGACTGCGCAGTTCCTCAAGCGCATCAAAAGCGCCTTCACGAATCTTGTCGTTTACCAGAATATGCCCAAGGTAGATGTCTCCGACCGCGACATGGATCGCTGTGCCGGCACGGTTGGGAGTACGATGCAGGATTCCATGTGCGTCAAGCAGGGCCGCATTTCCGACAAAAACCTGTTTCCCTTCAATAAAAGCGGAGACGCCTTGGCCCGAAACCTCTTCAAATTCAATAACCGACGCGCTGTCGTCCTCTGACCAGCCAGCGGCTTGCTTAATGACGGCCGCAATCGGGTGACGGGAACCGCTTTCAGCAGCCGCCGCAACGCGAAGCAGTTCCTCTTCGCTTACTCTGTCAGATACGACTTCGAGGATACTGTAGCGCCCGTCGGTAATCGTTCCGGTCTTACCGAAAACAATCGTCCTGGCTCGGAACAGCTGCTCCAAAATCTGCTTAGAGCGAAAGCGGATGCCGCTGTGCGAGGCGCAGGAAAGTCCTCCGAGAAAGATAACAGGGACAGATAAAACAAGCGCACTGGGGGAAGCGAGTAGCAGAACAACCGCAGCGGACGAAAGTCCGCTTTTCCAGTCACCGTGAATCAGCGGCGCCAAAACACCGGTGATAAAAGCTATGCCCAGCATTACCAGAGAATAGATAGAGGAATAGAACTCGATGCGATCCTCTGCAAGCGTTTTCTCCTCCTCGGCATTCTCCAAAGATTTCAAATGCTTGGACAAAGCGGAATCCTCAAAATCACGAAGTGCACGGAGCCTGAGAATGTCATCCAAATTGACTCCGCCCGCCAAAAGTTCATCCCCGGGTTTGGCCGAGACAGGAGTTTCTTTTCCTCCGAAGGCGGAAGAATCCACCCGGCTTACGCCTTCAATCACAATACCATCCACCGGAACGGTCTCACCAGGCTGCACGAAATAGATGTTTCCCTCGTGGATCTCTTCGGGAAGGACATCAACCTGACCGTACTCTTCTTCCACATGTGCTTTCTCCGGCAGGCTTTCCCGGATCGATTCAATCCCCCTTGCGCTGCGGGCAAGGATATAGGCTTCTGCCCACTCCGCCACACGAGCGAGAATAACAAGCATGACGCCAATGGCGGGATGCCCGGCTAAAAACGCGCAGACCGCAGCGAGCAGGGCGAAGCTGTCCTCATCAGGCCACTGCCGACGCATGACGGTCGCGGCCGCCCTTCGCAGGATAGAAAATCCGGCGACAAGAGCCGCGACAGCGAAAGAGATCAACTTGATCAGCGGATTCAGCGGCGCTGCAGCGGCGGCAAGAAAAAGCACAAGCGCCGCGATGACCGGAATAAACTCCTCACGTGAAAAGATGCGGATGTAGTGAAAAACGCGACGCTTCGGCGCCTTCCACTCAAACAATCTCGGAAGATCCTTGGCGCTTTTTACACCTTTTCTTTTCTTTTTTCTCGGCGTGGAGGCAAAATGTTTGGCCATTTCTATTCTCCTATATCTGTTAATCAGTGTCTGCTCGCCCTTTACGGCTGCATTTCCATATGATCAAGTAAACAAGCGCAATACCGGCAAGGATACCGGCTGCGTCAAAGCGCAGATCGGAGATCCGTCCTCCGCGCTCGGGGACAAATGTCTGATGCCATTCGTCCGAGCATGCGTACAGGAAACTCCAAATCACAGATGTCGAAGCTGTTCTTGCCAACCGCCTTGTTCTATTCCAAAAGAGTTCGAAAAAAAACAGAAAGCTGCTGATTCCAAGGCAGAAGAACTCAAACATATGGGCGTATTTTCGAAGACTTGTTCTGACATTCTCCGTCAAGAGAGGTAAGAAGCGGACCAGAATACGACCGATAAAGCTTTCCGAGAACAAATCGCTTATGTTCTTTGATTCTTCACCGCTCTTGCTGGACATATAATAGATGACCAGCATGACCGCAAACATCAGAAGCCCATACAGTAACATGCGCATGCGGTGACCGTGCAGCGTTTTTTTGTCTGTCATCGAATCATTTCCAAAAAATCAGACTCCGAAAGGATCGGGATCCCCAGGCTCTCCGCTTTGGTAAGCTTACTGCCAGCGTTTTCTCCGGCCAGGACATAGCTTGTCTTCTTGGAAACCGAGGAGGCGGCTTTTCCGCCGAAGCTTTCAATAATGGCGCTCGCCTCATCACGTGTGAATTGCTGAAGCGTGCCTGTCAGGACGAAACTGAGGCCTGCAAAACGGTCGTCCTTTTTTTCTTCATGGCTTTTGAAATCCACGCCGGCATCACGTAAGCGTTCGATCAAATGAAGTGACTGAGGATTCTGAAACCATTTCACAATAAAACCGGCTGTGACAGCGCCGATATCGGGGATTCTGGTCAACTGCTCGGCATCTGCAACGATAAGACTGTCTAGATCCGGGAAATAAGACGCCAGAACTTTGGCCGCCTTCTGGCCTACTTGCCGGATCCCAAAAGCGCAGAGCAATCTTGCCAGACCGGCTTGTTTGCTTTTTTCGATCGAAGCCAACAGATTGGAAGCAGATTTGTCACCCATGCGGTCAAGCCCTGCGACGGTCTGCCCGTCCAGATAATAAAGATCGGCAGCCGAATGGACAAGCTCGGCTTTGATCAGGCTCTCACACACCGAGATGCCAAGGCCCTCGATATCCATGGCTTCCCGTGAGGCAAAGTGCGCCAGATTGCGCAGCCGCTGCGCCGGGCATTCCGGACTTGTGCAGCGCAGTGCAGCACCGTCCTCGTCCCGCATGACCGGGGACCCGCATTCCGGGCAAACAGAGGGAAGAACGAACGGGACCGTTCCCTCGGGACGCTTATCCATATTGACAGAGAGGACTTCCGGAATGATCTCCCCTGCTTTCTGAAGCAAAACGGTATCTCCGATACGAAGATCGAGCCGATCGATGTTGTCCTGATTATGGAGCGTAGCAGCGGAGACCATCGTTCCGGCAAGACGCACAGGCTCCACAATGACCTTCGGCGTCAGAACACCCGTTCGACCGACCTGAACCACGATGTCAAGGACTTTGCTTTCTTTCTTTTCGGGCGGATACTTGAATGCCACAGCCCAACGCGGAGCCTTGGCGGTACTGCCGAGCGCTCTGCGCTGGCCGAGAGAATTCACCTTGATAACCGCGCCGTCCATATCAAAAGGCAGTTCGTCGCGATGATCTCCCAGCCATTCAATGCGTTTGACACAGTCGCGAATATCAGAAAACTGTGCATATTCTACGACCGGAAAGCCCATCTCCCGCATCGCATCCAGCGTCTGTGCGTGAGTTTGATAATCTCCTTCGGAAGCATACTGCATATTAAAGCATATGATATCCAGTTTCCGGGATGCTGCGATCTTCGGATCCAGCTGACGCATGGATCCGGCAGCCGCATTCCGCGGATTGGCCAAAAGTGCTTCACCTTTGATCTCGCGCTGTTCATTCAGTTCCTCAAAAACGGCTTTGGACATGTAGACTTCGCCGCGAACGATCAGGCGCTCCGGCGCATGCTCGATCCTCAGCGGCAGCGAGCGCACGGTACGCAGATTCTCCGTCACGTTTTCTCCGGTCGTACCGTCGCCTCTTGTCGCGCCGCGCACAAAGACGCCGTTTTCATATTCGAGAGACATGGAGAGCCCGTCGATCTTGGGCTCCACGACATAGTCATGTGCCTCTGCCAGAAGACTGTCCATACGTTCCCCGAAAGAGAAAAGCTCCTCATAGGAAAAAACGTCGGTCAAACTCTCAAGAGGGACCTGATGCTGCACAGGCTCAAACTGGGTCAACGGAACGCCGCCGACACGCTGTGTCGGTGAATCCGGCGTTATCAGCTCGGGGTGCTCCGCCTCCAAAGCCTTCAAACGGTTCATCAGCATATCAAACTCATAGTCGGATATCACCGGAGCGTCATAGACATAATAGAGTTTGCTGTGCTTTTCAATCTCCCGCCGAAGCGCTTCGATCTCCTTCTGTACGCTCATTTTTTTCATCCTTTGTTACTGAATGTTCAGATACGTCCCGGGTACCTGCCCGACGATGATCGTGTCCGCTATCAGAACTTCCGTGATCACTTGTGCGCTTTCTGTCGCCCAGGGGATCAGAATATCGATATCCACGATGACCTCAAGGTTGATCTGATGCTTCGTCTGGTTGATACCGGCCGACACAATGCTGTTATGAAAGGCCACACGAGAAGAGGTCAGCGAGATGATCCGAACCGGGATCCCCGGACCACGGCCCATGAGAAGGCTGATGCCCGTCAGATTGCCGAGCGGGATCTCTACCGTCAGCATGCGATTCCCTGTCGCTCCGGCAACGCGGTCCAGGATCTGGGCTGAAAGCGCGTTGATCCGCGCCATGTTGCTGCTGATCGCCGTTACTTCGCCGTGGTCATTTTTTTCAAACTCAATGAAATAGTCACTGCCGTAATCGCGCTCGCTCATCAAGGTCGCGATTGTTTTGTTGATCTCAGCCGTTACGATATCACTCGCATCGGAGACGGCGATCCGCGAGGAAACGTCTTTCAGAATAAAGGCTGCAGCACTCAAAAATGCCAGCAGGCCGATACAGGTCAACAAAAGAGCGGCCGCTGTGCCTGCGGGAACGCTGTCCGGTCTTGGATGCACGGATTCACCTCCCGTACATCCTATGACGCTCAGTCCTCCAACATGGCAGATACAGCCATCATGATGCCCAGTTTTCCGGACTCATATGTCAGTCCGCCCTGCAAATATACAGTATACGGATCCCGCATCGGGCCATCGGCGGACAGCTCGATAGAAGAGCCCTGGATGAAGGAGCCGGCCGCCATGATGATCGGGCAATCGTATCCCGGCATCGGCGCTGGCTGCGGGGTCACGAAAGAATCGACCGGCGCTCCTGCCTGGATTCCGCGGCAGAAACGCTTCATCTTCTCCGGATCGCGCAGCTTGACCATCTGAATGATATCGGAGCGCTTGTCTTCAACCTCCGGGATGGACTCGATCCCAAGCTCTTCCATCATGGCAGAGCAAAACACAGCGGTTTTCATGGCCTGCGCGACGGTATGCGGCGCAAGGAACAGGCCCTGAAAAAGCAGCCGATTGTTCCCGAGCGTCGAGCCGCACTCGCCGCCGATCCCAGGCGTGGTCAAGCGCATCGCGGCACGTTCTACGAGCTTGGACTTTCCGACAATATAACCGCCGGTCGGTGCAAGTCCGCCTCCCGGATTCTTGATGAGAGAACCAGCCAGAATATCGGCTCCCACATGGCTCGGCTCGACCACGTCCGTGAATTCTCCGTAGCAGTTGTCCACCATGACGTTTGCCAGCGGATTCACCTGATGGACAAGCTCGCAGATTTTGCCGATCTCTTCGACCGAGAGAGCTTTTCGATCAGCATATCCGCGTGAGCGCTGGATCATGACGCCTCTTACGCCGGGCCTTGCGGTCTCCTTCCGAATCTTCTCGTAATCGGGACCGCCGTCGGCAGCAAGCCCGATCTCCGCATACCCTATCCCGTAGAACTTCAGCGAGCCAAATGCCTTATCTTCCCTGCCGATGGCTGTCTGAAGTGTGTCATAGGGAGTCCCCGTAACGGCCAGGATCGTCTCGCCCGGACCTGCCAACGAGAACATCGCGGCAGTCAGCGCATGTGTTCCGTTGACAAAACCGATGCGAACGAGTCCCGCTTCTGCACCGAAGACTTGCGCATAGATCCGGTCCAGCGTCTCGCGTCCCAGATCGTCGTAGCCATATCCGGTCGTCCCCGAAAAACAACTGTCGGAAACACGCTGGTCCTGAAAAGCCTCTAAAACGCGGCGGGTATTCTCCTCGGCGACGGCATCGATCTCGGCAAAACGCATCTGACAGCGCGCTTGCGCCTGTTTTGCCATTTTACGGACTTCCGGTTTGATTTCGGATAATTTCATGAGTCAGGACAACTCCATAATCAGTTCTTTGAAATGATTGCCGCGTTCGGCAAAGTTCTTGAAATGGTCGAAAGACGCGCAGGCTGGTGAAAGGAGCACAATATCGCCCTCCCGTGCGGACGCAGCGGCCGCATAGACGGCTTCGTCAAAATCCGCGATCAGCCGGACCTCAAGCCCGCTGTCCGAATAGAGCGGTGATGCGAGGATCGCCGCGCGGATCTTTTCGGCCGTATCCCCGGTCAGGAAAACCTGCTTGGCCGAACGGCACAACTCATCCCCGAGTGCATCAAAGGGGATGTGCTTGTCATAGCCGCCGGCAATCAGGATCGGCTTCCGCTTCAGAGCGCGAAGACCGGCGATCGTCCGGCTGGGGCTGGAGCCAATGGAATCGTTTATGTAAGTCACGCCGCGCAGCTCACGCACTTGTTCGAGGCGGTGCTCGACCCCTTTGAAACGCATCGCAACGTCCCGGCAGATGGCCGCATCTACCAAACCGCGCGTCGCTTCAAAAGCGGCCAGATAGTTGAGTACGTTGTGTTCGCCCGGAAGAAGAATCTCATCCTTACGCATGATTTTCTCCCGGACGGTACCGTCAACGCGGTAAAGCACAGAATCTATACAGAAGGTCCCGCGGGAGGCGGTGTTCTTATCGGAAAAATAGGAAATCTCCGCGTGAGCCGACGAAGCATAATAGGGCGTCTGCCCGTCGTCAAGATTCAACACGAGCCTGTCCTCCGGACTCTGCTGCAGGAAAATAGAGCGTTTTGCGTCAATGTAATCCTGATAGTCCAGATGTTTGTCCAAGTGATTGGGAGAGATATTCGTAATGACCGCCACATGCGGACGGCAGTTCATGCTGTGAAGCTGGAAAGAACTGAGTTCCAGAACGGCAAAATCTTCCTGGCGTATGTTCGGAACATCGCAGAGGAGCGGATGTCCGATGTTGCCGCCGAGATGTACGCGGTATCCCTGCGCCTTCAGGAGCTCGGAAATAATCGTAGTTGTCGTGGTCTTGCCGTCGCTGCCCGTTACCGCCAGGATCGGACAGGGGCAGAGAGAGAAAAACGCTTCAATTTCCGAGGTGACGACGCTTCCACGCTCGCGAGCTGCCTGTAAATGCGGATCAAAAGGCATCAGGCCGGGCGTGCGGAAAACCACATTCTGATTAAGCCCTTCAAGATAATCACCGCCGAACTTGAGCTTTGCGCCGAGCGCTTCAAGGCGCTCCGCTTCGGGGCCCATCTCCTCTCGGCTGCGCTTGTCGCAGGCTGTCACATCACAGCCGTTTGAACAGAGCAGCTCGATGAGAGGCGTGTTGCTGACACCGATTCCGATCACGGCAATCGTTTTATCTTTAAGGGAAATCACAAAGTCCTGCAGTGTCATGCACAACTCCCTTTCCTTCCAGTCTAACTATTTTATTATACTTCTTTTCTTAATCTATTACAAGAAAATTTGTTGACTTCAATTCGGGAATTGAGTAAAATATCACCCGTATGAGCAGGCCGAACGACCGCGGGCACAGGGCGAAAGCCCGTGAATGAGGAAAGTCCGGGCTCCACAGGGCAAGGATAACGGGTAACACCCGCCAGGGGCAACCCTCGGACAAGTGCAACAGAGATATACCGCCTGTCGGTCTTTCCGGCAGGTAAGGGTGGAAAGGCGAGGTAAGAGCTCACCCGTCCCATGGAGACATGGCGACGCTGTAAACTCTATCCGGAGCAACACCGTGGAGGGACATAACGGCCGGCCCGGCCGTCCCGGGGAGGTGGCTTGAGCCCGTTGGCAACAGCGGGCCTAGATAGATGGTCGTTCTCGACAGAACCCGGCTTACAGACCTGCTCATATACAAAAACGGACGCGTAAGCGTCCGTTTTTGTATGTTTACCGGGTAAGAATTATTCTTTTCCGAGTGTCGTGCGCAGTGTGACATCGTGATAGCCGCCCTCTACGATGCTGGTGGAGGATACGACCGTCAGACGCGCCTTCTCCTGCAGTTCGGGGATCGTGAGCGCACCGACATTGCACATGGTCGATTTGACTTTGTAAAGGCTCTTGGCAACGTTTTCCTGCAGCCCGCCGGCGTAGACGACGTAGGAATCCACGCCTTCTTCAAAAGCAAGTGTGTTCTTGCCGCCCATATCGTAGCGCTGCCAGTTGCGCGCACGGTTGGAACCCTCGCCCCAGTACTCCTTCACATATTGACCGTTAACAAAGAGCTTTGGCGTTGGAGACTCGTCGAAGCGGGCAAAATAGCGTCCAAGCATCACAAAGTCAGCGCCCATGGCAAGCGCCAGCGTGATGTGATAATCATGTACGATGCCGCCGTCAGAGCAGATCGGCACATAGATACCGGTCTCCTTGAAGTATTCGTCACGCGCGGCAGCGACCTCGATGATCGCAGTTGCCTGACCGCGTCCGATCCCCTTGGTCTCGCGCGTTATGCAGATCGAGCCCCCGCCGATACCGACCTTGACGAAGTCTGCACCCGCCCGGGCAAGGAAAAGAAAACCGTCTCGATCCACAACATTGCCGGCACCGACTTTTACGCTGTCTCCGTATTTTTCTCGGATAAAGTCGATCGTTCTCTTCTGCCAGACAGAGTGTCCCTCGGAGGAGTCAATGCAGAGCACGTCAGCCCCAGCCTCCACAAGCGCAGGGACACGGACGGCATAGTCGCGCGAATTGATGCCGGCACCTACCATATAGCGTTTTTGTTCGTCCTGAAGGCTCAAAGGATGCTCTTTATGTTCTGCGTAATCCTTGCGAAAAACGAAATAAAGCAAATGATCTTCCTTGTCCACGATCGGAAGAGAGTTGAGCTTATTTTCCCAAATGATATCGTTGGCCTCTTTCAGGGTCGTCCCCTCCGGAGCTGTTACCAGCTTGTCACGCGGGGTCATGAAATCGCGGACTTTTGCGTCGACCTGCATGCGTGAAACACGGTAATCCCGGCTGGTAACGATCCCGAGGAGCTTGCCGTTGGGGCTCGCGTCCTCCGTGATCGCGATCGTCGAAAAGCCGTTTTTCTCCTTCAGAGTCAGCACATCCGCCAGGGTGTCGTCCGGCGTCAGGTTGGAAGCGCTGGGGACAAAACCTGCCTTGTAGCTCTTCACGCGGCGGACCATAGCGGCCTCATTCTCAACGCTCTGCGATCCGTAGATGAAAGACATCCCGCCCTCTTTTGCGAGAGCGACTGCCATCGTGTCATTGGAGACGGACTGCATGATGGCTGAGACCATAGGGATATTCAGGCAGATCGGGCACTCCTCTTCTCCTTTGCGGTATTTCACCAGGGGCGTGCGGAGCGTGACATTGTCGGGTGTGTTGAGCTCGGAGGTATAGCCGGGAACGAGAAGATATTCGTTAAATGTACGCGAGGGTTCGGGATAATAATATGCCATATTACACCTCTCACTTAAAGTAGTTTACAGCCGAGCGGAACAGCTTCATGTCCATTTCGCCCGGGACGTTACGGTAAAGATTCTGCCCGATGCGTTCGCTGTGTCCCATCTTGCCGAGCACGCGTCCGTCCGGTGAGCAGATGCCTTCGATGGCCTGACAGGAACCGTTGGGGTTGAAGGCGGTATCCATGCTGGGCTCTCCGTTTAAGTCCACATACTGCGTCACAATCTGCCCATGGGATGCCAACTGTTCAATAAGCGCCGGCTCTGCGAGGAAACGCCCCTCACCGTGAGAAATCGGGACAGTGAATATCTCGCCGGGCCGTGTGCCGGAGAGCCACGGAGAGAGGTTCGTGCAGACACGTGTGCGGACCAGCTTTGACTGATGACGTCCGATCGTATTGTAGCTCAAGGTTGGGCAATGCACATCCGTATCGAGAATACGTCCGTACGGCACCAGACCGAGTTTTATGAGAGCCTGAAAGCCGTTGCAGATTCCAAGCATCAGACCGTCCCGATCACGGAGCAGGGCTTCCACTTCGTCCTTGACGGAGGGATTGCGGAAGAAGGCAGTAATAAATTTGGCGGATCCGTCAGGCTCATCGCCGCCGGAGAAGCCGCCGGGGATCAATACAGTCTGCGCGGTTTTCAAGGCCGCACTGAATTGCTCCACGCTCTCCGCAACCATGTCGGCGGAGAGGTTCCGTACTACCAGAATCTCCGCGTCTCCCCCTGCTTCCATCCATGCACGCGCCGTGTCGTATTCACAGTTCGTGCCGGGAAAAACCGGAATGACCGCTTTGGGGCGCACATGCTTGACAGCGGGCGCGGCATGCGCATTCGAAAAATATGTGTATGTCTCCACGGCGGAATCGCCATCTTCAACTGAGGTGGGATAAACGCTCTCCAAAACCGCCTCATTCAAAGACAAAAGCTCAGAAAGAGAAACGCTCTCCCCTTCCAGGCTGATCACAGCTTCCCTGCTCGTGTATCCGATGCGCAGCGCACCGTCATATTCTTCGCTGAGCTCCGCCACAATAGCGCCGGGCTTGGATGCATACCAATCCAAGGTCAAGTCTCTGTCGGCTGAGAATCCGATCTCGTTGCCAAAGCTCATATTCATTACCGCCTCGGCGAGACCATGTTCCACAGCCCAGGCTGCCTTGACAGCGCCGGCTCGGTGAAGCTCCATGAAACGTTCCCAGGAAGCCTTGATGCTCGCAGGATCGTCTCCGCAGAAAAGGAAGACCGGATGGCCCGGCGCTTTAAACTCCGTGCTGAGGACTTCACAGGCCTTGACAGGCGCAATGGCAAACGAGATCAGTGTAGGCGGAACGTCGCGATCGAGAAAGCTCCCCGACATGGAGTCCTTTCCGCCGATAGCCGCTGCACCAAGCTCTATCTGCGCGTCAAGCGCTCCAAGAAGAGCGGCAAAGGGTTTCCCCCATCGCTCCGGCACACTGCGGAGTTTTTCGAAGAATTCCTGGAACGACAGGTAGGCTTTCCGATAATCCCCACCCGCAGCGACCAGCTTGGACATCGATACATAGACAGCTTCATACGCTCCGCCAAAGCAGTCCTCCTCCATGCGGGCCGGGTCAAACCCCCATGCCATGATACTGGCGTCATCGGTTTGCTGTCCGGGAAGCACCGGGAACTTTGCAGCCATTGCCTGCGCGGGGCTTCGCTGTGTTTTGCCCCCAAAGGGTACCAAAACGCTTGCCGCCCCAATGCTGCTGTCAAAGCGCTCCACCAGTCCCCTGCGGCTGGCGCACGGAAGGCTTGACGCCATCGCTCGAAGTGAGGAAGGACGCACTTTTTCTGTCAGGACATGGTTCGGAACACAAACCGTACTGTGCTTTACGGCACCGTTGGTATTCAGAAAACCACGCGACAGATCAGCAATCGTTTTACCACGCCAGGACATGCGCATACGCGCCTGCTCGGTGACGACAGCAACCGGATAAGCCTCAAGGTTTTCTTTAGCCGCCGCCTCCATAAAGGAGTCCGCGTTTTCCGGTGCGACAACGACGGCCATCCGTTCCTGCGATTCGGAAATGGCGAGCTCTGTCCCGTCAAGACCGTCGTATTTTTTTCGGACAGCATCCAGATCGATCTGCAGCCCATCAGCCAGCTCGCCGATGGCGACGGAAACACCGCCGGCGCCGAAATCGTTGCAGCGTTTTATAAGCCGTGTGACATCGCCGTTTCGGAACAGACGCTGGAGCTTGCGTTCCTCCGGGGCATTGCCCTTCTGGACCTCGCTCGCCATGGTGCTAAGAGATTTTTTGTTATGGCTTTTGGATGAACCGGTCGCGCCGCCAATCCCGTCTCGACCCGTTCTGCCGCCGAGCAGAATGACGATATCCCCGGGAGCCGGCAGTTCCCGCCGGACGTTTTCAGCCGGTGCCGCCGCCACGACAACGCCGCATTCGAGGCGTTTTGCAACGTAACCCTCGTGATATACCTCAGCTACATGGCCAGTCGCAAGCCCGATCTGATTGCCATAGGAACTGTATCCGGCGGCCGCTGTCTGTGCGAGCTTGCGCTGCGGGAGCTTACCCTCCAATGTCTCGGCAAGGGTCTTGCGCGGATCTCCGCCTCCGGTCACGCGCATCGCTTGATGTACAAAAGCACGCCCCGAGAGCGGATCGCGGATACAGCCGCCGATACAGGTGGCAGCACCGCCGAAAGGTTCAATCTCGGTCGGGTGGTTATGTGTCTCGTTTTTAAACATGAGCAGCCAATCCTGCTCATTTCCGTCCACTGTGATCGGCGCATGGATGGAACAGGCATTGATTTCCTCGGACTCGTCCAGTTCAGGGAGCATGCCTCGCTTCTTGAGTGTTTTCGCACCGATCGTAGCGAGATCCATCAGGGTGGTGGGACGCTTGGCGGCCTTCTCCTCTCCATATACCTCAACACGCATGCTCAGATAGCGCGCAAAGGCGTCTTTCACACGGGAATCCCGTATATCCACGGAATCGATATGTGTGGAGAAAGTGGTATGCCGACAGTGATCAGACCAGTAGGTATCCACTACGCGAATCTCCGTGATCGTCGGGTCACGGTTCTCGTCGTCGCGGAAATATGCCTGCAGGAAAGAGAGATCGTCCAGGTCCATGGCCAGGCCAAGATTGTCGAGCAGCCCGGAAAGCGCTGCTCGGTCCATAGCCCGAAAGCCATCCACCGTTTCGATATCTGCGGGAGCGGGATAGGAAACATGCAGCGTCTGGGGCTTTTCCAATGCAGCTTCGCGACTTTCGACAGGGTTGATAACGTAATGTTTGACGCGCTGCAGTTCCTCTTCGGAGAGTGAGCCGTACAAGGCATAGACCTTAGCGGTGCGCACAAGGGGGCGATCGCCCGGCTGAAGAAGCTGAATGCACTGTGCAGCCGAATCGGCGCGCTGATCAAACTGACCGGGAAGCGGCTCCACGGCAAACACAAAATCCGCGCCGGAAAGAGGAGCCTCTTCGTAAACATGGTCAAGCTGCGGCTCCGAGAAAACCGTACCCCTCGCACGCTGAAAGAGCTCTTCGCTGATGTTCTCTACATCATATCGATTCAGAATCCGTATGTTTTCCAGCTTTTCAATTCCAAGGAAGTCTCTGCATTCTGAGAGCAGCGCGGCAGCTTCCGGCGCAAGGCCTGTTCTTTTTTCGACAAAAACTCTGTAGATCATTTCAGTCCCCCAGAGCACGCAGCGCGCGCTGTCCGATGTCATGCCGGAACATCATTTGGTCAAAATGAATCTGCCCGACGGCGGCGTATGCATCATCCAGTGCTTCCCGAAGCGTTTTCGCACAGGCAGTGACGCCAAGCACGCGCCCGCCTGAAGTGAACAGTTTACCATCATTGAGCCTGTCACCTGCGTGGAATACGGTCACATTATCCGGAAGAGATGACGGGAGAAAGATTTCTTTTCCCTTTTCGTATGCGGACGGATAACCTCCCGATGCCAGGATCACGCAAGCGGCGGCATCGGAATGCCACTCGACGCTGATCTCATGCAGGCGTTCCTCTTCGACCGCCTGCATGACCGTTAGCAAATCGGTCTTCAGAAGCGGGAGCACGACCTGTGTTTCCGGATCGCCAAAGCGGCAGTTGTATTCGATCACCCTGGGGCCTTGCGGCGTCAGCATCAAACCGAAATACAAGCAGCCCTTAAAGGGACAACCTTCCTCCTGCATGGCTTGAACGGTCGGCAGAAAAATCTCTTCCATACACTGCGACGCAACATCCGCCGTATAAAAGGGGTTTGGAGCGACTGTGCCCATACCGCCGGTATTCAGACCGGTATCCCCGTCACCCGCGCGCTTGTGGTCCATGGAGGAGACCATCGGGCAGATCGTTTTGCCGTCCGTGAAGGCGAGGACAGAAACTTCGGGACCGGTAAGAAACTCTTCGATCACAATGCGGCTCCCCGCTTCACCGAAGCGTTTTTCCTCCATCAGCGCGGAGACGGCGGAACATGCCTCTTCCCAGTCCTGTACGATCAGAACACCTTTTCCGAGAGCCAGCCCGTCCGCTTTCAGCACGATCGGAAAGCTCGCAGTCTCCAGAAACGCGAGTGCATCTTCCGCTTTGCAGAACACACGATACTTCGCTGTCGGGATATGATATTTCTTCATCAGATCCTTCGCAAAAACTTTGCTTGCCTCGATGCGGGCCGCTTTGGCCTCAGGCCCGAAGCAGGGGATCCCAAGCGCATGAAGGCGATCCACGCAGCCGAGAGCAAGCGGATCATCCTGCGCGACGACGGCAAAATCAATCGGATGGCTCCCGGCAAAAGAGCAGATCGCATCGATGTCCTTGGCGCCGATCGGAACGCATTCCGCATCCGCGGCAATTCCGCCGTTGCCAGGCAGACACCAGATCGTCTCCACGCGCGGGTTTTCTCTGAGTTTTTTGATGATCGCATGTTCGCGGCCGCCGCCGCCGATCACAAGCAGATTCATTTCCAGCCTCCAGCATCAATGATGGAACAGACGCATCCCCGTAAAGCACATGGTCATACCGTATTTGTTGGCGGTTTCAATGACGTGGTCATCACGGATGGAACCGCCAGGCTCCGCGATGAACTGCACCCCGGATTTGCGCGCACGCTCTACGTTGTCCCCGAATGGGAAAAAGGCGTCGCTGCCGCAGGTCACACCGCTTTGCGTCGAGATCCAGGCTTTTTTCTCCTCCGCCGTAAGCACGGCGGGCTTCGTCTTGAAAACCTTCTGCCAGGCACCTTCCGCCAGCACGTCCTCGTACTCGTCGGAAGTGTAGATATCGATGGCATTGTCCCGATCCGGGCGACGGATATCGTCGACGAAATCCAGCGCCAACACTTTGGGATGCTGCCGAAGATACCAGTTGTCCGCCTTGCTTCCAGCCAGCCTTGTGCAGTGGATACGGCTCTGCTGTCCTGCCCCGACGCCGATAGCCTGACCGTTCTTAACATAGCAGACGGAGTTGGACTGCGTGTATTTGAGCGTGATCAGCGCCACGATCATATCAATCTGCGCCTGGCGGGGCAGCTCATGATTCTCCGTGACGATATTCTGAAGCAAAGCTTCATCGATCTTAAAGTTGTTGTGTCCCTGCTCAAATGTCACGCCAAACACGTCTTTGCGTTCCTGCAGAGCGGGGACATAGTCCGCGTCGATCTGAACTACACTGTAGTTGCCTTTCTTCTTGGTTTTGAGAATTTCCAGCGCCTCTTCGGTATAACCCGGAGCGATCACGCCGTCGGAGACCTCCGCTTTCAGATAGGCGGCCGTTGCCGCGTCGCACACCTCGCTCAAGGCAGCCCAGTCGCCATAAGAGCAGAGACGGTCGGCCCCTCGCGCACGGATATAGGCACAGGCGATAGGAGAGAGTTCCGCACCCGGCTCGACGAAATAGATGCGCCGGTCCGTTTCACTCAAGGGCAGCCCAACTGCAGCGCCGGCAGGCGAAACATGCTTGAAGGAAGCGGCTGAGGGCAAACCTGTCGCCTCTTTCAGTTCCTTGACGAGCTGCCAAGAGTTGAATGCGTCGAGAAAATTGATATACCCGGGACGACCGTTCAGAACCTGGACCGGAAGTTCAGAGCCGTCTTTCATATAGATCCGAGCCGGTTTTTGATTCGGGTTGCAGCCGTATTTCAGTTCAAATTCCTTCATCGTTCAGTCCCCCAGATTCTTGTTGAAGAGCTTCACTACGCCGTTGACATTGGTGTAGAGAGATACCTTGTTGTCCTCATTAAGTGCTGCCCAGACCTCTTCCGGCTCCGGCATATCGATCTCAAGCGGCTCACCCGCAAAGCTCGGGAGCGGATTTCCCGGCCCCACATAAGTGCTCAGGAAAACGCCCTTCCCCTCCTCGATTCCCTCGTAACAGAAAAACTCACGCAGGCAGCGACCATCCTTCTCTTTCAAAATTGCGAGCTCAAAGCTGCCGTCGTTATACATCATGGCGGAGATACGGGGCGTAAAATTCGGCTCGTCCGGCTCGTATTCTCGTGTCATCAGCGCTTTCCGGAAATCACCGTAGTCCCGGATCGTATCGGTCTGGTCGCCGTTGGTTACGATCAGACCCTGCGCGTTACGACGGACCGGATGATAGATAATGAGGCTGGGGTCCTTCATTTTGGCCGGATCGTACGCTTCAGTCCGGATACCGTCCTTTGTCTCGGTAAAGACACGGTTGCGGCTGTTCTCGCTCCGTCCCATGATGAAATAATACACGCGGTCCTTGCCGACGGCAATGCCCCGACCGGGATAGGGGTTGTTCTTCAAAAAAGCCACAAAGTCAGTCATTCCGCTTTTTCCCTCTCTTTCATGATCTCTTTGGATATCTGCTCAGTCGCTTGAGGCAGAATGCGCCACTCCGCCTCCTCCATGACGCGCCGCTGCAGGCGCTCCGGCGTGTCTCCCGGTTGAACAAATACAGGATGCTGGAGCAGGATCTCTCCACCGTCCGGGACCTCGTTGACAAAATGGACCGTGGCGCCGGTTACCTTGACGCCGTATGTCAGCGCTGCTTCGTGGACTTTGAGCCCGTACATTCCCTTCCCGCAGAAAGACGGGATCAAGGCGGGATGTACGTTCAAAATGCGCCTTGGATAACGCCGTGTAAAGTCTCCGCTCAAAATAGTCATAAAGCCGGCAAGCACGATAAGTTCAATCTGAAATTCAGCCAGCGTTTCTACCAAGGCAGTTTCAAACGGCGCCTGGCCGCCCAACTGCTTTTTGGACAGTACGCGCGAAGGGATGCCCGCCTTCGACGCTCGCACAAGCGCATAAGCATCCGGGTTGTTTGAGACGACAAGGCATATTTCTCCGCTTGCAAGGATCCCATCACGCTGCGCGTCGATCAGCGCCTGGAGGTTGGTGCCGCCTCCTGACACGAGAACGGCAATCCTCGCCTTACTCAGCATATCGCGACCTTGTCCTCTCCCTCAGTGATCTCACCGAGCACATAGGCGCGGCAGCCTGCTTCATGGAGCGCTTCCAGCGCAGCGTCCGCAGTGTCCGGCGTCACGATCATGGTCATACCGACACCCATGTTGAATGTGTTGAACATGTCATGCTCGGAGATCTGAGCACGCTTTTGAAGGATCGAAAAGATTTGCGGCGTACGAATAGCCGAGCGGTCGATCCTGGCGCAAAACCCGTCCGGGACTGAGCGGGGAATATTCTCATAAAAACCGCCGCCCGTAATATGGCTGATCCCATGGATCAAAGACGCCTTCAAGGCCGCCAGGACCGGTTTGACATAGATCTCGGTCGGAGTAAGCAGCACTTCACCCAGTGGCTTGCCAAGCTCATCCCAGACCTTGCCGAGGTCCGTATGTTCGACATCAAAGACCTTCCGGACAAGCGAATAGCCGTTGGAGTGGAGACCGGAAGACGGAAGAGCAAGCACAATATCTCCCGCACGCATTTCAGCTTTGTCCAGAATGTCATCCCGGTCCACAAGCCCGACGCAGAACCCAGCCAGGTCATATTCATCCGCCGCCATCGTCCCCGGATGTTCCGCCGTCTCGCCTCCGATCAGTGCGCAACCCGCACGGACGCAGCCTTCCGCGACGCCGGAAACGAGTGAAGCGACCTTCTCCGGGATGTTTTTGCCGATGGCGATATAGTCCAGGAAAAACAACGGCTTCGCGCCGCAGCATACGATGTCGTTGGCGCACATCGCGACACAGTCTATCCCGACGGTATCGTGAATTCCCATCAACTGAGCGATGCGCTGTTTCGTGCCTACCCCGTCGGTGCCTGAGACCAGCACGGGCGCTTTCATCCCGCTGAGGTCCGGTGCAAACATGCCGCCAAAGCCGCCGATATCTGAGACAACACCCGGAATAAAGGTTCTCCGGATATGCTCTTTCATAAGCTTTACACCCTGATAACCGGCCTCAATATCTACGCCGGCAGCCGCATACGCAGCGGAATGCGAGTTCATCATGCGCTTATTCCTTTCCTGTCCAGCAGTACGTGCAGATCTTATCGCGATCAAGGCCGATAGAATCCAGCAACCCGTCCACAGACTGATAACCGAGGGAGTCAAACCCAAGCTGTTCACAGATTGCATGGAGCAAACATTTACCGCGCTCCGTCCGCTGATCCGCATATTCCTCCAGATGCCGCTGTCCTTCATCGCCTTCGAGCTTCTGGATAATGCGGCGCGCCAGCAGGTCCATGTCCGAATTACCTCGTGAGAAGTTTAGATACTTGCAGGCGTACATGATCGGCGGGCAGGCGGAGCGCATGTGCACTTCTTTCGCCCCTGACTCGTACAGGAACTCGACCGTCTCCTGCAGCTGTGTACCGCGCACGATGGAGTCGTCTACAAACAGCAGCTTCTTGTCTTCAATCAGCTCCGGAACCGGGATCTGCTTCATTTTGGCGACCTGATTGCGGACATTTTGATTCTCCGGCATAAAGGAACGCGGCCAGGTCGGCGTGTATTTCACGAAAGGTCTTGCGAATGGTTTGCCGCTTTTGTTGGCGTAACCGATCGCGTGCGGCAGGCCGGAGTCCGGGACGCCCGCCACAAAATCTACATCCGGCATGGTTCCGGCTTCCATCTCCATCTCAGCCATCCGTTCTCCGTTTCGATAGCGCATCACCTCGACGTTGACACCCTCGTAGCGAGAGTTTGGATAGCCGTAGTAAGACCAGAGAAAAGCACAGATCTTCATCTTGTCCCGCGCAGGAGATAATGTCTTATACCCGCGCTCATTCAAATGAACGATCTCACCGGGCCCGAGCTCGTAGGCGTCGTGATATCCGAGCTTATGGTAGGCGAAGGACTCAAAAGAGACGCAAAAACCATCCCGGTTTTCCCCGATCAGGACCGGGAGACGGCCGACAGCGTCACGCGCAGCCAGGATTTCTCCGTCTCCGGTCATCAGCAACATGGTCATGGATCCGTCGATCTGTTGCTGAGCATGCAGAATACCGGAGACCAGGTCTTCTTTTTCATTGATAAGCGCAGCCACCAATTCGGTCGTATTGACCTTGCCGGAACTCATCGCCATAAACTGGTGCCCGTGATCGGAGAAATAGGTATCCACCAGCTGCTCGGCATTGTTGATCATTCCGACCGTTGTGATCGCGTACAGACCGAGATGGGAGCGGACGAGAAGAGGCTGGGGATCGGAATCGCTGATGCAGCCGATTCCACAATTCCCCTTGAACCCAACCAAATCCTTCTCAAATTTGGTCCGAAACGGCGTGTTTGTTATAGCATGTATTTGACGCTGGAACCCGTGTTCCGGGTCCCAGAGCGCCATGCCGGCGTTGCGCGTGCCGAGGTGGCTGTGGTAATCGACGCCGAAGAAAACGTCCAGAACGACATCGCGGCGGGACACCGCACCGAAAAAACCACCCATCAGGCAAAGAAAAGCTTGGAGAGCGTCATCGGATCGATGTATTCCCCGTCCTTATATACGCGCATGTTGCCGGAGGCGATCTCGTCGATCAACATGACCTTGCCGTCTGCGTCGTAACCGTACTCAAATTTGATATCATACAGTACAAGACCGCGGGCTTTCATCTCATCCGCCACGATCTGCGTGATCTTCTGTGTCATATCCTTGATGTCATCGTATTGCTCGGGAGTCATCACACCAAGCACGACAAGTCCGTCCTTCGTAACCAGCGGGTCGCCGAGCGCGTCGTTTTTGAAAGTCATCTCAACATAAGCCGGAAGGTCAGCACCCTCTTCCACGTAATCCCTATAGCGGCGCAGGAAACTGCCGACTGCCTTATAACGGCAAATAACTTCCAGCCCCTTGCCAAACACCTTTGCGGGCAGCACTTCCATGGTTGTGTTTTTCAGATCGGCGCTCACATAATGTGTCCGGATACCGGCCGCATTTATTTTTTCAAAGAAATAGACGGACATGCGCAGATTGACGTCGCCAACACCCTCGATGGACAGACCGACGGAGTTCTCACCCGGATCGAACACACCGTCCTTGCCGGTGCAGTCATCCTTAAACTTCAGCAAATAGTTTCCGTTTTCCAAAGCATAGACGTTTTTGGTTTTTCCGGTGTAAATGAGCTTCATTCTTTTCTCCTCCATGATTTGTCCCATAATCAGTTTTGTTTATACTTCTCGCGGATCTCGCGATCCGCGGCCAGGGTTTTTTCTTTATCCGCACGACGTGCGTTCTGCAGTTTGGAAGCAAGTTCCGGATCGCTGAGCGCCATGATCTCAACAGCAAGTAAAGCGGCGTTTTTCGCTCCGTCGATCGCCACGGTGGCAACCGGAATCCCGGAAGGCATCATCACCGTAGAGAGCAGCGCATCGGTCCCGTCCGAGCAAGCGGCCCGCAGCGGCAGGCCGATCACCGGCAGCGTCGTGTTAGCAGCAAGCGCTCCAGCAAGATGCGCCGCCATACCGGCAGCGGCAATAAGAACGGAAAAACCGCCCGAACGCGCAGACGCAGCAAACTCTTTTGCTTCGTCCGGACAGCGATGGGCGGATAGAACGCGCACTTCAAACTCGACCCCGTACTCCTGCAGCACGTGGATCGCTTTTTCGACAACAGGAAGGTCGTTCCTGCTGCCCATAACAATTCCGACTTTCATTCGAAATCTCCTCCAATCAAAAAAGACAGACTGCCCCTTACACGAGATCCAGCCTGCCCAGTTGAGTTGTCTTAACCCATACGAGACCCATACGGTATAGTACCTTTCTGTTCGTTATCGCATGGCCACTATCAAGATATTGTAATCTTATCAAAGACCGTCTCCCCTGTCAATTCACCAAAATCCCCATTTTTGCTCTGCCTCGCTGCACCGGATTTATTCATCACGCAACAAACCGAAAAGGAACTGTTCCTTGAAACAGTTCCTTTTCGGTAGCGGAAATATTCCTCTATGGGTTATTCTTCCTCTTCAGCCGCCTCTGCGGCCTGCTTTCTTTTCTTTCCGACGATTCTGCAGAGGATAATGCTGATCTCATACAGGAGCAGCATCGGGACCGCGATCAAGATCTGAGAGATCACATCAGGCGGTGTGATGACCGCAGCAAGGAAGAAGATCGCAACGATCATGATTTTTCGTCCCTTGGCAAGCCATTCGGCTCGAAGGATACCGAGCGCTGTAAGCACCACGGTCACGACCGGCATTTCAAATACGATGCCGAAAATCAAAAAGACCGTCAGGAGAAAAGAGATATACTGCTGAATGCTGATGGAAGCGGAGACACTGACTTCCCCGGTAAAGGAAATCAGGAAACGCAGCATGAACGGAACACTGACAAGACGGGCGAACACGATGCCCAGCACAAAGAAAACCGTGCCGGAAAACAGACCGATCTTGATGTAGTTACGCTCTTTCTGGGTCAAACCAGGGCTGCAGAAAGCATAGATATGGTAAGCCAGGACGGGAAAACTGATGATCAGGCTGCCGACAAACGCGATAGAGAAATACTCCATCAGCAGTTCCTGCGGCGCCAGGTAAACAAACTCGTAGTCGAAGGGTTTGCCCATGTCTGTGAAGATCGTCACAAGCTTGGGCGCTATGCCGAGGCAGGCGCAAAACCCGACCAGAAGAACGATCACGCAAATCAGGACCCGGTTGCGCAGTTCCTTCAGGTGGCCGGAAATACTCATGCTGCCGTCCGGCGATTTTTCCTTCTTCGTTTTATTGCTCATTCGCCTCGTCGTCCGTCTCAACCTCGACGGCTTTCTTTACTTTCTTTTTCGGTTTTTCGGAGACCTCTTCTTCGGCCTCCTCCATGCCGTCCTTGAAGCCCTTTACGCTCTTGCCGAACATTTTTGTCAGCTTGGGGATCTGCGTGGGTCCAAAGATGATAATAACAATTACAAGGACGATAAGAAGCTGCTGCACACCGATTCTCATTCGTTTACTCCTCCTTCAGTTTCTAGAATGTCTTTATCCTCTGCAGCGGGAACGGATTCCGCCGCTTCCGGTACCTTTTCAGCCGAAGCGCTTTCTGCCTCGGCGTTTTCAGTCGGAGCCTCGGGCGCCGGGTCTTCCGCAGCCGAAGCGGTCTCCTCCTGGGATTCCTCCGGCGTTTCTTTTGCTGGCTCTTTCTTGTCGGAGGAGCTCTTCTTTGGCTTGCCTATACTCTTGAGATCCTTTTCAACACTGGAAAGGTTGCCCTCAATGTCTTTCTTCAAGTCTTCCAGCGGTTCGATCGCCTCCCTAAGCGGAGCAGACGCCTCTTCGAGCGGATCGATCACACTCTCCCGGACCTCTTTGGTCACATCCTCTGAAACCTTACGGAATTCTTTCAATGCCACGCCGAGTTTTTTCGTATAATACGGAAGCTTATCCGGACCGATCACCAGAAGCGCGACAATCAAAATGACAAGGATCTCCATAAAACCAAGTTTCATGTACATCCCTCCTTCCACTTGGGTATCGATGTAGTTGAATTATAGTAAAAAAACCGTTTGAAGTCAACAGGGCGTATCAAAATACTGTAAAATCAGCGCAGAACATGGATCGTGTGGTCTGAACTGACGTCGCCTTCGATCCCCTCTGTAATGTAAACGTTCCCATTGTTGTCGATCAGTATCGCATCAAAGGAATCCCGATGTGAACGCCAGAAATCCGCTGCTTTATCTAGTCCCATGATATAGAGAGCGGTAGAAAGCCCGTCACCCAACATGCCGTCTGATGAGATGATACTGACAGAACTCAAACCGCTTTCCGCAGGGTACCCCGTTGAAGGATCAATAATATGCCTGTACGTCGTTCCGGTCTCCTCATCTACAAAAAAGCGCTCATATCCGCCAGATGTAATGACCGCTTTATCCACGATCTTTACGATCGCCGACAGACCGAAATCCGGGTTGAAAGGATCCTTCACGCCAATCCGCCAGGGACTGCCGTCTGGTTTCGTGCCGAGGCACTGCATGTTTCCCCCAAGGGAAACGATGGCGGATTCCACGTTGTACTCGCGGAATATCTCCATAAGTCTTTGAGAGGTAAAGCCTTTGGCGATGCCGCCCAGATCGATGGCCTGCCCTGAATCCAGCGTAACAAGCCCTGTCTCATCATCCAGCACGACGCGGTCCGCACCGACCCGAAGCATCGTCTCTGCCAGTTCCTCTTCCGTCGGAACGTGGTATTCCTTGGAAACGAAGCCCCAAAGCTCCATAAGAGGATAAACCGTCAAATCGAAAGCGCCTTCCGTCTCCTCGTACAGTGTCAGCGCTTCCCGGATCATCACCGCCGTATCATTCGAAACCTTACCGCTGCCCGTGCGATTCACGCGGGATATCTCGCTGTTCTCCAGACCGATGCTGAGAATATCGTTGAGACGGAGGATCTCTTCCTTAGCCGCCTGCAAGGCTGCCGCACGGGTGGAACCGAACGCGCTCAGTTCCATAAAGGTGTCCATGCTGTCCACATAGATCGTGCTGCGTTCCGACGCCTCGGGATCCGGCGTTGCGGCAGAAGCCGTGCCTCGACCGCCGCAGCCGCAAAGCAAGCCTGTTAAAAGTAGGCATACACAGGCAAACGCGATCCCCCATCGCCGAATGCATGAAAAGCGTCTCATAATACCCGATTTCATATTTGACACACTCCCGCTGTTTCATCAGCAGCCTTTCCGTCCTATGATATAAACAGCCATTTCGTTATTTTTTGCCGCGCGATGATTCCCACTCCAGAATGCGGCGGCGCATCCCCTCGATATCCAGCACGCCGCAGGCAAAGCCTTTCCGCACGAGCTCCTCCGGAAGATATTCGTCATACTTGTCAAAAACAGGAAGCTCCTTGGGATAGACAAGTTCAAGGGGGTCAATCGGCTTTTTAATTTTTTCAAACAAGACCCGAAAAAATGTATTTTCATCCGCGCTCATGGTAAACTGCAGGAAAAATGGCCTTGCGGAATCAAGATTTCGGAGATCCAGCTCCTCGGCACAGCGGAGGCGGAGGAAACGCTCCAATGCCAAAAAAGCATAGGTCCCGAGCCAGGGCATCAGGCACCACATGTTTCCGCCGAGGTTAATGAGGTTCTTTTCAGCCGCTCCGGAGGCCTCGGCCGTACGACGTGCCTGATTCAGTCTCGCAGCGGCGTTCTTCATCAGATAGGGATAGCTCTTTTCCTCACGAAAAACACCCCGCATCCGCTCTAAAACGCGAGTATGCAGATCGCCCGGACACTGGCCAAAATACGCAGGGACGCTCCCCTTTACCTGCTCGCAGTATACCTGGTGACGTTTGTGATCAATATCCAGGACGCGCCAGACCGCACCGGCGATCGCAAGCTTTTCCCCAAGCGGAGGAGGCAAAACAACCGTGCCGAGCTCTTGGGAATCGCTCCGGACTGTGTATTCCTCGCTCTCCTGAAAAACGCCGTAGAAGCGATAGGAGTTTATGATCCGCTCTCCGGTCAGACCGACAATCAGCCCGCCCTGTTCGGTGTATTGGATGTGATCGGTTTCGAGGAGATGTTTCAAAAGAGCACGAAAATCCTCCTGGCTGATGCGATGAAAAAAGGTCAGGGAAAGGATCCGGTCGGCAAGGGCGCGCGGCGACATCTCTCCGCAGGATGCGAGCGTAGACATGGTCTGATGATAGAGCAGGCTGAAAGGAAGTCGGTCCAGACGTGGCGGCTCGACCCACCGTTCTTCCAGATACAGCTGGACCATGGCGATCCCCTGAAGCAGTTTCCAGGGAATCGTCGTAGGCAGCATAGCTCGCACTTCCGGCTCGTCCTCCCGCATGACGAACCACATCTCAGGAGGCTGTCCGCGGCGTCCCGTACGCCCCATGCGCTGCAGAAAAGAGGACACGGTCCATGGCGCGTCAATTTGAAAAGCGCGCTCGAGACGGCCGATATCAATGCCTAATTCCAGCGTAGCCGTCGTCACCGTCGTCATAAACTGGGAATCATCCTTCATCACACCCTCCGCCGTCTCGCGGTAGGCTGCCGAAAGATTGCCGTGATGGATCAGGAAACGGTCGCGTTCGTGTTTGACCTCGCAATAACGGCGCAGGGTCGCCGTAACTGCCTCGCACTCCTCGCGAGAATTGACAAAGACGAGACACTTTTTCCCGCGTGTATGCTCAAAAATGTAACCGATGCCGGGATCGGCCATCAGGGGCGCCTCGTCTGTCTTCTCTTCGAGGACAGGCATGCCTTCCGTTTCGGGATAGTCCTCCCCCGCCTGGCTGTTTCGAACATAAAAATGCTCCATCGAGAGGCGCCATTTACTGCCTTTCGTCTCAATGCGCGGTATCAGCGTCGTACGCCCTGTGCCGATCGAGAGAAACTCCCCTGTTTTTTCGGGATCCCCCATTGTCGCCGACAGTCCGATGCGGCGCGGATTCACACCTGCCAGCCGTGAAAGCCGTTCGATCAGACAGAGGGTCTGCCCGCCGCGGTCACCGCGCAGAAGTGAATGGACCTCGTCGATCACGACAAAGCGCAGATCTCTGAAAAGCCGCGGGATCGCCGCATGCTTGTGGAGCAGAAGCGCCTCGAGAGATTCCGGCGTTATCTGCAGGATGCCGCTCGGATTCTTTAACAGACGCTCCTTATGGCTCTGTGCCACATCGCCATGCCAGTGCCAGACGGGAATAGATGCCTCTTCGCACAGTTCATTGAGACGCATGAACTGATCGTTAATCAAGGCCTTAAGAGGGCCGATATAGATACAGCCGATCGAGCTTGGCGGAGCTTCGGAAAACAGTGTAATGATCGGGAAAAAGGCGGCTTCCGTTTTTCCAGAGGCGGTGGAAGCCGTCAACAGCAAGTTTTCATCTGTGTTGAAAATGGCGTCTGCCGCCGCGACCTGGATCGCACGCAGATTTTCCCAGCCGTTACGATAGATATAATCCTGTACAAAGGGCGCGTAGCGATCAAATACGCTCATACTGTAAACTCCGTGAACTCTGCGTGTAAACTTTCCTCATCCATCGGATTCTGTGCGAACGTAAAGCTGTCCGAACCAAGCAGCTCTGCCACCCCGATCTCCGGATTCTGGTAGACGATATCCAGGACCTGAATGAAATCCCGAATCAACTCACGCGGCGTAATATGGGAATCAGCGCCGATGCGGCCGAATTCAATCTGAATAAAACTGACCATATCCTTCTGGGTCACGATCTGCGTGTATTCGTAAAGGGTAGCGTGTATATCCGCAAGTTTTTCCGTCAGCACCAGAAGTTCCTCGTAACTGAGCGGCTGCAGTCTGATCACCGGCGAAAGCAGATCACGGTGTTCACCGGCAAAGCGACCATCTGCCAGTCGAGAGCGCAGCGCTTCATAGCTGTAAATGCCGCGGCGCGGATCCTCCATGCTCTGCGGCGTACCGGACAGGATCATGCCGAGATAGTGCGCCTTGCCCTGCAGGGCATCGTTATACATCGTAAGGATCTTTTCGTAGTTATACTGGCGCGTGACGGCGTTCGGGATCTTATAGATATTCACCAGCTCATCGATCAAAATCAGTAAACCGGCATACCCCGCCTGCTTCAGAAAGCATGCGAAAAGCTTCAGATACTCATACCAATCGTCGTCTGTGATGATAATATTAACACCCAGCTCCTGCTTCGCTTCGGTTTTCGTTGTGTATTCACCGCGGAACCACTTAACAACCAGCGCCTTCGTCACATCGTCTCCCTTTCGGTTTGCCTCGTAATACAAGCTCAATAGCCGGGCAAAATCAAAACCGTGCACAAGTTCGTTGAGTGAATAGATCACTTCATTGATGCGCTTTTCCACAAAAAGATCCAGCCCGGGATCCATGGCTGTAAGGCCTTGCTCAGCCATGACCTCCTGCTGCGTATTGCTGATCCAGCGGTCGAGGATCAGCGTCAGCGCACCGCCCTCCGGTTTGGTCTTGGTCGACATGTTGCGGATGAGTTCCCGATAGGTAGCCAGGCCTTGCCCGCGTGTTCCCTGCAGCCGTCTCTCTGGCGAGAGATCTGCGTCCACCACGACAAAGTTTTTCGCCATGACATAGTTGCGCATTGTTTGAAGCAGAAAACTCTTGCCGCTTCCGTAACGTCCGACGATGAAGCGAAACGAGGCGCCTCCTTCGGCAATGACGTCCACATCATGCAGCAGTGCGTCGATCTCGTTCTTCCTTCCTACTGCGATATAAGGAAGGCCAACGCGCGGCACGACGCCGCCCTTCAAGGCATTGAGCAGCGTTTGCGCGATACGTTTTGGTATCTTCACGGTTTAACCATCTCTTTCAGTTGTTCTGCATAATCCTCAATCACTTCCGGCTCGCCGTCATACAACAGAACTGTGTCTCCGAACAGATCAAAAAGCTTATCATTGATACTGTCAACCAGAACAGAAAGCAGCAAGCCTTCGATCTGTACCCAGGTCAAATCTCCGCCATAGAGGATCACGTGCAGAAGCCTGCGTTCTTTTTCATCAAGAGGACATTCAGGCGGGGACAAGGGTGTTTCAATCATGTTTCTGTCAGGTGATATATCGTCCTCTTCCCTTTCCTCATCTGAAATCAGCTTTTCACGCGTGACGGAAGCATCATCCCGGATCGTGGCGAGCCGGGAATAATCGATCGTGACGCGTCTTGCCTCCTTCTCCTCACGCTCGCACAGACAGTCATGGATCTTCTCCGCAATGAGCCTGCAGATCCATTTCGTGCTGAGTCCCGGCTGGATCGCATTCCCACAGCCCGTGCTCTCACGAAGCATGGAGTCAACCGTGCGAATAAGCTCACCGAGCTTTCTGCTGCGCTCAGGCGCACAGTCCGGCTGAATAACAGTCCAATGCTGATCTCGATACTGATAGGTGCGAAGTGCGTCGATCGAATAGGAAAAACCCGTTCTCTGCTTTTTCTCGTAAAAGACAGCGTTCTCAAAAAACGTGACCGGAAGAAGAACCTGCGGTCCGAAAAAAAAATCCGACAGCTTCTGTTTCCGATGAGCGGTGTAGTAGGCGTCCATTTTGCGAAGGACACGCGTTGTCACCGCTTTTGTCAGCTCAGGTTCCAACAAATACAGTTTGGAGCGGTCAAGGCGATAGGAGGAAAGGAAAAGGACTGCCTGAAACAGCTCCTCATCCGAATGCAACGCTGGTTGGCGAAAGGCCTCCAGATTTCGGTCAAACTCGATCTCGGGCCAGTCTGCAAGAAGAACGGGATCCAGCCGGTAAAAAACCACATAATCCCAGAGCCAGCGCTTGAGATAAGCGAAAACTTTAGCGTCAAGGAGAGAATATTCGCGCTGAAAAGCCCTAAGCTTCTCAAATCCATCCACCGGATCCGATACGCCGATCTGATTGAGAAGCTCATAAATGTAGAGAAAGGCATAGGAAAGGTTTGTTTTTTCCCTCTCACCGCGACGCCATTTCGTTCTCCAGGAAAAATAGCCGCGGAGCTCACGATCTGTCAGAGATTGATATGTGGGGAAATAGCGTACCACATCCCGGTCATACAGGTAATCGTCTTCATAGATCGCCATCTGCTCTGCTTGTTGGATAAATACCTCTTCCCGCGAACGGTGCAGGGCATCCTCTCCTCTCTCCAGTGAACGCATAGCAAGGATCTCATCCGGGACCGGTTCATATGAAGCCGCAGGCCGCGGCCGTATTTGCTCATCGCGATACAGCGTCTGGTAAAACCAGGCGGACGCGCGCTTTTTCCGATTGGACACCGCCGAACCTCGCCCCTTTACTTTTCCAATACATCGAGAAAATGTTCAAACAGTAATTGTCGGACTTTTGGCGGAGAAGTTGTTTATTCCACGAGGCGACCGTTTCCAACCAAGTCTGATTTGAACGAGATTCCATTTGAAAACTGATACAAGGTATACTACTTCTTTATGCCTTTACGGCGATGCACACGGGTGATCAAAACCAGCAGCGCTGCGAAATAGATTGCTGCAATCAGCAGGGTGACCCAGCAGAGCAAGTCCGATTTGGGAGCCAGCCCAACCAGGATCAGGATCGGCGCGCCCAGAATAATACCAAAGCTGCTGCCGATCACGAGGTTGTTGGCCGCAGGCGTGCTCAGACCAGGATCGACTTCGCGCAGAAGCAGGACGCCGGAACTGATGGTACCGGTAAGCATCCCGTACATGGAGATGAGGCCCTCGTAATAGTAATCCGGATAGACCTTTCTGCATACGAACTTAAGATGCAGCCATGTGACGACGGCGCCGGCTGCCGCGAGCATAAGAAAGGGAATCCACAGACCGCTCAGATCCTCCAGATTGATCGAGGCAATGCCGGCAACGATCATGATGTCAAAAAAGAAGCCGGAGATTCGGTTAAGCAGGTAGTTGTTCTGATACTGGCGTCTGATCAGGCCTTTCTTTTTTCCGACTTCCAGTGTCACACGAAGCAGCATCGCAAGCGCTGAACCAAAAATAAAGTTGAATCCCCAGATCAAGGTGTTCAGTGTTTTTGCGAGTCCGGTCGAAATTGCAGAGATTCCAGAGGTCAAACCCCACGAACACAGGAAGGTCGCAAGATAGACAAGCAGCACCATCGCGATCTGAACGGAGAGCTTATCGATCGAGTCCGAGACAGGAATCTCATCCTTGCTCTGAAAAAAACTGACATCCGGTTTATGCTCCACATCGGAAGCAGCCCGAACCTTTCCCCTGCGAACCAGGATGTTAAGCAGGATCACACCAACAATACACGCGACGAGATAACCAGTAGCCGCAATGGAAAGGCCAAAGCTCCGACCGCCTTCAAAACCGAGCGCTTCATAGGTCGAACCCACATTATTGGCTTGGCCCGGCCCCTGCCCATAGCCCATGGGAAGCAGCAGACCGGATGCCTTGAAAAGCGTGGGTATAAAGGTATAACTGAGAAAAAGCGTGATCAGGAGACCCGTTATTCCCTGCACAAGATAGGCGCTCACAATAATTGCTCCGGACTTGAGACCGGTCATGTCACCCTTCTCTCCGTTCGCCATGTCGGGAACGCGAAGACTCATAGCGATAAATCCGAGTGCGATTCCATGATACACGAGCATTTCCATCAACTGACCGTCGATGGACACGATGCCGAGGTACTTGGCCGACAAAAGAAGAAAACCTCCCAGCACAGCTGTCGGCATCATGCTCTTCCTCACGAAAGAAAAGCGTGCTCGCAGATAATTGGCAAGCAGAATCGATGCGGCGATCACGCCAAGCTGAATGACGATGTTCCAAAGAGCGATATTTGCGGCCGAATAATCCATATTCTTACTCCTTTTTCCCGACGTTGATTTTCCACCAGGAGAGATACTTGCGAATATTTACGCTGGCCGACGAGCACAATTCATAATACTGGCCGTCAAAGCTGAACAGCAGACGACGCTTCTGGACCATGGCCATATTGTCAATTTGACCGAGAGGAAAAACATAATCATTTATACAAAGCTCCCTCGGATAAAGGACGAGCTTTCCCCTGGCAACCTGTTTCTCGCGATGAGAGCTGTTGATAAGCGAAAGAATCAGATCATCGTCGGAGAACACTGCTTCTCCGTCTGTGACAGTTCGATCCTTCAGCGCCTGCTGTTGCCAGTCTTCCCATTCAGCAATCGTCTCAAACGGCTCCGGAGGGTCAAAAAAGCCGGATACATCAAAACAAAGCGACAGACCGCAATCACAGAAAAGGCGGTCATGCCGGGAATGAAGCGTGCCGAACCTACCACACCGGGGGCAGCAGAACAGTGCCAGCTCAAGCTGCTCCGCGAGCCGTTTCCCACGGTAAAAGACACGTTCCTTACGCTGACGCGCCCAGGCGTCTTCCCAAATATCCCGGTCGATCGAGGCGGTGATGTCACCGGCACGCATGGTTTTCAATTCTTCAGGGGAATAAAGCTGTACTGCATGTCCGAAAAGTCTTCCGTGACGAATCGTGCGGCTCCAGCGCGGGCGGGCAAGGTATCCTCCCTCGAGCCGATATGTCAGGAGACTTGCGCCGGAAGCGCGGGCAAGCTTGCCGGTAGCCGGAAACACCTTGGCGGAGCGGCCGTCCCATGTGGCGTCGCCTTCGGCAAAAATGCAGACTGAATGCCCCTCTCTCAAATGACGAAGGCAGGCCTTTACTGTGTCGGTGCCCTGTGATCCCTTTCTCCGTGGGATCGGTGACATTGCCCAGAGAAGGATCCGGGAAATAAGGCCTTTCCGAAACAGGTGCTCGCTTGCGACAAAGTAGAGATCGGTACGCGGAAAGCTCATTGCCACCAAAAGCGGATCATAATCGGTAACATGATTGGCAATCACCAGACAGGGGCCTTCCGGCTCAACGTCCACATGAGTCAGATTAAAGATCCGTTCGATCGGTCTGTGAAGCAGAGTATAGGCTAGCCGCCAGCATACTTGATGTCGTTTGGCAGGATCCATGGTCAACTCCCGTTTTTTTTCATTTTATCATTTTCTTTTTTCTTTGACAAGTATGCGCCGTGTGCAAAAAGGCAAAGCAAGCCGGGATCGAAAAGATCCCGGCTTACCAGTAAAACAGACAGGTGACTCTCAGGCCTGCGAGGCTTTTTCAGCCGCCCGTTGAGCGGCTTCCGCCTTATTGATCTTGTTTTGATTCCACATCGAGTAAAGGATGGACAAAACCGCAAGGACAAAGAATGCTACGGCAATCGGAGAACGGAAGATCTGAAGGAAATCGCCGTGCTTGAGGTTCATGAACCGAACGAAGTTTTTCTCGCACATCGGTCCGAGGATCAAAGTAAGAAGAATGGGTGAAAGCGGAAACTCATACTTGTTCATAAGCCATCCGAAAATGCCGAAACCAACACAGACGCCAACGTCAAAAACATTCTTGTTTATGGAAAACGCGCCCAGCAGCGAGACTACCAGGATAAGCGGATAAAGAATGGTCTTTTCAACCGAAACGATCTTGGTGAAAAAACGTACCCCGGCACAGCCAACCAGAAGCATCGCGAGGTTTGCAAGCATCAGAGCGGCAAATACGCCGTAGACCGTGGGCAGCTCCGTCACATACATCATGGGACCGGGCTGAATGCCCTTCATGATGAATGCGCCCAGCAAAACGGCTGTGACCGCGTCGCCGGGTACACCGAGGGCAAGCAGCGGGATCATAGCTCCGCCGGAACAGCCGTTATTGGCCGATTCCGTAAAATAATGAAACCGGTTTCCTTTTCTTGCAAAAAACCAATAAAAAACGACGTCAATTTCGACGTCGTTTTTCATCCAATCATCAAGCCCAGACAAGCCAGATCACCAGCGCGCCTGAAGCAGCGGCAATCAACGTAAAAGGAACGCCGATACGCAGAAAATCCTGCGTGGACACCTTGTATCCCTCTTTCTGGAGTATGCCGATGCCCGCGATGTTTGCAGAAGCGCCGACCGGCGTAATGTTTCCGCCGAGTGTGGCGCCGATGAGAAGGCCAAAAGCGAAAAGGTATGGTTCGATGCCGAGTAGCGCAGCGATACCGCTTACGACCGGCAGCATGGTAGCCACATATGGAATGTTGTCTATAAATGCGCTGAAAAGAACAGAAACGGAAACAATGACAATATAGGTGACCAGTTTTGACCCGCCGCCTATTGTGACGAACAGCTCTGCGATCGCCTCAATGACGCCAGCCTGAGTGATGCCTTCAATCACCATGAAAAGGCCGGCCAGAAGCAGCAATGTTTTATAATCGATCGCTTTCAGGACAGAGTTAAGCAAGTCGCCGGAACGCTGGCGAAGAGATTCGTAGATGATCCCAATCACAGCCATCGCACAGCATATAAGGCCGTTTGTGAGCTCAGGCTTGTTTTTGAACTGGGACGCAATGATCAGCAGAACGACTGTGCCGGTCATCAGGATTGTCGGCATAAAGTCGGAGACAGGTGTTTTTACCTCGGCGCTGACTTTTTGTTTATCCTTTCTGAAGATCCAAAGCAGAACCGGCAACGTAAGGAGAGCGCCGACCTCAACTGCCCAAGCGATACCGATACGGCCCTTGAACCAGAAAAAGTCATTGAAGCTCATATCCATATATCCGGCGAGCAGAATGGATGTGGTGTCTCCCACGAGGGTCGCTGCGCCCTGCAGATTGCTGGACACGGCGATCGCGATTATCAAGGGGATCGGATTTGTCTTGAGTTGTCTTGCGACTGCCAGCCCGACAGGTGCAACCATCAGCACGGTTGCCACATTGTCAACAAAAGCGGATATTACGCCGGAGAAAACGCTCAGCACGACGGCGGCCCATTGAACGGTGGGCACCTTCTGAAGAAGCTTTTCGGCCATCAGCGCGGGCATCTGGCTCTGGATAAACAGCTCGACCGTGGCCATCGTGCCGCTTAGCATCATCAAAACATTCCAGTTGATCGCTTTCAATGCCTCAAGCGGAGACAATAACCGCATAAAGATGAACACAAAGGCAGCTGCCAGCGCAATGATCCAACGGTGTTCCGCAAACACCAGCAGAAGCGCATACATAACGCCAAACAAAACAAGCGCAAGGATCATGGGGTCCATAGTACTTCCTCCAAATATGAAAACAGGTATGGCGGCGGCCATACCAGCAAAAAGTATCTTTCACCCATGTATGACCATGTTGCCCTACATGAGTCTCGCAATTTAAAGAACACCGGGTATCAAAACCGTGTTGACGGCGTTCTGCGATCTCTCGCCTGTTACTCCCTCATGACAAATCATTTTATAACACATTTTTTCCCTGCCGTCAAGAAAAGACAGCGAAGGAAAACGGCCCTCCGAAGAAAGCGGGAGGGCCGTTATGCGGCATTCTACGGGATCTTATTTCTTTCTGTTGCGGCGAATGCGGATCTCGCGTTTGAGCGCATAGGGTCCGATCGCTTTGAGCTTGTCCTCGGCCTTGAACATCACGGAGCATTCCGGATGGTCGCGGTGAAGATGAATCGCGTCGAATTCACACTTTGTTGTGCAGAGGCCGCAGCCGATGCACTGATTCTCGTCAACTTCCGTTGCTCCGCAGCCAAGGCAGCGGGCTGCCTCCTTCTTCACCTGTTCCTCCGTGAAGGTCAGGCGATCATTTCGAAAGCTCTTCGCTTTCGCCGGATCATGCAGCACAGCCTGGCGCTGCGCGTGGTCATAATCCATCGGGATGACGGCGCTGCTCTTGTCCAGTTCAACAAACTGACGCAGATTACGCCAGATCAGCAAATCCTGACCAGGCTGGACAAAGCGGTGGATCGATTCCGCCCCCGCACGGCCGGCAGCGATTGCATCGATCGCAAATTTAGGCCCGGAGTACACATCGCCGCCGACAAAAATGTCTTTCTGTGCGGTTTGATAGGTCACAGCATCCGCCTCGGCCAAATCCTTCTTATTCTTCACGAGCTCACCCACATCCAGCTCGCCCCAATCGACGCGCTGACCGATCGAACCAATGACCGTATCGATTGGAATCGTTTCAAATGCACCGGTACCCACAGGCTTGCGGCGGCCTTTCTCGTCCGGCTCACCGAGCTCCATGAGCTCCACCTTCAAGCCGACGACCTTGTCGTTTTCTCCCAGAATCTCAACCGGCGCATTGAGGAACTTAAACTTCACGCCCTCTTCCATCGCTTCGGCAGCCTCCTCGGCGTCAGCAGGCATTTCTGCCTGAGAGCGGCGATAGACGATATAGGTTTCTTCCGCACCGAGACGGACAGCGGTGCGGCAGACGTCCATCGCGACGTTTCCCGCGCCGATAACGGCGACTCTCTTCCCTATCTGCGGGACATTACCCATATTGACCTCACGCAGGAAGTCAACGCCGCCCCAGACACCCTTAAGCTCCTCGCCGGGAATGCCGATAGAGGAAGATTTCTGCGCGCCGATGGCAACGTAAAACGCCTTGTAGCCCTGCTCGCGGAGCTGGGCGATCGTGACATCTTTGCCTACTTCGGTATTGCACTGGAACTTAACGCCCATCTGGCGCAGCACGTCGATCTCAGCCTCGATCACGTCGCGCTCGAGACGGAAGGACGGGATACCATGGGTCAGCATCCCGCCGGGGGCCGGGTTTCGGTCAAAGACAGTAACATTCTCGTAGCCCATGTTGGCGAGATAGAAGGCACAGCTCATGCCGGCGGGACCGGCGCCGATAACGGCTATCTTTTCAGGATAACGGAAATTCACATCAGGTTTGAAGTTTTTGACCGGCGGGATGTAGCGGTTCTCTGCCTTGAGCTCCAATTCCGCCACAAACTTCTTCACCTCGTCGATGGCAACCGCATGGTCCACGTTCCCGCGGGTGCAAGCTTCCTCGCAGCGGCGATTACAGATAGAACCGCAGACGGCCGGGAAGGGGTTGTCCTGCTTGATGAGCTTGAGAGCGTCGAGATAACGGCCTTGCGCCGCCATCTTCAGATAACCCTGCACGGCGATATGGGCGGGGCAGGCGGTCTTGCAGGGAGAGGTGCCGGTGTCGTAGCAGTTGATCTGGTTGGTCTTCTTGTAGTCCATGTCCCAGTGCTCAGGGCCCCAGGCGATCTCGTCCGGGAGCTCGTGCTTGGGATACGTCACCGGGCCGGTCTTTGTGCAGAGTTTCTGCCCAAGACGTGCGGCGCCAGCTGGGCAAACCTCGACGCACTTGCCGCAGGCCACACATTTTTCTTTGTCCACATGAGCGACATAGGCGCTGCGGGACATGTTGGGTGTGTTGAAAAGCTGAGAGGTACGCAGCGCGTAGCAGACACCGGGCGCGCAGTTGCACATACCGAAGATCTTGTTCTCCCCGTCGATGTTGGTGATCTGATGCACATAGCCCAGATCCTCGGCACGCTGGAAGATGGCCAGCGCCTCCTCTTTCGTGATCGCGCGGCCCTTGCCGGTTTCAGTCAGATAATCGGCAAACTCGCCGACGCCGACACACCAGTCACCCTTGATGTCGCCCGAGCCGCGTCCCTGAATGGTCTCGGCGCGGCGGCAGGAACAAACGCCCACACCGATGTGCCCGTCATACTTCTCAAGCCAGTGGGAGATGTGCTCAATGCTGAGCGACTGGCTCTCGGCCGGAATTGCCTTTTCTACAGGGATAACATGCATGCCGATGCCGGCACCGCCGGGAGGCACCATAGGCGTAACCTTCTCGAGCGGAAGGAAGGTCATGTTGTTGAAAAACTCCGTGACTTCGGGGTTGGTTTCCGGGATAGTGGGGTTCATATTCAGCATTTCTGCCGAGCCGGGTACATAGAAGGACAGGTAATAGAGGCGGTTCTCCCGCGTATGGGGAATGTTCTGGTCGTACTTCTCACCATAGTGATACTCCAGCAGGCCAATCACTGCCATCTCCTGCAGTACCTCATACAGGTGTTCTTCTTCTTTTCCTGTGAGCTTCACCATGTCTTTGAGTGAGTAGGGAGTGCGCAACTTCATCTTGAGCGCTATCTCCACCATCTCATCGTTCAGGACGTTGACAAAGCCGAGATATTCCGGGCATTCCTCGTCGATTTTCTTGAGGCCGAGTTTATAGGGGATGCGGTCCGTGATCTTTTTGCCGAGCTTGAACAGATTCTCTCTATTTGTTACCACGTTATTCCCTCCTAACAGCATGGTAAAGATCAAACATATATATTTTAACACAGTTTTCCGCCCTTGTCACCAGTCAATTCCCCCCTGACTGTCACAGGTGAGACAAAGGCAGCGCCTCGGATAAAACCGAGGCGCCAAGATTAAAGTTCGATATAACGAGCCGTTTCGGCTTCGATCCGCCCGTGATACATACCGTGTCCGGCGGCTCCGCAGTCAACTGTGAAATCCACGGCCTTCTTCGCGCGGTTGACCGCGATCAGCCAGGCGCTGTTCGATGCGGAAAGTCCAAAGACATCTTTGCCGTCCCGGACCCAGCGGAGGATCAGGAGCACGTTCTCTGAGGCGGCCATAAAGCGCGCATCGCCTGTGGAAAGCGCTTCGGATGCATTCCGACGAGATGCCAAACCCGCATACCAGTCATGAAGATCATGTCTCTGTTCCCGGAAAGGAAGTCGGTTGAAGGGGTCTCCTACTCCGCACATTCCCTGTTCGTCCCCATAATAGATACTCGGCACGCCCGGTAAAGCAAACTGGATCGCGGAGCAAAGCTTTTCCAGTATGACCGCATGCTCCAGGCTTTCTTCGCTGAACGGCAGAGCGAGCTGTTCCTCTCGGCTCAAGTCCTTGATAATCACGTTTGTTGCCAACGCCGAACGAAGCCGTTCCACATCGTGAGAACCAAGCAGATTCATGAGCGAATAATACATGGGTTTGGGATAGTTCAACTGCTGACCGATCAGAAAATCGCGAAGCTCATACGCGTTCAAGCGACCATGGGCAAAGCCCAGGACTGTCTTGCGCAGAGGATAGTTCATCACCGAGTCGAGCGAATATCCGAGCGCATAATTGCGCCTCCCGCCATAGCTCTCCTTGATGACCGCATCCTCCCAGACTTCTCCGAGCACGAGCGCCTCGGGATTCTCGGCTTTCGAGGCGTTGCGGATAAGAGCAAGCACTTCATCCGGCAGTTCGTCCGCGACGTCGAGACGCCAGCCGGAAGCCCCGCGTCGCAGCCAGGTCTTTACTACTGCGTCCTTCCCCGTGATCACATAATTCTGCCATTTCGGATTCGTCTCATCCACCTCGGGCAAATCCTTGAAACCCCACCAGCACCGGTACTCTGTTGGATACGTACGGAAATCATACCAGGAATAATAGGGAGAATCCTTCCCCTGCCATGCGCCTTTACCGGGATAGTTGCCGAAACGGTTGAAATAGCGGCTGTCTGCCCCGGTATGGGAGAACACCCCGTCCAACACAATGCGGATACCCATTTCCTTTGCTTTTTGGCACAGGCGGCTCAGGTCTTCGTTCGTTCCCAGGATCGGATCGACATTCAAATAATCGGAAGTATCATAGCGATGGTTGGAGCGTGACTCCACAATGGGGTTGAGATAGAGGACCCCAACCCCCAGCGCGTGAAGATAAGGCAGTTTCTCTTCAATGCCTTTCAGCGTTCCGCCATAAAAATCGTCCGGGCAATAATCCTTCTCAAAGGGACGCGGCGTATGACGCACAGGCTCATCCAGGCTGGCATGCAGCTCCGGGTTTTGCCCAAGGCGGCGGTGATAGGCGATCCCCTTCTCCGCCGTGTCGTCCATGCTGAATGCAAAGCGATCGGGAAAAATCTGGTACATCACACAGCGGCGAAACCAGGCGGGCGTCTCAAATTCTTTTTTATAAACAGTCAGGCGAAAGCCTGTCGCCTCGTAGCCATATAGCTTTCCGTGCAGGCCGCTCTCATCCGCGCAAAACCAGTGGGAGCCGTTCGTCGTTTCGATCTGGAAGTAATACCAGAGAGCACAGGGCTCATCAGGAACCCTTATGCCGACCGTGAAACGATCGCCGAGTTCCGCCATGGGATATTGACGATACAGATTATCCCCGGTCAGGATCAGCGTCGCTTTTTCGGCTCGTCCGCCAAGACGGCGCAGCGTAAACTGTACGCGCGTCCCCTCCGTCACCGCGCCGACCGGATTGCGATAAGCTGGATCCAGCACATTATGCTCGACAGCCAGCACGCTTGTCCAGCAGCCGCGCAGAAGACTGATGACGTGGGCCGTCCGCGGCTGAAGCGTATAGACCTGCCCGACCTCCGCGCCGAAACAGGCGAGATTCTCACAACAGCGCGCGGTGACCTGATAGGCATCATTCAGAGGAAGCTGTCCATCATCCATCAATAGACGCATCAGTTCAGGCGCCGCCAGAGGGTTCTCTTCCTCGTGATAAAACTCCCAGATCCGCTCAAGCGGCAGACCGCGGCGCCGGCAAAGCTCGGCCGCGGCAGAGCTGGAAGCCGCGGCCTGAAAATACTGCTGTGTCAGAGACGGACATTGAGAGGAGCGAAGCAACTCGCACAGCTTCTCGTCTCCGCCTTCCGGGATCCAGCGCTCATTTTTTCTGCGGGCCAGGACCATGCGCCGTCCCTCATAGGCGATAGAGAGCGTATAGTCGCTGTCCCAGCACTCCCGATAGCTGCCGCCGAAGAAGACCTGATAAAGGCTCTCTTTTACAGCATCCATATATACAGTCTCGCGTACTCCTGCGCAGAAAGCTCAAATCCGAAATCAGCCTCCATAGCGTTGCGGATCAAGCTGTGCATGACGGCTTCATTTTTGTAGCAGCTGAGCGCCTTGCCTACTGCGTCGCGCATCTCCCAGGCGTCAAAGTTTGCAAAGGAGAAACCGTTGCCCTCCCCGCTGTACTGGTTGTACGGCTGCACCGTGTCGCGAAGGCCTCCGGTCTCACGCACCACGGGGATCGTACCGTATCGCATGGCGATCATCTGACTCAAGCCACAGGGCTCGAAACGGGATGGCATCAGGAAGAAGTCCGCACCCGCGTAGATCAGGTGCGCCAAGTCTTCATTATAGCCGATATAGGAGCAAAGACGGCCCTTATAACGATATTCCGCCGCCCGCATGAAGTTTTCAAAGCGTTCGTCCCCGGTGCCGAGCAGAGCAAACTGCATGTCCTCGCGAATCATCAGATCGTCCAGCACACAGGCGACAAGATCAAAGCCCTTCTGCTCGGTCATACGCGTGACCATCGCAAAGAGCGGAACGTCCTCACGGCGTTCCAGGCCGAGACGTTCCTGCAGCGCCGCTTTGCAGACGGCCTTCCCTTTGAGGTGACCCTTGTCGAAGTGCGCAGGGATACGGCTGTCGGAACCGGGATTGAACACGCTCTTGTCGATCCCGTTGATGATGCCGCTGAGCTGCGAGGAACGGGCGTTCAGAATGCCGTCGAGCCCCTCGCCAAAGTATGGCATCATGATCTCTTTGGCATAACTGGGGCTGACGGTATTGATGCGGTCGGCAAAAACACATCCGGCTTTCATGAAGTTGGCGCCGCCGTTCAGTTCCACGTATTCAGATGTATTGTACTTGTCCTCTACTCCGAGCAGGTCCTGCATTTGATCAAAGCCGCACTTTCCCTGGAAAGCAATGTTGTGGATCGTAAGAAGATATCGCAGCTTTTCCTGCATGCCGCCGACATACTGTGTCTTGCCGAGCATCGGGATCATCGCGGTGTGCCAGTCGTTGCAGTGGATCACCTCGGGAACAAAGTCCAGATTGGGGATCGCGTCCAAAACAGCCCGTGTAAAGAAAGCATACTGTTCCAACTCAGCGTTGCCGCCGCGATATATACTGTCGCCGAAGTAGCGCTCGTTATCCACAAGATACACAGTAACGCCGTCCAGCACCAGCTTTTCTATGCCTACGTATTCGCGCCGCCAGCCCAGCTGCGCGTAAAAATAGAACATATGCTCTGCTTTGTCGTGATATTTGTTCTTGATGACACGGTGGTAAGGCGTAATGACACGGGCGTCAATGCCCAGCGCAGCAAGCGCCTTCGGAAGCGTGCCTACTACATCCGCCAAACCGCCGGTCTTGGAAAGAGGCGCACATTCGGCGGATACCAGAAGGACGGCCGGCAGTGCATTGTGTCCGCGCTCCTTCAACATGTCTCGAAACTCTTTTTTCATGTTATTTCTCCAATCTGTCGTCTGTTATTTTTCCGCAGACGTCCGCGGGGAAATGCAGTTATAAAAAGACTCAAGTCGTCTTTTCTCTTCTCTTTGTCGACTTTCCGGTATTCTTTTTCGTGTTTCGCGCGGTCTTCTCACTCGGCTTCCTGGGGCGATAACGGAAGAACAGCGCGGACATGGCAGGAAGATCGAGCGTTGCGGAATAATCCCAGCCCCAGAAGCCGCCTTTATGGGCATAGAGAAGCTTGGGCTGTTCTCCGCCGCGGCCGCCGAAGCGCTCCTCGTTGCTGTTGAGGAGCAGACTCAGCGTGCCGCCGTGTGGAAGGCCGATCACAAAGTTCTTGTAAGAGACCGGAGTGAAATTGCAGATCCCGACGATGTAACTGTCATGTTCCGGTGCAGAGCGCAGGAAAGCAACGCTGCTGCGGCCGGAGTCGTCCACATTCAGCCACTGGAAGCCGTCCCAAGAACGGTCCACCTCATACATGGCAGGGTTTCCGGTATAAAGCCTGTTGAGCTCCCGCATGTAGTCCTGCAGTTGTTTATGTTTTGGATAATCCAACAGTAGCCAGTCAAGCTGCATCTGCCAGTTCCATTCAATGAACTGTCCAAACTCACTGCCCATAAAGGTAAGCTTTTTCCCCGGATGACCGAACTGGTAGCCGTAAAGCGTACGGAGAGAGGCAAACTTCTGCTCGTAATCTCCGCTCATTTTGTTGATCATTGAACACTTCCCGTGAACAACCTCGTCGTGCGAATAGGCAAGGACATAGTTCTCCGAGAAGGCATACATCATGGAGAAGGTCAGCTTATTATGGTTAAAGCTGCGGAAATAGGGATCCAGGGACATATAGTCGATGGTGTCGTGCATAAAGCCCATGTCCCACTTGAGGCAAAAGCCTACACCGCCTACATCCGGCGGCGCCGTGATCAGCGGGAAAGCCGTAGACTCCTCCGCGATCGTAACGGCGCCGGGATAATTCGTGAGAATCGCGGCGTTCAGCTTCCGCAGGAAGTTCAGCGCGTGAAGATTGGTATTTCCGCCGTACTCGTTCGGGGTAAAATCCCCTTCCCTTCGGCCGTAGTTCAAGTAAAGCATCGAAGTCACAGCATCCACACGAATACCGTCGATATGGAAAACCTCAAAGAATTTGCAGGCAGAGGAGATCAGGAAGCTCTGCACCTGATTGCTGGCATAGTCAAAGATCAGTGTTCCCCACTCGGGGTGGTCCGCCATCCGCTTCTCCTTGCACTCAAACTGGGCTGAGCCGTCAAAATACGCCAGACCATGCTCGTCACGAGGGAAGTGTGCCGGTACCCAGTCCATGATCACGCCGATACCGACGCTGTGCAGCCTGTCCACAAAATATTTAAAATCATCGGGATTTCCGTATCGCGAGGTCGGCGTATAATAACCCGTTACCTGATAACCCCAGGATCCATCATAGGGGTATTCCGTGACCGGCATCAGCTCGATATGCGTATAGCCCATATCCTTGCAGTACTCCGCCAGCGAATCCGCGAGGGTGTGGTAGGTTACGCCGCCGTCCAGGTTCTTCCACGAGCCGAGATGGACCTCATAGATACTCATGGGAGAACTCATGAATTTGCGCTCCGCACGACGGCGCAGATAGTCCGCATCTCCCCAGGGAAACGCGTGATCGCTCCAAATCAGGGAGGCCGTCTGCGCACCGTTCTGGGAAAAGGCCGCAAAGGGATCCGACTTCAGGACGCGGCGCCCGTCCGCCCCGTCAATGCAGTATTTATAACAAAGGCTGTCTCGCAGTCCTTCCACGAATATGACCCAGATCCCACCCTCCATTTTTTCCATGGGCAATGCGTCAGGATCCCAATCGTTGAATTCTCCGACAAGGCTGACACGTCTTGCGTTCGGAGCCCAGACCACAAAACGGTGGGCAGAGAGCTCCGGAATATACACACAGCCGTAACACAGCCAGGCTTTTGTTGCGTTTCCGGTGTTAAAAAGATAAATATCGTCGCGGGGGATATAAGACAGATACTTGTCCTCCATGCGGCAATCTCTCCTTTTCTTTCTTTGTATGTTTATTATACAGCCTTTGTCAGTCAATTCCAAGTATAATTTGAAATCTCGCCAGTTTTTTTGCTAATCTGCACAAAGATAGAAACACAAACTCAGTCGGAGATATATTCGAAGCGTTTACAAAAAACACCGCCGTACTCCACCTGTTCATTCCACATACGAGCGGGACGTACCCAAAAGCCCTTCTGACCGTAAAGAGCCTGATATACCACCATCCATTCTTCCGTTTCGGAATGCCGCGCCATATAAAGAACGCGGTACTCCCCTCCTTTGAAATGGCGGTACAGACCGGGCCGTATTTCTTCCATCGTTTTCATCTCCATTCTATACCACCTTGTCAAAGAACTCTTTTCATGCTATCGTTACATAAAAAGGAGGCATGTTCCATGTTTCGACCAATGCAGCGCAAAAAGCAGCAGCTTTCCGAGGCTGAATGTCTGCATCTGCTTCAGGATATCCCGCGTGGCGTTCTCTCCGTTCACGGGGATGACGGATACCCATATTGTCTCCCGCATAATCACTGGTACAACGTAGAAGACAGCAAGCTTTATTTCCACAGCGGGAAGGCGGGACACAAGATCGACGCCATCCGTAAAAACGACAAAGCGTCCTATTGTGTTTTCGGAAACGCTTTTCGCGAAGACGGGGATTGGGCGCTGATTTTTAAAAGCGTGATCGTCTTCGGCCGTATCCATTTCGTGACTAACCAGCAGGAGGCACTGGAAATCACAAGAAAACTCAGTTTTTCCTTTACGTCCGATGAGAACTACATCGAAAAGGAGATTCGGTCATCAGGCCAGAGCGTTCTCGTTTTCTGTCTCGAGATCGAACACATAAGCGGAAAGCTTGTCCGTGAGAGTTGAAAAAACTACCCTGCTGTCTTTACCGTGCAGCAGGGCAGTTTTTTATCTCCCGCACAGGCTCAGGATCTGATCGCAGATACGGTCGGTCGCATCCGGAACGGAGAGCGAGCGCATGGCCTCCGCCATTCTGTTCAAACGATCTCGATCCGCCAGAAGAGCTTTCACCTCCGAAAGGAGGGAAACCGCATCGAACTCGCCCTCCAGGAAGACGCGTGCGCCGCCGGCCTTTTCCAGAACGCGGGCATTCTTTTCCTGATGATGATCCGTGACATTGGGCGACGGGACGATAAGAACCGGCTTGCCGAGATAGGTCAGTTCCGCGAGCGTGGAGGCGCCGGCGCGGCAGAGGATAAGGTCTGCCGCCGCCATCACGCGCGGCATATCGTAGATATACTCACGCACATCCGCTCCACACCTGGAAGGGGCAAGACCCAGGTCTTCGATATTCCGGGATATCTCTTTGTAATCACGGCTTCCAACGGAGTGGATCAGACGGAAGTCCTGTTGATTATCCATCAGCGGCAGCATCTCAGTCAGGATCTGGTTCATATGTCCCGAGCCAAGCGAACCCCAGACTGAGACGACGAGCGGCATCCCAGAGGGAATGCCCAGTTCTTCCTTTGCGGAAGCGGCCGTATAGCGGGAAAAATCTCCCCGCACCGGCGTACCGGTCACAAGGACACATTTGGCTTCCGAGTAGTGCTGAACGCTCTGCTCAAAGCCAACCATAATGCAGTCCACATGTTTCGTCAGCAGTCTCGTAGTCAGACCGGGGGCTGCGTTGCTTTCATGCACAGCCGAGGGGATATGCAGTCTGGATGCCGCCATCAGTACGGGATAGCAGACGTATCCCCCGGTGCCGATCACGACGTCCGGTTTGAACGCCTGTATGATTCCTATGGCTTCATGCTCAGAGTCGAGCACGTTTTTGACCGTGCGGAGATTATGCCCAATTGCGGAAAGAGATCGACCGCGGCTTATGTTTGTTATCCTCAGTGGACGGATCTCATAACCTTCGCGTGGGATCAGATCCATCTCCATCATGCCCTCGGCTCCGAGGAAAAGAAATTCACTGTCCGGCAACAGTTCGCGAAGCCTGCCGGCGACCGCCAAAGCTGGATTGATATGCCCGGCCGTACCGCCGCATGTCAAAATGAATCTCATTTCTCTTTCACCTTTCTTCCAGAATGTCGCGCGAAGCGCTCAAAACGATCCCCATCTCCCCGAGCTGGATCAACAAAGCTGTACCTCCGTAGCTGAAAAACGGAAGCGAGATCCCGGTACAAGGTATCAGGTTTGTCACGACCGCGACATTGAAAAAAACCTGGATTGCAAGCAGGGTCGTGATACCCGCGCAGACCAGAAAGCTGAAACGGTCGCGGCAGTGCAGTGCGATCCAATATCCGCGCAGGATCAAAAGCGCAAATAAAAGCAGAACAAGCGCAGAACCGATGAATCCGAGCTCTTCGCAGAGAATTGAAAAAATGAAATCGTTATGCTCCTCCGGCAGATACAGAAACTTCTGGCGGCTGCCGCCAAGCCCCAGACCGCTGAGCCCGCCAGAGCCGATCGTGTAGAGAGACTGCACGATCTGATAACCCTCGTCCGTGGAACTGGAAAACGGATCCCGCCAGGTGTTGATGCGGCTGGACGCATAAGGGAAAAAAGTCAGCATAACCGCAAGGGCAGCCCCGGCAGTGCCAAAGGCCGCAACAAACCAGCCCATGGGAACACCGCCCAGAAACAGCATCGACGCACCGACAGCCAGAATGATGATCGAGGCTGAAAAATGAGGCTCCAGGACCAGAAGCCCGACGATCGCGCCGAGGACAAGCAGAAAGGGCAGGATACCAAAACGAAAAGAGCGCATCCGCCCGCGAAAGCGAACGATCAGCGCGGAAAAGGATAGAATCACGGCGAGCTTTGCAAGTTCGGATGGCTGAACGGTCAAACCGCCGACACCGAGCCAGCGCCTCGATCCGTTTGCTTTGACGCCAATCAGCGGGACCATAGCCAGCAGGATCAGGACAAAGATTAGAAACGGGAGCGCATATCGTAGGAAGATCTCCATCGGGATGCGGGCGGTCAGCAGCATCAAGGCCACGCCCAAGCTGGCGAAAAGCAACTGCCGAACAAAGTAATAAGCTGAGTTTCCGCCTGTTACGCCGCCGGGATCGTAATACGCCCTTGCGTAGCTTGAGGAGAGTACCAGAACGACACCAATCACAAGCAGCAGCAGGACGAGAAGCAGATAGTTCATATCCAGCCGGCCACGGGCTGTTCGGACCGCAGGCGCGGAAAAGCCGGATAGGCGGGCGCTCTCATAACGCATGGTCCCCACCTCCCCGGCTATCCTCAAATCACAGGCGGCGCTGATACACCCCTATAAAGGATATGATCGCAAATAGCAGTGATATGCCTGTAAACAGGAAAAACAATTCTTTTTCCTTCCACTTTTTTCCGGTCCAGCCCCCCAGCTCAAGATGATGATGTAATGGCGCCATGCGAAACACACGCTTTCCGTGTGAGAGCTTAAAATATCCTACTTGAATGATGTCGGAGAGCGTCTCGATGATGAAGATGATGCCGAGCGTGATCAGCACGAGCGGCATATCGAAGGCGAATGTCAGAGCTGAGATCGCACCGCCGAGGAACAGGGATCCGGTGTCCCCCATGAAAACCTTCGCGGGGTTATAGTTGTACACCAGAAAGCCAAACAAACCGCCGACCATGGCCGAAGCGAAAATACCAAGTTCCAGATACTCCGTGCCCCATGCCATGCATAAAACAACAAAAAACAGAAAAACCGGAATCGAAGTACCCGTGGCAAGTCCGTCGACGCCGTCTGTGATATTCACGGCGTTTACGGTTCCGACAATAACAAAAGCGGCAAAAGCGAAGTAAAGCCACTCGGGAATATGAATGATGCGGCCGCTGAAAGGGACATAAAGATTCGGCTGCAGATACCCGATCTGCCGCATCAGGAGCACAAAGACAAGGGCCGCTGCAAGCTGAAGCAGAAATTTCGATCTGGCAGACAGACCTGTGTTTTGCTTATGACGAACCTTTTCAAAGTCATCAAGGAAACCGATCAGGCCGAATACGGTTGCAAAGAGCAGGACGAAAATGTGGACAAACCGGCCGCGCAGCATGCTCTCAAAGCCAACAGTCAAACAAACGAGTACGGCAGCAAGAATGAACATGACGCCTCCCATAGTCGGCGTACCATTCTTGAACTTATGCCAATCCGGCCCGATCTCCTTGACCATCTGTTCCGCTTTCTTCTCTTTCAGCCACGGAACGTAGTATTTCCCAAACGCGGTCGAGATCAGAAAGGCAAGCGCAAATGCTATCAACAGCTTAATGGTCATATATTTCTCCAGACTACGCCCTTCAGGCGTGGTTTCTCTTTTTCAGGTATGCGGCAACGATCTCCCGCTCGTCCATATGGCGTTTTTCGTGTCCGACGACCTGATAGTCTTCGTGGCCTTTGCCGGCAAGCAATATTACATCACCCGGGCGTGCGTTGTCAATAGCCCAGGCGATCGCCTCCGTTCGATCGCATATGACCTGTTTCGGGGTCTGGCTGTTCTCCATCCCCTCCAGGATCTCATTGATGATGGCCTGCGGATCTTCGGTCCGCGGATTATCACTGGTGACGACGCAGAGATCCGCATACTGAGCCGCAATATTACCCATAATGGGACGCTTCAGCCTATCCCGGTCTCCGCCGCACCCGAACACAACGATGAGACGCCCGCGTGTTCCCGGGCGCAGCGTCTTCAACACCTTCTCCAGCGCATCGGGTTTATGGCAATAATCAACGACGATCTCATAATCACCATCCGTCGGCAGGAGCTCGAGGCGTCCTTTCACCCCGGTCGTGGTGCCCAGGGCGTCGGCGCAGTCCTGCAGACTTAGTCCCAGACTCAGTCCGATGGCCATTACGCCAAGTGCATTGTAGACCGTAAACAGACCGGGGATCGCCATACGGGTCTCTACCCGTTCTTCACCCAGACAGGCGATAAACTGGATGCCGCCGGGGCTCATGCGAATATTTTCTGCTCTCAGTTCTGCACCTTCCCGCAAACCATAGCGGAGGATTCTGCAAGTCTCGTCCCTGCACATGAAGTCAGCCCAGTCATCATCCGCATTCACACACATTGTGTCACAGCGAGAAAAGAAAAGCTTTTTCGCTGACGCATAACTCTCCATATCTCCGTGAAAATCCAGATGATCCTGGCTGAGATTGGTATACATCCCCACGTCATAGCGGATCCCCGCCACGCGGTCAAGGCTCAGGGAATGGGACGAGACCTCCATCACCACACAGTGACAGCCCTCATCCGCCATTTTTCGGAAGAGCCCTTGAAGCTCGCAGCTCTCCGGTGTCGTGAATTCACTGTGGAGAAAAGTATCGCCGATCATATTGCCATTGGTGCCGATCAGACCGACCTTAATGCCCAACTTTGACTCCAGCAGATGCTTCAGCAGATAACTGGAGGTCGTCTTGCCGCTCGTACCCGTAATGCCGATCATCGTCATCTCACGAGCCGGATATCCGAAAAAGGCTCTGCTTGTCAGGGCAAGGCCCAGCCTGCTGTCACCTGTCTGGACATATGGCCCCGGTTGATCCGGAACCGACTCGCACAAAACTGCCGCGGCGCCCATTTCGATCGCCTTCGGAATGAAACGATGACCATCGACTGTAAAACCGCGCACGGCGACAAACAGATTTCCGGGTCGGACGGCGCGTGAGTCATAACATATTCCATTGATCTCCACCTCCGGATCGGCGGAGCAGCTCAGGATCTCCAGATCCTGCAAGACATCTTTCAGCTTCATTTTCTACCTCAGTATTTTCCCAACAGGGAATCGTCCCCGCTAATCAAAGTGACTTGAACCACATCTCCGTGCGGGCGCAGACTGCCCGGAGCCGCGCTCTGACTGCCTATTCGCTGGCTTCCATCCGCAAGCACCGGGCTATTCGTTCGGATATAAAGCCCATAATAGCTCAAGGTATCGCGCGCTTCCTCATAACTCATGCCGCTCAGATCCGGTATCGTCTCCCAATTGTTCGACGGTTCCGTTCCTAAGTATACTATAACTTCGGTGTCGGCTGCAAGTACGATTCCTGGAGTTGGAAGCTGCGCGGTAACCAGATCTTCCTCACCGATCCGTCTGCACCGGAGCCCTGCTTCTTTGAGCTTCTGCTTCGCTTTTTCATATGTCAGTCCTTCCAGGGCCGGCATCAAAACGTCTTTATGTTCTCCCGCTCCGGGACTTCTCTGTGCTTCCACACCGATATACGGAAGGATATCAGCCAGCATCGCCCCGACAACAGGCGCTGCCATCTGTCCTCCGCTGATATAGATACCGGACTCGTTCGATGGCGTATCCAGAAACACCAGAAGCGCGATCTGCGGCTCATCCGCCGGGGCATAACCAATAAAGGAGACAATGTATTCCTTCTCCCCTGTCCTGGCTTCCAGACTGACTTTCTCGCTTGTCCCCGTCTTGCCGCCGATCCGATAACCTGCGACGGCTGCGTTCCGCCCGGTCCCGTCAAGCGGGTCTCCAACGACCTGCTCCAAAATTGACCGTACCGTCGCGCTTGTCTCTTCGCTGATGACCTGCCGAACAAATGTCGGCTTTCTCTCATATTCGATCTTTCCGTCAGGATCGCGCAATGCACTGACAATGTACGGCTGCATCAGGCGCCCGCCATTAACACAGGCACTCACTGCCGTAATAAGTTGAAGCGGCGTGATCGTAAAGGTCTGGCCAAATGACGCAGCCGCCAGTTGAGACTGATTTCTGGGTGAACAAAAGGTGTTTTCGCTCCACCAGATGCTGCCGCTCTCTCCTGCCAGATCGATACCTGTCACAGCGCTCAGATTCTCGTCAGGGTTTCCGGTTTTGTTCAGAAAACCGAAGGCCTCGCAATATCGATAGAAAGTCTCGGCGCCGACCCGCTGTCCAATGGCGACAAAGGCGGCATTGCAGGAGTGCTGTACCGCCTGCGTCAGGCTTTGCGACCCGTGACCGCCCGATTTCCAGCAACGGATCGGCGTCGTTCTGCCGATCACGTTGACGCTTCCTCCGCAAAAAAAGCTGTCCTGCAGACCGACGACGCCCTCTTCCAGCGCCATGGAGAGCGTGATGATCTTGAAGGTCGATCCGGGTTCGTAGGTATCTGAGAGCGCCTTGTTCCGCCATTGTCTGCTCTGCGCTTCTGTGAGCAGTCTGGCAGCCTCCTCTTCACTGTCAGCCTTTTCGATCACCGCCTTTGCTTCCGAGCTGACATCAAGGAAATGGTTTAGATCATAACCGTCGAGTGAAGCCATGGCCAGGATAGCGCCGGTATTGACATCCATCACGATCGCTCCGGCTCCGTTTTGGATGTCATAGTCTGCGACCGCCTGCTTCAAGTGCTTCTCCACGAAAAACTGGATCGTGCTGTCCAGCGTTGTAACAAGGTCCAGTCCGGATTCGCCCGGCTCGAAATCCTCAAAGCATGCATAGAGCAGATCGCTGCCAAAGGCGTTCGTAGCCCGTACCGTCCTTCCCGCCGTTCCGTTCAGTGCGTCGTTATAGCGTGCCTCGATCCCCTCGAGCCCGTAGTTGTCCGTCCCTACAAAGCCAATCACATGACAGGCAAGGGCGGAGTAAGGGTAATAACGCTTTGTATCCGCCTCGAGCCGCACGCCGCGCAGATCAAAGCAATCCTTGAAAACCCGGATTTCATCCGCTTTTTCCCGCTCGATCTTACGGGCGACCGTCACATACCATGACCCCGCCTGCGCCGCTTTCTTCTTTATTTCATTCGGGTCCAGGTCAAGAATTCGGCCAAGCTCCGCAGCAATCAGATCTGTATCCTCGTCATAGAGCGCAATCTCCGCCGGACTGAGATACACATTATCTACAGAAGCGCTTAGCGCCAGAACGCTGCCGTTTCTGTCATAGATCGTTCCTCGTGCCGTCGAGGTCGGCACCTCTCGGAGTTGCTGACGGATCGCCAGGCTTTCATATCGCTCATGCTCCACAATCTGCAAAACATAAAGACGTGCGAGCAACAGGGCAAAACACAAGACTCCAAAAATAAGCGCGAGAAAAATCGCCCTTCGCAGCATCTGCCGGTCAGGGCCAGGAGGACTGCTTTTTTGATTCATAATAAACTCCCGCATACAGTTTTCAAATCACTATATGCGGGAGCCTGTCCGGCTATTCCGTCAATCCAGGGATTCGAGATACACGATCTGGCCGGGAGCGGCTTGCTGCATCCCTAAACACTCCGCGGCGTATCGTTCGATCTCCGCGGTGCTGAGTTTTCTTTGCGTCTGTATACGCAGCCGGTCGTTTTCCTCTGAAAGTTCCTGTACCTCGCGCGCCAGACGCCCCCTTTTATCACGCTCCGCCGCCGTGTCGATCGTCGTCAGCAGGAACAGGATCAAAACAACTGCCGAAAAGGCCAGGGAGATTGTGCGAAAAAGCGTTTCGTTCAGATGCCTCATGTACTCACACTCTCTCCGCCACGCGGAGCTTAGCGCTGCGGGAGCGCGGATTTGCTTCTATTTCTTCTGCGCTCGGCTGGATCGGTTTCCTACTGACGCTTTTCAAGGTACGTACGAAGCCGCAGGTACAGACAGGCGCCTCACGTGGGCAGGTGCAGCCGTTCTCTCTTGAGGCAATCCCGTTCTTGATAAGGCGGTCCTCCAGCGAATGAAAGCTGATTACGCACAGGCGCCCGCCTTTTTTCAGTTTGTCCGGAGCCGTCTCCATCATGGATGCGATCGCGCCAAGCTCGTCGTTGACAGCAATGCGAATCGCCTGAAAGCTTCTTTTGGCTGGATGCTGTTTTTCCCGCAGTGCCGCGGCGGGCATTGCGCTCTTGATGATCTCCGCCAGCTCCTGCGTACTCTCGATAGGTTTTGCCGCTCGAGCAGCGAGGATGGCCGCTGTGATCCTGCGTGCGTAACGCTCCTCACCGTAATCCCAAAGGATGCGGTTCAGTCTCGCTTCATCCCAGGTATTGACGATCTCATAGGCCGTCAGCTTACCGGAAGTATCCATCCGCATATCAAGCGGCGCCTGCACACGATAGGAAAAACCTCGCTGTGCCTCATCCAGCTGCGGCGAGGACACACCGAGGTCGAAAAGCATTCCGTCCACAGTCTCTATGCCGAGCGAGCTCAGGATCGAAGCCGTATCGCTGAAATTTCCATGTACAAGTGTTACGATATCACCAAAAACAGCAAGCCTCTTTCCCGCGCGCTCGATTGCCGTCGGGTCGCGGTCTATGCCGATAAGCCGTCCCGACGTAAGCCGGGAAGCGATCTCAAAGGAGTGACCTCCGAGGCCAAGCGTCCCATCAACATAGATCCCGTCCGGGCGGATATTCAAGCCATCCAGGCATTCGTGCAGAAGCACGGGAACATGTTTTGCTTGATCCATTCAGAATTCCAGCTCCTCCATAACAGCGGCGATATTCTCCGGCGTGGTCTCTTCGTCGAAAACGGTCTTCCAGGTGTCGCTGTCCCACAGCTCCGCATGGTTGTTGCAGCCGATCACGGTAACGCTTTTTGTAAGTCCGGCATACTCACGCAGTACCTGCGGAATAAGCGCTCTTCCCTGTCCGTCAAGCTCACAGCGCGCGGCGTGGGCAAAAAGCGGGCGCATTTTTCGCTGCTTTACGAAGGGCATGCCGCTCACCTTATCAGACAGCAGCTTCCAGTTTTCACTGCTGTATGCACAAAGACAGCGGTCCATGGAAAGCGTGACAAAAAACACCTCGCCGAGCTCGTCCCTGAGCTTGGCCGGAATGAAAATACGCCCCTTGTTATCCAGCGTGTGCTGATATTCGCCCGTCATGCAAAAGACCCCCATGCAAGTGTATGGAATCGCCACTTTCCACCACTTTCCACCACATCGTACTCTCATTATAGGGGAGGCATTTTGAAAATGCAAGGGAAACTTTTTGACGTATTTTGTCTTTTTTTTGAACGTATTAAGCCTTTCAATATCTTCTGTCTGATATACATAAAAAGGCCCATATGTCGGTTTTGCCAACATATGGGCCTGTCGCTGCATAGATTTATTAGTCTGTCTTGTCTGTCGGTTCCGTGGAGTTTCCGCCTGCAGATGCGGAAAGACTGTACGTACGAAAATCTTTGTGCGCAGTCTGGATCGTAGACAGCGCACTGCCGATACTTTCCTCGCTCTTTCGCATAATCTCTTCCACATAGTCGCTCGCAATCCTGCGCAGTTCACGGGATCTTGCCTCGGCAGAAGCGATCAGTTCGGCGCTGCGCGCCCGCGCGACACGCATGATTTCCTGCTCCTCGACCATGCTGCGGGCCTGTTCCTCTGCATTTTTACGAAGCGCTTCTGCCTCCCGCTTGGCGCTGCCGATGAACTCGTCACGCGCGGCCACAAGGCGTTTTGATTCCGCGATGGAAGAAGGAAGGCTTGCTTTGATATCGTTGATGATCTCGATCGCTTTCTCACGTTCAATGATGCATTTATC
>JAFXTM010000007.1 GCA_017535865.1 Oscillospiraceae bacterium
CTCGTCGTCCTCCACATAGACGGCGGGGTAAAGGCGGTCCGGATCGAGGCCGACCCAGTCGGGTGAGGTCAGGAACTCCCAGCTCCAGGCGATGGCCTCGTGCTTGAAGTAATCGCCGAAGGAGAAGTTGCCTAGCATCTCGAAATAGGTGCCGTGGCGGTCGGTCTTGCCGATGTTCTCGATATCGCCGGTGCGGATGCACTTCTGGCAGGTGCACACGCGGTGGCGGGGCGGCTCCTTCTCGCCCTTGAAATAGGGCTTCATGGGCGCCATGCCGGAGTTGATGAGCAGCAGGCTCGCATCGTCCTGCGGGATGAGCGAAAAGCTCGGCAGGCGCAGATGCCCTTTTGTCTCAAAGAACGAGAGAAACATCTCCCGCAGTTGGTTCAGTCCGTACTTTTCCATGGTCTTTCCTCCAATTTGGTTTACTTGCCTTGTTCTGAAAAGCTCTCCTTGTTCTCAAACCCGGCCTTGAAGAACTCGAGCTTGCCGCAGTTCGGGCAGGAGTAGATTCTGACCTCCATCGACCCGGAGAACAGATTGCTCAGATGGCCGGAGAAAAAGCCGTAATGTCCGAGCTGGATCTCCTCACAGCCGAGATCTTCCATTGTCGCTCCGCAGCACAGACAGCGCATCTCTCTCCTCCTGAAAAAAAATAGACCTCTGCCCCGGACAGGGACAGAGGTTTAGTCTGTGGTACCACCCTGATTCGCCGCCGAAGCGGCCTCTCAGCGCCCTTAACGCGGGCACACGCCCCGGTTTCCCGGGGTGGCTCGGAAGTGGCTGTCGCAGTCCGGCGCAGGGTCTCGCAGCATCCGACCCCTCTCTGAAACGCCTCGCTCCGACTCGTTTCGTCGCAGCCAATATAACGGAAAACAGTTTAGCGTTCCCGGCAGGATTTGTCAAGAAGTTTCCCTGTTTTTTCTCAAAATCGAGAGCGGAGGGACGCAGAGCGGGAGCCGCATGCGAAAGCGCATCATGGCTCGGCGGGTATCCGCGAGTTCGTTTCCCTCTTCGTCCCAGATCCGGTCCGCGATGAAGCGGATCGGCCGTCCTTCAGGCGGCAGCAGTTCGAGCTCGTCGCCGCGGGAAAACTTGTTGCGCTGGGTCAGCAGCGCCATGCCGTCCCCGGCACAGTCTTCCACAACAGCGGCCACATCCGCCGCGGCATAATAGCTCGCCTCGGCGTAGTGCTCCCCCGGCTCTCCGAAATAAAAGCCCGTGCTGTAAGGCCGATGGCTGACCTTCTCCGTCTCTTCGACCCAGAGAGGATCGAGCGGCTCGCCGCGCAGCGCGGCGTCCAGCGCGTGGCGATAGGCGTTCGTGACGACGGCGGTGTAGTAGGCCGACTTCATGCGTCCCTCGAGCTTGAAGCTTGTCACCCCGGCCGAGAGAAGTGCCGGCAGGTGTTCGATCATGCACATGTCGCGGGAGTTCAGGATATGCGTGCCGCCGTCCTCGCTGATCTCAAAATACTGCCCTGGCCGCGTCTCCTCCACAAGATGGTACTTCCAGCGGCAGGGCTGGGCGCACTGGCCGCGGTTGGCGTCGCGCCCGGTGAGATAGTTGGAGAGCAGGCAGCGGCCCGAGAAGGACACGCACATCGCCCCGTGGACGAAGGCCTCGATACGCAGATCCGGCGGCGTGTTCGCCCGGATCTCCCGGATATCCGCCAGCGGCGTCTCGCGCGCGAGGACCACAGTGTCCGCCCCCATGTCGTACAGCACGCGCGCGGTCGCGCTGTTGATGACGCCGAGCTGTGTGCTCACATGCAGGCCGAGCCTGGGCGCGTGGCGCTTCGCCAGCGCCATCACGCCGAGATCCGCGACGATGAGCGCGTCGGCGCCCGCATCCTGCAGGAACTCCAGATAGGACGGCAGGATCTTGAGTTCCTCCTCCCGCGGGAGGGTATTGACCGTCACATAGAGCCGCGCGCCCTGTGCGTGCGCAAGTGCGGCCGCCTCGCGCAGTCCCTCGTCCGTGAAGCTCACGGCCGCGGAGCGCATGCCGAACTGACGTCCGGCGAGGTAGACGGCGTCCGCCCCGTAGCGCAGCGCCATCAGAAGCCGTTCACGATCCCCGGCCGGGGCCAGCAGTTCCGGCGCCTCAGCCATAGTTCTGCGTCGCCACGAAGGCGTCAAACTCGCTCGCCTTGGTGAAGAAGCGGTGCTCGCCGGTCGAGGTGTCGAGAGCGTAATAATAGTAGTTCGTGTGGTCTGGATTCAGCGCGGCGAGGATCGACATGAGGCCCGGATTGCTCACAGGCGTGGGCGGCAGGCCGGTATAGAGCCGCGTGTTGTACGGGCTGTCCGTCTCGAGCATGGCGGCGGTCGGCGCGCCCTCATGGTCCGGGAAGAGGTAGAGGATCGCCGCGTCGATGCCGAGCGGCATCTTTGCATTCAGACGGTTGTAGATGACCGAGGCGATGCGGCTGCGTTCGTTGTCGTTCGCCGCCTCCTTTTCGATCATGGAGGCGATGATGACGATCTCGTGCATGCTACGGCCGAGCTTCTTTGCCTGCTGGAGCATGTCCGCCGTCTGCATATAGTGGAAATTCTCGAGGAACTTGTTGATCGCGCTCGAGGCCTGCATCCCGATATAGAACTCATAGGTGTCCGGGAAGAGGTATCCCTCCAGGCGGCTGGCGCTGCCCTCCGGCAGTCCCTCGAGGAAGCTGTAGTTGAAGGTGTAGTTCGCCGCGGCGTTCATCAGATCGTCGTAGTCGGCGACGCCCTTTTCCTCCAGGCGCAGGAAGATCTGGCGCATCGTGAAGCCCTCCGGGAACGTGACCTTCACGGTCACGGCGCCGGTCGCGCCGGGGCGCATATGCTGGATCAGGGCGCGGTAGTCGTAGCTCGAGCGCAGCTCATACTCCCCCGGACTCACCTTCGTCTCGGCGTTCGAGATGCGGCAGAAGGCCTTGAACAGCCACTTGTACTCGATAAGCCCCGCCTCTTTGAGCGTGTCCGCCAGATAGTTGACGTCGGCGTGGGTGACGCGCTTCGTGCCGGTCTTGACGCCGTTCTCGTCGAGCGTGTCCACAGTTTCGGACTCGAAGATGCTCATGGGGAGCGTGACGTTTGCGCTGTACTCCGGCTTGTTCAGCGCCAGCATATCGCTGCATGCCATCCAGGCCAGGCAGGCCAGGATGATGCCGACGCAGACGATGAACACAAAATACATCACGCCGCCGAGGCAGCCGGATTTGTATTCATGGCTCTGCCGGACCGGGCGGTAATCCCGCTCGGACTCCTCGTCGCCGGTATAGTTGAACGCCTCGTCGCCGGTCTCGTCGATGAGCAGCTTGTCCACACGCTTCATGGAGAGCTTTTCCCAGCCCTTCTCTTCCGGTTCCGCGTCGGGGTCCCGGTTCATCGTGCTTTCCAGCTGTTCCTCATGGCGGCGAAATATCTCGTCGATCTGGTCGAATTCTTCGGACATGGGTTCCTCCTTGGAAGGTTAACCGCCGCGGCCGCCGCGGCATAGTATGGGGTGGCGGTGAAAGCGCCGCCTGTCTGCGATACAGCGGCCGCCTTCCGCGCGGCGGGCCGTCGGAGCCTTCATCTTTCCCGGCGCGGAGAAAGGAAAACGAATATGTTCTGCAACGGCTGCAACAACAACGGACTCTGGATCCTGATCCTCATCATCATTCTCTTCGGCTGCGGCAACGGCTGCGGCTTTGGCAGCGGATGCGGCTGCGACAACGGCTGCGGCTGCAACAACGGCTGCGGCTGCAACTGAGCGGCCGGGTATCCCGGGGCCCCGCGGGGCCCCTTTTTTTATTTCAGATAGTCGAGCAGGATGGAATAGATCTCCTGGTTCTTCTCGTCCAGCTCGCGTTCTTTTCCGTCCTTGAGAAAGGGGATGCTCCTCCAGCCGTAATGCGCGGCCGCGAGGCGGGCCGTGCGGAGACAGCGCTCCAGATACGCGACATCCTTCTCGTGGATGTCCGCGCTGGTATGGGTCTTCTGCTGGCGGCGGCGCATCCGGGCGAGCGAGAGCTCCACGTCCACATCCAGGTAGAGGACGAGATCCGGCTGCGGCAGGCCCATCTTGCCGTACTCGAGATCCTGCAGCCAGTCGAAGAAGGCCGGGAGCTCCTCCTCCGGGAGCTTTGAGCCCTGATGCACGGCGTTGGAGGTCGTGTAGCGGTCGGAGAGGATCAGCCCGCCGTTTTCGTATATCTCGCCCCAGTCCTCGCGGTAAGAGGCAAAACGGTCCACCGCATAGAAAGTGGAAGCGGTATAGGCGTTCACGTCCTCCGGCTTCGAGCCGAACTGCCCGCCCAGATACATGCGGATCAGCGCGCTGCTCTCCTTTTCGTAGCGCGGAAAGACGATATGAGTATACGCAATTCCATCGTTTTCCATTCGCGCGCGGAGGCGGCGGAACTGCGCGGATTTGCCGCTTCCGTCAATGCCCTCGAGCACGATCAGTTTTCCCTTTGCCATGGTCTCTCTCCGTTCAGATCTGTGAAAAAACGTCGCCGATATTGGCGTGGATCACAAGATCGGCATAGCTGTCGTAGGGCGTCGCGCTGCGGTTGACGAGCACGAGCTTATTTCCCCGGTAATAGTTGATGAGCCCCGCCGCGGGGTAGACGTTCAGGCTCGTGCCGCCGACGATCAGGATCTCGGCGTGGCGGATATAGCGGATCGCCTCGGCCATCACGTCCTGGTCCAGCGGCTCCTCGTAGAGCACGATGTCGGGCCGGATGATCCCGCCGCAGACACAGCGGGGCACGCCCTCGCCGTGGTTCATCTGCTCGGCCGGATAGGGGCGGCGGCACTTGGAGCAATAGGCGCGCAGGATACTGCCGTGCAGCTCGATCACCTTGCTGCTGCCCGCGGCCTGATGGAGCCCGTCGATGTTCTGGGTCACCACGGCGCGCAGCTTGCCGGCCTTCTCCAACTCGGCAAGGCGCAGGTGTGCCCGGTTGGGCTTGACGCCGTCGATCACGAGCTTGGCGCGGTGGAAGCGGTAATACTCCTCCGGGTCGCGCTCAAAGAAGCTGTGGCTCAGGATCGTCTCGGGCGGGTACTTCCACTTCTGGTTGTACAGGCCGTCCACGCTGCGGAAATCCGGGATGCCGCTCTCCGTGCTGACGCCCGCGCCGCCGAAAAAGACGACGTTGTCGCTCTCCTCGATCCACTTTTTCAGGGTCTGGATCTTATCGTCCATATCTCCCTCTCCTTTCGCGCTTATGAAAACACCGAAACCGGATGTGCTTAATGTGTATATTATACACGTCCCGCCAGGAATTGGCAAGCGGCGCGGCCTTAAGCTTTCTTAACGAGGGCTTCCCTCCCGCCGGATCATCCGTGTACCGTGAGCTCGCCGCGCAGGTCAAGCTCCATGGAGGCCTTGATCTGATCCCGGGTCAGGCCGCGGCTGAAGAGATAGTAGAGCTTGGCGACGGCGGCCTCGGTCGTGAGATCGTGGCCGCTGATCGCGCCCGCGCGTTTGAGCGCGCCGCTCACCTCGTAGGCGCCGAGCGAGACTGTGCCCTGCGGGCACTGGGAGCAGACGGTCACGACCGTTCCGTTTCGGAACGCCTTTTCGATGATGGGCAGCAGTGCGCCGTGTCCCGCCGGGATGTTGCCCGCTCCGAAGGTCTCGAGCACGATGCCGCGCAGCGTCTCGGTCATGATGGACTCGAACAGCTCGAACTGGATGCCGGGGAAGACCTTGAGCACGCCGATCGGGATATTCTCGAGCCGCTGCAGGCGCAGCTTCCCGCCGGGGCGGGGCAGCAGCGCCGAGTCGAGATAGCGGATCGCGATGCCCGCCTCGGCCAGCGCCGGATAATTCGGCGAGGCAAAAGCCATCATACCGTCGGCGGAGTATTTGGTGGCGCGGTTTCCGCGCAGGAGCTTTCCGCCGAAATACAGACAGACCTCGTGCACCCGCTCGTCCGCGGCGATGAGCAGCGAGGTGATGAGATTGTCGCGCCCGTCGCTGCGGATCTCGCACAGCGGGATCTGCGAGCCGGTGAGGACTACGGGCTTGCCGAGATTCTCCAGCATGAAAGAGAGCGCCGAGGCCGTGTAGGCCATGGTGTCCGTCCCGTGCATGACGACGAAGCCGTCGTATCGCTCGTAGTTGGCCGCGATGACCGCGCCGATCTTGTTCCACTCCTCGACCGCGATGTTTGAGGAATCGAGGATCGGGTCCGTCTCCAGGAAGTCCCAGTGCGGCAGGCGTGGATGCCGCAGCTCGGGCAGCGCCTCCAGCGCGCCGCGGAAATAGCCCGCGCGCGGGCTGTATCCGTTTTCTGTGGGGACCATGCCGATGGTCCCGCCGGTATAGAGGATCAGGATGTTTTTCATGGCGGCACCTCCGCTCTCATTCATGTTCTAAGCCTATCACATTCCGCCCCGTCTGACAAGAGCGGCGGCACATTGACGCTCCGGGCATAATAGGCTATACTGAGGGAAAAGAAGACGTGACGAAAGGAGAAGCTCATGCACAGCGGCACGGGAGACGACGAGCTCCATCTCATAAAAAAGCACAAGAAAACGCTGCTCAGGGCGGTGTTCAGCCGGGCCGGTGTGATCGTCCTTCTGCTGCTCCTGCAGATCGCGCTGGCCGTGTTGACCCTCAGCCATCTGCGGGATTTTCTGCCGCACTATATCACGCTCATGACGATCTTCTCCGCGGCCATGACCCTGTATCTGCTCAACTCCGGGCACGATCCCAGCGCAAAGCTGACCTGGATCGTTGTGATCGTGCTGCTTCCGGTTTTCGGCGCGCTGCTTTATGCCTACACCCGCAGCGACCTGGGCCATCGCCTGCTGAAGCGCCGCTTCGCGGACATTCTGGCGGAGACGGCAGAGAAGCTGCCGCAGGACGAAGCGGCGCTCACCCGCGCCGTGAAGGAGGCACCGGAGCTCGCGGCGCTCGCCCGCTACGTGGGGCGGACCGGCTGCTATCCGGTCTTCGACCGCAGCCGCGTGCGCTACTTTCCGCTCGGCGACGAGCTCTTTCCCGCGCTGCTGGAAGAGCTGGAGAAGGCTGAGAAGTTCATCTTTCTCGAATTCTTCATCGTGGACGAGGGCGTTTTCTGGGGGCGCGTGCTGGAGATCCTGGCGCGCAAGGCCGCGGCGGGCGTGGACGTGCGCGTGCTTTACGACGGAACGAACGAGTTCTTCAACCTTCCCCGCAGTTACCCGAAGAAGCTGGAGGCTCTTGGCATCTCCTGCCGTAGCTTCGCGCCCGTACATCCCTTTGTCTCGACGCATTACAACTACCGGGACCACCGCAAGATCCTCGTCGTCGACGGGCGCGTCGCCATGACCGGAGGCGTCAACCTCGCCGACGAGTATATCAACGTCAACTCCCGCTTCGGTCATTGGAAGGATGCGGCCGTCATGGTCTGCGGCCCTGCCGCGGCGAGCTTTACGCTCATGTTCCTCCAGACCTGGAACATCACCGAGCGCGAGACGGCCTATCCCTATCTGGACCTGTCCGTCCCGCCAGAGGAGGAGGACGGCCTGGTCCTGCCCTACGCCGACTGCCCGCTGGACAACGAGCGCGTAGGCGAATGGGTCTATATGGACATTCTCAACCGCGCCCGACGTTATGTGCATATCTTCACCCCTTATCTGATCCTCGACGGCGAGATGGAGACGGCGCTGAAATTCGCGTCCGAGCGCGGCGTGGACGTGCGGCTGATCCTGCCCGGCATTCCGGACAAAAAGCTGGCATGGGCGCTCGCGAAGACGCATTATCCCTCGCTGCTGGAGTCCGGCGTCAGGATCTACGAATACACGCCCGGCTTCGTCCACGCCAAGTGCTTCGTGGCCGACGACCGGGAGGCCGTGGTCGGCACGATCAACCTCGATTACCGCAGCCTGTACCACCACTTCGAGTGCGCCATGTATATGAACGGCTGCGCGGCAGTCGCGGACGTGGAGCGGGATTTCCTGCACACGCAGGAAAAATGCCGCGCCGTCACGGCCGAAACGCTGAAAAAGGAAAAGCTTTCGACGCGGCTCATGGGCTTTTTCATGAAGGTCATCGCCCCCCTGTTCTGAGCTATGAAAAAAGAGACGAAAAAAACGAGCTATACCGTCGCCTTCTGCGCGCTGATGGCTGCGCTGGGGACGGCGCTCATGGCGACAGGCGGCCTGATCCCCGTCGCCACCTACTGCTCGCCGCTGCTGGCGGGGCTTCTGCTGCTGCCTGTGCTGGTCGAGTTCGGCGCGCGCGAAGGCTGGATGGTCTGGGCCGTCACGGCGGCGCTCTCGCTGATCCTGAGCCCCGACAAAGAGGCGGGGAGCATGTACCTCTTTTTGGGCTGGTACCCGATCCTGAAGCCCGCCTTCGACCGCATCCGGCCGAGGCTGCTCGGCTGGGCGGCCAAGCTCGGGGTCTTCGCGCTCGCCTTCGCGGTGATGTACGCGCTGCTCTGCCTGGTCTTTCAGCTCGAAGAACTGCTCGAGGACCTGGGTGCCGTGAGCCTCGCGGTGAACCTGGCCTTCTATCTGATGCTGCTCGTAGTCATGCTGCTTTACGATTTCATTCTGGGGCGCATGCTGCCGCTGTATGTATACCGCCTGCGCCCGCGCCTGAAGCTCCCGCGGCGATGAACGGGCAGGCCAAACCGGTCCGGCGTATTTTTATACGTTCGGACCGGTTTTTGCTTGACGGGACAGGGGCAAAATGCTATTGTAAAAATATGCCATCACGGCAAAACACAACAAAGGAGTTGAACATCAGCATGAAAGAAATTTCCAGACGGAATTTTCTCAAGGGTGCGGCAGCGGGCGCGCTGAGCGTCGCGGCGATGGGCAAGCTTGGCGGCCTCTCGACCCAGGCGGCGGCGGAAGAGCCCGCGCTCACCGAGCAGTACGCTCCCTTTGACAAGATCCCGCAGGCCTACCTCAACCCCCAGCGCACGGATTTCCGTACGCATGAAAAAGAGCTCAAGACCCTGTTTTCCCCCTGGAAGCTCGGCAATATTGAGCTGAGCCACCGCATGGTGAAGTCCTCCGCCGGCTCCGCCTGCTACCTCTCCGGCCTGAGCGACGAGTTTATTGAGTATTATGTCAACCTCGCCAAGGGCGGCGTGGAGCTGATCTTCTTCGAGATGGTCGCGTTCCTCGAGGTCCCGGCGGATACCGGCGAGTACGACGCCGAGACCCGGGCATATCTGGAGCGCCTTGTCAGCGAGTGCGGCAAGTACGGCGCCACGCTCGGCTATCAGATCTCCGGCTTCGGCATGGGCGAGAACGAGATGACCGTCGAGGACATCCACGCCAAGCAGGCGCGCTGGATCCAGGTCGCCAAGGGTCTCTACTCCGTCGGCATCAAGGTCGTCGAGTTCAACTGCGCCGGCTTCAACATGCCCGCGCATTTTCTCTCCCGCTTCCACAACACCCGCGTGGACGAGTACGGCGGCAAGAGCGTGGAAAACCGCGCCCGCTTCGTCACCGAGATCCTGACCCAGCTCAAGGCGGAGTGCCCCGATCTGGCCATCCAGTGTCTGATCGACTGCGTCGAGGAGAACGACAACATCGCGAACAACCCCACCATCATGACCCTCGACACCGACGTCACCACCCCGCACACCAAGCCCCTCACCATCGAGGAAGGCATCGCCGCCGCGAAGCTCTTCGAGGCAGCCGGCTGCGACTCCATGCATCTGCGCATCGGACCTCTTGGGCACCATGTCGCCCAGTTTGCCTCCGACCTGTACTTCATCCTCAACGGTCTCGAGGGCGCGACCGGTTTCGGCACGCAGTATGACTTTTCCCAGGCCTTCCAGGGCGCCGCGATCGGCGATACCAGCGGCTGCGGCATCGCGCTCGACATCGCCGCACGCTATAAGAAGGAGCTCTCGATCCCCGTCGGCGCCGTCACCTATATGGACCCGGCCCACGCCCCTGACTTCTTCGAGCAGGCGCTCGAGGACGGCAAGGTCGACTTCCTGCTGATGAACCGTCCGCTCACCGTGGATATGGAGTACGTCAACAAGCTGAAGGAGGGCCGTCTCGACGAGATCGCCCCCTGCACCCGCTGCCTGCACTGCCACTCCGGCTCCAACGAGATGAACGCGATCTTCTGCTACTGCCGCGTCAACGCCCTGACCCAGCGCGTCATGCGCGAGGGCGGCCCCGCCACCTATGAGCTGCCCCCCGCGGAAACCAAAAAGAAGGTCATGGTCATCGGCGGCGGCCCTGCCGGCATGGAGGCCGCGCGCATCGCGGCCATGCGCGGCCACGACGTCACGCTGTACGAGAAGAAGGGTTACCTCGGCGGTCTGCTGCCCTTCGCTTCTGTCATCAAGGGCCCGCACGAGAACCTGGACGACCTCAAGAATTATCTGATCCGTCAGCTCGAGATCACCGGCGTCAAGGTCGAGACCGGCGTCGAGGTGGATAAGGCGCTTATCGAGGCCGAGGCTCCCGACGCCGTCATCCTCGCGGCCGGCGGTCTGCGCCCTGAGCTCGAGGTCAAGGGCGATGGAAGCGCCCCGATCATCCCCATGGATACCTTCTTCACCGCCGAGATGGGCGAGCACGTCATCGTCTACGGCTCCAACGCCCAGGCCTTCGACGCCGCGCTGTGGCTGACCGTCCACAAGAAGAAGGTCACCATCGTGACGCCCAGCACCGCCGACGAGCTGGATATCCAACAGTCCCAGCACGCCAAGCGCATGATGACCACCGCCCTGTACGCCCTCGGCGTTCACTCCTGGCCCGAGGCCTCGATCAAGGAGGTCAAGGAGGGCAAGGCCATCGTTAACATCGAGGCAGGCGTGGACATGGAGATCCCCTGCGACGCGATCGTGAACGCGGCCGACATGCTGCCCAACACGGAGCTGATTGAAGGGCTGGAAAACGCCGTTGCGATCGGCGACTGCGCCAATCCCTTCAACATCGCGCTGGCCATCCGCGGCGGCAACGACGCGGGCCGCGCCGTGTAAGCGGACGTCCCGAACGCAATACGAGAAACACGAAAGAACGGCGGCAGGAAAACCTGCCGCCGTTTTCTGTGTTCAGTTCGACGTCTTTTTCAGGATCCGTTCGTACACGGGCGTGTAGTTTTCCAGCGTCATCTCGTTCTCACGGCGCACAACGTAGCGATAGGTCTCATCCGTGCATCCCCGGCTCATGGCCACGCTGTAGTGCATGCAGGCGCGGACGGCGCCCATGGCGAGCTCCGCGGAAGCGGCGATATAGGTCTTCGCCTCGCCCTGCGCCCGTCCGGCCAGCTCCTCGAGCAGTTCCAGGCACTGGGTCATCATGTTCACGATCTCGTTCGCGATCGCCGTGGCGGGCTGCCGCGCGGCCTCGACAGCCTGCGCATCGCCCTCGCTGAGCGCGCGGCGCAGCGGGCCGCGGCATTTCACGTCCTCGTCGATGAGCTTCACCATATAGGTCCGGAGCGTCTCGCTGTTGCGCAGGAGCCAGGCAAGGCGCTCATCCTCCCCCTGCTCCTGCGCGCAGAGGGCCGCCGCCCGGTGCAGATACGCCGCCGCGACGGCGGCCGTCATCGCCGCGCCGCTCCCGACGGCCGTTCTGCTCTCGGGATCAGAGAGCGCCCTGGTGAACTCCTCCGCGTCCTTTTTGCGGAATACTTCGATCGTCAGTTTCTCCGCCATATTCTCTCCCTCTCTCAGTCGCGGTTGAACTCCCGCAGACGCAGGCCCTCATTTTTCTTCAGCGCCCAGTCGATGCACCAGGGGGCGGTGAAGAGCAGCAGGTTATTGCCCTTGAAGTCCTGCACCCATCTGGTGTCGCTCGTGAGGTTCAGCTCCGGGATGCGGACGTCCTCGTTATCCACCCAGCGCACGAGCTCATAGGGCAGGCTGCGCCGACGGATATCCACACCGTACTCGGTCTTGAGGCGGTACTCGAGCACCTCGAACTGCAGCACGCCCACGACGCCCACGATGACCTCCTCCACGCCGGTCTGCGGCTCGTGGAAGATCTGGATGGCGCCCTCCTGCGCGATCTGGAGGATGCCCTTTTCAAACTGCTTGCGCTTCATGGTATCCACGCGCTCGACCGAGGCAAAGTGCTCCGGCGCAAAGGTCGGGATGCCCTCGAAGCAGAGCTCCTGCCCCTTCTCGCAGATCGTGTCGCCGATCGAGAAGATGCCGGGATCGAAGACGCCGATAATGTCCCCGGCGTAGGCCTCGTCGATGATCGCGCGTTCCTGGGCCATAAGCTGCTGGGGCTGCGCCAGGCGCAGAGGCTTGCCGCCCTGGACATGATAGTACTCCTTGTCCCTCTCGAAGCGGCCCGAGCAGATGCGCATGAAAGCGATGCGGTCGCGGTGCGCCTTGTTCATGTTCGCCTGGATCTTGAAGACGAAGGCAGAGAAATGCTCGTCGAAGGGGTCGACGATATCGTCCTTCGAGATACGCGGCAACGGCGGCATGGTCATGCGCAGGAAGCTCTCGAGGAAAGGCTCCACGCCGAAGTTGTTGAGCGCCGAGCCGAAGAACACCGGGCTCAGACGGCCCTTGCGGACCTCCTCGATATCGAAGTCGAAGCCCGCCCCGTCCAGCAGCTCGATGTCGTCCGCGAGGCTCTGCCGCAGCCGCGGGCCGATCAGTTCGTCGAGCTTTTCCGTCTCGTCGAGGCGGCACTCGATCGCGCGGATACGGTTCTGCCCGCGGTGGAACTCGCTGAAGGCGAGGATCTCCCGCCGTTCGCGGTCGTACACGCCCTTGAACTCCTGGCCGCAGCCGATGGGCCAGTTCATCGGGTAGGTCCCGATGCCAAACTCGTTCTCCAACTCCTCCATGAGCTCATAGGGGCTGCGCGCCTCCCGGTCGAGCTTGTTGATAAAGGTGAATATCGGGATGTGACGCATGGCGCAGATCTTGAAGAGCTTGCGGGTCTGCGGCTCGATGCCCTTGGCCGCGTCGATGACCATGACCGCGGAGTCCGCCGCCATGAGCGTGCGGTAGGTGTCCTCCGAAAAATCCTGGTGGCCAGGCGTGTCGAGAATATTGATGCAGTAGCCCTCATACTCGAACTGCATGACCGACGAGGTGATGGAGATCCCGCGCTGCTTCTCGAGCTCCATCCAGTCCGACACCGCGTGCCGGGCCGTTGCCTTGCCCTTGACGGAGCCCGCGAGCTGGATGGCGCCGCCGTAGAGCAGGAGTTTTTCGGTCAGCGTGGTCTTGCCGGCGTCGGGGTGCGAGATGATCGCAAAGGTCCGGCGCCGTTCGATTTCTTTTCTTATATCAGACATATTCTTCTCCTTTTCATCCGGTCGTTCTCTTCACGGCCATCCGTCAAGGGGGAGTCGGATTCGTTCTGTTCATCGTGTTTTCCTTTTCATTCTTCCGTTCTTTTGAATAAGCATCTTACTTTACCATAGCTTGTGCGCAAAAGTAAAGGGGATGCAGGAAAAATGCATCCCCCTTTTGTTTCAGAAGATCACGTTCATGTCCGTGTAGCCTGTGATGCCCTTGACCTTCCCTCGATCGGTAAACTGCCAGATCTCATAGCCCGCGCCGAAGCCGGGGACCTGCCCGCGCTCGATGGCGGAATAGTTCGCGATCCAGATCATGCGCTCGCCCAAGCTTTTGACATAGAGCTGCGTATTGAAAAAATACTGCCCCGAGTAGATCCCGGCCTCATAGCCGCCCGTCTCGATCTCCCGGCAGAAGGCCTCGATCACCTTTGTTCTGGCCTCGCGGCTCAGCCGGTCCACCCGACCGGCGGGATACTCCCCGGATTCTTCCACATCAATGAACACCGGCAGGTCGAGCGGCTGGCCGTCCAGTACGCGCAGCACCGTCCGGGCCTCCTCTGCGGCTTCGCGCTCGCTGCCGGCGGTGGAGTAGAAATACACACCGACACGCAGGCCGGCCGCGCACGCGTTGTGCAGATACTGGCGGCAGCGCAGGTCATGATAGATGACGCCATAGGTCCAGCCGCGCCCGCCCACGCGGACGATAGCAAAGTCGATCCCCTGCGCGCGCACCGCGCTCCAGTTCACATCCTCGTTGTAGTACGACACATCCACACCCAGCGCGCTCGCTTTTGTCCCGTCCGGGGCAAAGTAGTACCACCTGCCGTCGACAAGATGGAGACCGGTCAGGCATCGGCCGTCTTGGTTAACATAATATATTTTGTCCCCCTCCCGCTGCCAGCCGTAGACCGGGTCTGTCACAGCAAAGGGCTCGGCAGTGTTCATCGGCTCCCAGCGGATCCGGAAGCTCTCCTCTTCCATGCTCTCCACTTCTACGGGCTCTTCCCGCTCCTCCACGGGCGCAGTCCGGGCGTTCAGATAGTTAACATAATTTTTTGCCGTCGAGACCAGGATCAGGCCCGCGAGGAAAAGGCTCAGCCCGATCACAAGGATCCGCAGCGGCAGCTCCAGGCGCGGATCGGTCAGCCAGGCGGGCAGCTTTCCGGGATTTTTCTTTTCTTTCTTCATGTTCGGTTCTCTCCGTTCCCGGCATTCTTCGCCGCGCCGGGAACCACATATTCATAGAGCCGCACCGTGCAGTCCCCCGTGTCCTCATACCAGACCGCGCACTCCTCCACGAAGCGAAAGCCCACGGTCTGATACAGCCGCTCCGCGGGGACGTTGCCCTTGACCACATCGAGGTGGACGGCCTTCACTCCCTCGTTCGCGGCGCGCTCGAGCAAGATACGCAGCATGGTCTTTGCGAGGCCCAGGCCACGGAAGGCCGGATGCACGGCGAACAGATGCAGCACGCGGATCGGTTCTTCCGTCACAGTCCATGGCGCCTCCCGGTAGATCGGGTCCTCCCCCGTCCGGACCACCATGGCCGCGGCGGGCTCGCCCCCAACGCGCATGAGCCGGAGCGCTCCCGCCTCGATATGCTCCTCCAGGTCCTCCCGGCACGGATACACGCCGTAGTGCCAGTTCGGCCCGCCGGGGTCGCCCGCCTGGGCGGCGCAGACCTCTTCGTAGAAGCGGCAGACCGTCTCCCGTTCCTCCGGCTGCGCGGTATTCAGCTCCCACATCCTGCTCACGCCCTTTCGACAGAAGTGTATCAGTTTTTCCGCCTGTCGGCAAGTGCAAAAACTCACTTGCCGGACAGCGCGGACTGTGCTACAATCCAACGTATGACGAACGATTTTGAAAAGCGCTTCCTGGAAGCGCGCCGCGCGCTGATCCGCGCGGATTTTAAACAACTGAACGAACGGCAGCAGGAGGCCGTGCTCGCGACGGAAGGCGCGCTGCTGATTCTCGCCGGCGCCGGGAGCGGCAAGACCACGGTGCTGATCCACCGCATCGCGAATCTCCTCAAATACGGCTGCGCCTCCGACAGCGACGAGCTGCCGCCGGGAGCGGACGAGGCCATGCTCCGTCTGCTGGAGCAGGGCGGGCCGGAGGCTGCGCGTTTCGCGGCGCTGCGCCCGGTGGAGCCCTGGCGCATCCTCGCCATCACCTTCACAAACAAGGCCGCCGGAGAACTCAAGGAACGGCTGTCGCGCATGCTCGGCGACCAGGCCAACGACATCTGGGCGCTCACCTTCCACTCCGCCTGCGTGCGCATCCTGCGCCGCGACGCGCAGAAGCTGGGCTTTGCCGAGAACTTCACGATCTACGACACGGCGGACAGCCAGTCCCTCGTCAAGCGTATCCTGAATGAGCTGGATCTGGACGAGAAGAGCTTCCCGCCGCGCACCGTGCTCGGGGAGATCAGCTATGCCAAGGACGCGCAGCTCGGCCCCGCCGCCTATAAGCAGTTCGCCGCCGCGTCCAGCGACTACCGCCGGCAGAAGATCGCACTGGTATACGAGGAGTATATGCGGAGGCTCTTTGCGGCAAACGCCATGGACTTTGACGACCTGATCTACTTCACCGTCAAGCTCCTGCAGGAGCACGAGGACGCGCGGGACTACTGGCAGCGCCGCTTCCGCTATGTGCTGATCGACGAGTATCAGGACACGAATCACCTGCAGTACCTGCTGGCCTCGACGCTCGCGGGCGGCTCGGGGAACATTTGCGTCGTGGGCGACGACGATCAGAGCATCTACAAGTTCCGCGGCGCCACGATCGAGAATATTCTCTCTTTTGAGGACCAATACCGCGGCTGCCGCACGATCCGCCTCGAGCAGAACTACCGCAGCACCGGACACATCCTCGACGCGGCCAACGCCGTCATCCGCAACAACGTCGGCCGCAAGGGAAAGGAGCTCTGGACCGACAAAGGCTCGGGCCTCAAGATCCGCCAGTACACGGCCGACAACGAGAACGAGGAGGCGCAGTACGTCGCCTCGCATCTGCTCTCGGATTTCAGCCAGGGCGCCAACTGGCGCGACAGCGCCGTGCTCTATCGGATGAACGCGCAGTCGAGCCAGCTTGAATTTGCCCTCAAACGCAACGGCATCCCCTACCGCATCGTCGGCGGCACGCGCTTTTTCGATCACGCGGAGATCAAGGACATGCTGGCCTATCTCAACGTCATCAACACGCCGGCGGATGATCTGCGTCTGAGCCGCATCATCAACGTTCCGCCCCGCGGCATCGGCGAACGGAGCGCGGAGAGCGCCCGGCTGCTCGCCGCGGAGAACGGCTGCAGTCTCTTTGAGATCCTCTCCCATGCCGACAACTATCCCGAACTCAGCCGCGCGGCGATGCGCATGCGTCTGTTCGCGAATATGATCGAGGAGCTGCGCGCCTTCGCGGCGGAGAACAGCCCCGACGCGCTCTACGATGAGCTGCTGAACAAAACCGGCTACCTCCGGCTGCTGCAGGAATCCGACGACGACAAGGACCGGACACGGGCAGAAAATGTGGAAGAGCTCAAGAGCAGCATGCTGAGCTTTATGAAAGAGTCCGGGGACGATTCGCTGGAGGGCTACCTTGCGAACGTCGCGCTCTATACCGACCTCGACAACTACGACCGGGACGCCGACGCGGTGGTGCTCATGACCATGCACAGCGCGAAGGGTCTCGAGTTCCCGACGGTCTACCTCGTCGGCATGGAGGAGGGCATCTTCCCCGGCATCCGGGCCATCGGCGAGCGCGAGGAGATGGAGGAGGAGCGGCGGCTCTGCTATGTGGCCATCACGCGGGCCAAGCGGCAGCTCTACCTGCTCTGCGCACGGCAGCGCATGCTCTTCGGGCGTACGACCGCCAACCGCGCCTCCCGCTTTATCGATGAGATCCCGGAGGAACATATCGAGAAGAACATCCCAAAGGGTTATGCGTACCGCGATCCGAGCCGCGAGATGATGTTCGCCCACCCCCGGCAGGAGCCGAAAGCGCACAGCATCGCGGCCCCTGCCGCCAGGCCGAAGCCCGCCGCAAGACCCGTGCCGGACTTCGCTCTCGGCGACGCGGTGCAGCACAAGGCCTTCGGTCCCGGCGTCATCACGAAGCTCACGCCCATGGGCAGGGATTTCCTGGTGGAGATCCATTTTGAAAAGGTTGGGCCAAAGAAGCTCATGCTTCGCGTCGCGGCGCTGAACATGACGAAGCTGTGATCCCGGCACATAACAGAACGGATCTGTGAGTTCTCTCACAGATCCGTTCTGTTTTATTCCGTGGCGCTCTCAAGGAGCGTCAGCGTCTTTTTATCCGCGTCGAGCCGCGCCCGGACGCCGATCGGCAGGACCCCGATCGGCTCGGCATGGCCGATGTTGATATTATACAGGATGGGCAGATCGGGCCGTCCCGCCTCGCGTCCGACGACGCGCCGGTAGACCTCCTTGTAGGGCTCGTACTTGCTCCGCCGGGCGGGCTTGCCCACGAGGATGCCGTTCACCGCGTCGAAGATCCCCTGCGCGGCGAGGTTGCGGAGGATCCAGGTCAGCAGATCGCAGGACATGTCCACCTCGCTGGTCTCGAGAAACAGCAGCTTGCCGCGCCATGCGTCGAGCGAGGGCCAGAGCGGCGTGCCGGTAAGCTCGATGAACACGTCCAGGCAGCCGCCGAGCAGCTCGCCCTCCGCGGCACCCGTGCCCTGCAGGATTTCATAGCCGATCTTCTCCGGGTGATACTGCCGCAGGGTGTGGATGTTCTCCTCCTTCCACCAGATCTTCTCGTCCTCGTCGTCGTACCAGTAGGGCGCCGAGGGGATCTCGAGCGTCGGCTTCGGCTCGAAACGCGTGTCGCGGATCATGCGCGCCGTGTAGTCGTTGATGCGGACATACTCGGCAAAGTTGGTCATGACGCTCGCCCCGTAATAGGAGCAGAGCCCGGCTTTGAACATCATCATGTGGTTCGTGGTCGTGTCGGAAAAGCCGGTGAAGATCTTCGGATTATCCCGCAGCACGTCGAAATCGACATAGGGCAGCAGGCGGATGGTGTCGTCCCCGCCGATGGCGGAGAACACTGCGCGGATCGACGGGTCGCGAAAGGCGTCCATCAGATCGCTCGCCCGGGCCTCGGGGTGTCGGTCCAGATAGTCGACGCCTTTGAGCGCATTGGGCATGACGCGCACCTGCAGGCCGTAGTCCCGCTCGAGGCGCTCGCGGGCGATGGCCAGCTTGTGGATCGCCCAGTCCTCGCCGAGGATACCGCTTGAGAGACTGACAATGGCGGCGGTATCGCCCGCTCTCAGATGCTTCGGTTTGATCATGGCAGCCTCCTCAAAACAGCCCGCTCAGCCAGTCGGCGATCGGAAAATACGCAATGGGCAGGAAGATGGCAGGGAGCATGTTGGAGACTTTGATGCGCTCTTTGCCAAGGCCGAGCATGTTGACGGCCATGCCGATCAGGATCACGCCGCCGACGGCGGACATCTCGGTGACGACGGCAGTGCTCAGCACCGGGGCCAGCAGCCCGGAGAGCAGCGTGAGCCCGCCCTGGAACACGAGGATGAACAGGGCCGAGCAGGTCACGCCGAGCCCCATCGCCGCGCCGAAGGCCATGGAGGAGACAAAGTCCATCGTGCTCTTGGCGTAGATGATGCTGTAATTGCGGTTGATGCCCGCCTCGAGCGAGCCCACGATCGTCATCGAGCCGATGCAGAAGAGGATGCATGCCGAGACGAAGCCCTCGGTAAAGCGGCTTTCACCGACCCGGCCTTTGAAGACCTTTTCCTTTATGAAATCGCCCGCGTGCTCGATCCCGTCGTCGATGCGCCACCACTCCCCGAGCGCCGTGCCGATCACCATACAGAGAATGACGCACAGCAGCGCCTGCGTGCCGATTGCGCTGGAGACGCCGATCACGCAGGTGCAGAGGGCCAGCGCCTTCATCAACGCATCCTGGAGGCTCGACTTGAGGCGCTTGCGCAGCAGGATGCCAAGCAAGCTCCCGCAGAGCACCGTTGCCATGTTAACAAATACTGCGATCATTATGCATCCCTCCCCTCCAGATACTCCTTCAGAAAAAGGATGGCCCGGCGGTAGCCCTCGAAGCCCAGGCCCATATAGGTCTTGAGGCAGGCCATGCCCGCATAGGAGACCTGGCGGAAATCCTCCCGGCGGCTCACATCGGAGAGATGGACCTCCACCGTCGGGATCGACACGGCCTTGAGCGCATCGAGGATCGCGACGCTCGTGTGGGTGTAGGCGGCGGGGTTAATGACAATGCCGTCAAACACGCCCCAGGCCTCCTGGATCTTGTCGACGAGCGCGCCCTCGTGGTTCGACTGGAAGAGCTCGCACTCGATCCCTTCCGCGGCGCAGGTCTCCCGGATAAAAGCCTCCAGCGCCTTGAAATCCTGTCTGCCGTATATGGCCGGCTCCCGTACGCCGAGCATATTGAGGTTCGGTCCGTTCAGGATCAGAAGCTTCATCCCAGCACCTCCCGGATCTTGTCCGCCGCCGCCCGGACGCTGCCGTCGTTGTCCACCGTGAGATCGGCAAAGCGTTCGTAGCAGGGGCGGCGTTTTTCATACAACTCGTTCAGGTCGCTGCGCAGAGAGATCGGGCGGCCCTCCTTCGGGAGCAGCGCCGTGTCCCGCCGCAGCCAGACGATCGTCCCGTTCTGGTGGAGCGGGTCGTAGTTTTCCTCGCGCGTGACGCAGCCGCCGCCTGTGGAGAGGATGATCCCCGAGCGCATGCCCTGCTCGCGCAGCACGGCGGTCTCGCGCCGGCGGAAGCCCTCCTCGCCCTCCCGCGCGAAGATCTCCGGGATCGGACAGCCGGCGGCCTCCGCGATGAGCGCGTCCGCCTCCACGACCGGGCGGTCCAGCACACGCCCGAGCGCGCGGGCGACGGTGCTCTTGCCGGAGCCGGGCATGCCGACGAGCACGATGTTCAGCATCTCGCGCCTCAGGAGCTTCTCGATACGGTCGATCTCCGCGTCCGGGATCGCCTGCCCGGTAAAGAGCTCGGCGCTGCGCTTGGCCTGCGCGACCAGCATATACAGCCCGTTCGCGCAGGGGATGCCGCGCTTCTCGGCCTGGAGGAGCAGCTCCGTCCGCGCGGGGTTGTACACCACGTCCAGCACCGCCTCGCAGGCGGGGAAGCGCGCAAGATCCGCCGCCGCGGTGCCGGTGTTCGGATACATGCCAAGCGGCGTGGTGTTTACGAGCAGCTGTGCGTCGGCGTGGCGGTCGAGGTTGTCGTAGTTGTCCGCGCCGTGCCGGGAGATGACCGTGACGCTCCCGGCGCCCAGATCCTCCAGCACCGCGCAGGCCATGACCGAGGCGCCGCCGCTGCCGAAGACGAGGCATTTCTTCCCCTCCACCGCGATCCCGGCGCGCGCGATCAGCTTCTCGAAGCCGTAGGCGTCGGTGTTCTCGCCGAGGATGCCGCCGTCCGGCAGGCGCACGAGCGTGTTCACCGCGCCGATGCGCCGCGCCCGGTCGGAGAGCGCCGTGCAGTAAGACAGGACGGTCTTTTTATAGGGGATGGTCACGTTCAGACCGTCCCAGTCGCCTTCCCGCAGGAAAGCGTCCAGCTCCGCGGGGCTCTTTTCATAGAGCCTGTACGCGTAATCCGCAAGCTCCGCATGGATCCGCGGCGAATAGCTGTGCCCGAGCTTTTCTCCCAGCAGGCCGCATTTCATCTCTTTCCCTCCTCGTCCTGTGTGCCGAGCAGGCGGCTCTGGCGGCCGCGGCTTAGCTCAAAGATCCGGGCGTAGAGGCGCGCGGTGTCATCCCTCAGGTCCTCCGGCGTTTTCTCCGCGATCTGCCGCAGCTTCTCGCGCTCCCGCCCGACATCCAGCACCGGGAGACCGTGCTCCTTTTTCCAGGCGGCGATCCCGGCTGCGATCTCCATGCGCTCGGCAAAGAGCCGCACGATCTCGTCGTCGATCTCGTCGATCCGCTGACGGTATTGCTTCAGATCCATGGTTCAGCGTTTCTCCCTTCTGTGCGCGAGGAGCGCGTCGTACACCGCGATCGCAGCGGCCGCCTCGACGACGGGAACGGCGCGGGGCACGATGCAGGGGTCATGCCGCCCCGCGATCACGAGCGGTTTTTCCTCGAGCGTCTCGAGGTCCACGCTGCGCTGTTCCTTTGCGATGGAGGGCGTGGGCTTGAAGGCCGCGCGGAATACGAGCGGCATGCCGTCCGTGATCCCGCCGAGGATGCCGCCGCAGCGGTTCGTCTCCGTCTCGATCTTCCCGCCGTTCACGATGAAAGCATCGTTCGCCTCGCTCCCGCGCAGCGCGGCGAGGCCGAAGCCGGCGCCGAATTCGATCCCCTTCACCGCCGGGATGCCGAATACGATCCGCGCGATGCGGTTCTCCATCCCGTCGAACATCGGATCGCCCAGCCCCGCCGGGAGACCCAGCACCGCGCACTCGACGACGCCGCCGACGGAGTCGCCCTCCGCCCTGGCCGCCGCGATCACGGCGCGCATCTGCTCGCCGCGCTCGTCGTCCACGACCGGAAAGGCTTTCTCCGCAGTGGAGGCAAGCAGCTCGCCCACGTCACAGACCGGGCCGATCTGTGCGATGCGGGAGATCACCGTGATCCCCTCACGCGCGAGCAGCTGCAGGCAGATCCCGCCCGCGACGCACAGCGGCGCGGTCAGGCGGCCGGAAAAGTGCCCGCCGCCCGCGAAGTCGCGGTGTTCCCCATACTTGACAAAGGCGGTGTAGTCCGCGTGTCCGGGGCGGGGAAGCCGCGCAAGGAGAGAGTAGTCCTTTGCGCGTGTGTCCGTGTTTCGGATCAGCGCCGTGATCGGCGCGCCGCAGGTCACGTTCCCGCTGAGCCCCGACACGAACTCCGGCTCGTCCGCCTCCCGCCGGGCCGTGGACCAGGCGTTCTGACCAGGCGCGCGGCGGCTCAGGAAGCGCCTCAGCGCGTCCAGATCGAGCTCCTCCCCCGCGGGAAGGCCCTCGACCGTCACGCCGACGGCCGGGGAATGGGACTGTCCGAAAACCGTGATGCGGATGTTTTCCCCATAGCTGCTGCTCATAGCGTCTCTCCTCTCTGCAGAGCTTCAAAATCCTCCCAGAAGCGCGGATAGGACTTGCGCACACAGTCCGCACAGTGTATTGTCACCGGCTGTGTACAGGCCGTCGCCGCGACGGCGGCGGCCATGGCGATACGGTGGTCGCCCGCGCTGTCCACGGTACCGCCCGCGAGACAGGGGCGGCCGCGGATCACAAGGCCGTCGCCCAGCTCCTCGACCTCCGCGCCGAGCGCGCGAAGCATGGCCGTCGTGCTTGCAAGCCGATCGGACTCCTTGAGCCGAAGGCGGGCTGCGTTCACGATCCGTGTTTCTCCCTCCGCGACGGAGGCAAGGACGCTCAGAACGGGGATCAGATCCGGTATCGGCGCGGCGTCGATCGTCTGTCCCTTCAGCGTACCGTGCCGGATGAGGATTCCCTCTTCGCCCTCCAGGAGCTCGGCTCCAAAGGAACGCAGGATCTCCAGCACAGAGCGGTCGCCCTGCGCGCTGTTCCGATCCAGACCGCGCACGCACAGCCCCGGCAGCGAGAGCGCGCCGATCGCGAGAAAGAAGGCCGCATTGGACCAGTCGCCCTCCACAGTGAGTGCTTCCGGCAGGCTGCCGCGCTGTCTGCCTTGTATTATGTAATCTGTATTATGTTTACTTATTTTAACACCCGCCGCAGCCAGCGCATCCTCCGTCATCGTGACGTAGGATGCGGACTCGAGCGCTCCCATGACTTGCAGGCGGCTTTCCCCGTCCAGCAGCGGCAGCGCCAACAGCAGGCCGGAGATATACTGTGAGGAGACGTTCCCCGGCAGGCGGTAAGCCCCGGGGCGGAGTTGGCCGCCGCAGCGCAGCAGCGCCCCGTCCGGCTCCAGCGTCATGCCGTGCGCGGCGAGCTCCGCGTCAAATGGGGCCAGCGGACGCTGCGGCAGACGGCCCTTGCGGAGGAAAACGGCCTGCACGCCGAGCGCGCCGACGACGGGCAGCAGGAAGCGAAGCGTAGACCCGCTCTCTCCGCAGGGCAGCACGCACTCCCCCTCCGGCGCCGCGCGGATGGGCCGCACCCGCAGGCGGCCGTCCTCCTCGCGGATCTCCGCGCCGAGCGCATTCAGGCAGGCAACGGTCGCTTCGATGTCCTGCGAGATCCCGTCGCAGCGCAGCGCGGTCTCTCCCGTGCCGAGAGCAGCGCAGATCAGCAGGCGGTGGGCCTGTGACTTTGACGCCGGGATCGTCACGCAGCCACAGCGCGGCCCGGGCAGTACGGTACGGTTCATCGCACGCCTCCCGCCCGGAGCCAGCCGGGGATCGCCGCAAGCGGGACTGTGATGGTCTCGCAGCGTCCGACCTCCACCGGGACGATCAGATGCATCGTCGACCCGCTGAGCTTCTTGTCCATGGAGACCGCCGCGGCCAGTTCCGCCAGCGGGTATTCCGTCTCCGTGGGCAGGCCGGTGCGTCTCAGGCCTTCCACGATCGCGTCCCGCGTCTCAGGCGTGCAGATGCCCTTTGCGGCCGCGGCGCGGGCGATCAGCGCCATGCCGATGGCCACGGCCTGGCCGTGCAGGACGCGGAAGCCGCTGCAGGCCTCCACCGCGTGGCCGAAGGAGTGGCCCAGGTTCAAAAGCTGCCGGAGGCCGCGGTCGAACTCGTCCTGGCGGACGATATCGCGCTTCATGGTGACGCAGGTCTCGATCACATGCTCCTCCTGCTCACGGATGGGCGTGCGCAGCAGTTCCTCAAAGAACACGGCGTTTCCGAGCACGCCGTATTTGAGCACCTCCGCGCTGCCGCAGCGGTACTCCTCCTCCGGCAGGGTCCGGAGCGTGTCCGGGTCGCAGAGCACAAGGGCCGGCTGCCAGAAAGCCCCCACCTGGTTTTTGCCGGTCGGAAGATCCACGGCTGTCTTGCCGCCGACGGAGGAATCCACCATCGCGAGCAGCGTGGTGGGGATCTGGATGAAGTCGATCCCGCGCTGGTAGGTCGCGGCGGCAAAGCCGGTCAGGTCGCCCGTGACGCCGCCGCCGAGCGCGATCAGCACGTCGCTGCGGGTGAGACGGTTCTCGGAGAGAAAGCGCAGGAGGCTGCCGTAGGTCTCGAGGGTCTTGTTGCTCTCGCCGGGCGCGATCACGAAGCTCAGCACACGCAGCCCTGCTTCCTCGAGCGAGCGCCGGACACGCGCGCCGTAGAGCGGCCAGACGTTCTCCCCCGCCACCAGAACGGCGCTCCCGGCCCTTGTCGCGGCGCGGACCTCCGTCCCGGCGCGGTCCAGCAGCCCGCGCTCGATCAGCACCTCGTAGTTTCGGCTTGCCTCCACCGGGATGCGGATCATCGGCCGTCCACCTCCTCTTTGCGCCGACGCCCTTCGTCGAGCAGCGCAACGAGCGTCTCTCTGTCGTCGGCCTCCATGGCCGCTTTATATGCGTTCAGGCAGCCGATCAGGCTGTCCAGCTCCGCGATCAGGTTGTCCTTGTTCTCCAGGAAGAGCTCGGCCCACATGCCGGGGTTGAGCCAGGCGACGCGGGTCATGTCCTTGTAGCTGCCCGCGGAAAAGCCCCGGTGCACGGTCGCGGTCGGGCTCTTGATATAGGCGTTGGACACCACATGCGCGAGCTGCGAGGTAAAGGCGATCAGCACGTCGTGCTTCTCCGCCGTGGTGACGGAGATGCGCCCGAAGCCCGCCGGCGCGAGCAGCTGCTTGGCGCGCCCGAGCAGCTCGATGTCGTCAAAGACCGGGGGCACCAGCACCATCGGGGCGCCTCGGTAGAGATTGGCGCGGGCGTACTTGTAGCCGGAGTTGTGCGTGCCGGCCATGGGGTGCCCGCCGATATAGGTGAAGCCGCAGCGCTCCGCGAGCGGAAAGGCCGCCTCGCAGACCACGCGCTTGGTGCCGCAGCAGTCGATGACAAGAGGCTTTCTGCCGATGAAGGGCCCCATGCGCTCGAGGTATTCAATGGCGGCCGCCGGGTAGAGCGTGACGAGGATCAGGTCGCAGGCCGCAATGTTTTCCTCGTTCAGCTCCCCGTCCACACCGCCGTCGAGCATCGCAAAATCCAGCACGGAGCGCGTGCGGTTCCAGGCGAGCACATGCTCTCCCGCCGCGTGATAGGCCTTGGCAAAGGAGCCGCCGATCAGCCCCAGGCCCACGATACCGACCGTCATGCCGTCACGACCTTTCGCACGGCGCGGATCTTCTCCGCGAGCGCCGCGTACTCCTCTGGCCGCAGAGACTGCGCCCCGTCGCAGAGGGCGTGGATGGGATCGTTGTGGACCTCGATGATGAGGCCGTCCGCTCCGCCGGCAACGGCGGCCAGCGCCATGGGCGGCACGAGGCGGGCCATGCCGGTGGCGTGGCTCGGATCGACGATGACGGGCAGGTGACTCAACTCATGCAGCATCGGCACAGCCGAGAGATCGAGAGTATTGCGCGTGTAGTCGGAGAAGGTGCGGATGCCGCGCTCGCAAAGGATGATGCGCTCGTTGCCGCTGGCCATGATGTACTCGGCGCTCATCAGCAGTTCCTTGAGCGTGTTGGCGAGGCCGCGCTTGAGCAGGATCGGCTTGTCGAGCCGCCCGAGCTCGCGCAGCAGGTCGAAATTCTGCATGTTGCGCGCGCCGACCTGGATCACGTCCACATCCGCGAAGAGCTCGAGATCCATGATGTTCATGAGCTCGGTCACGATGGGCAGCCCCGTCTCCTGCCGGGCGAGCTTCAGCAGCTCCAGCCCGGCGGCCTTAAGGCCCGCGAAATCGTAGGGCGAGGTACGCGGCTTGAAGGCGCCGCCGCGGAGCATGTCCGCGCCCGCGGCCTTCACGGCCTTCGCCACGCCGACGATCTGCTCCTCGCTCTCGACCGAGCAGGGGCCGGCGATCTGCACGAAGTGCCCGCCGCCGACGCGCACGTCCCCGATCTCCACGACCGTGTCCTCCGGGTGGAACTTGCGGTTGCAGCACTTGAAAGGCTCGGACACGCGCTTGACCGAGTCCACGATCTCCAGGCTCTCGACCAGGTCCATGTCGACCCGGCTGGTATCGCCCACGAGCCCCAGGATCGTCAGGTTCTGTCCGTGTGAGATATGGATCTGCAGCCCCTGGTTCTGAAGCCAGTGGATGAGCTGCTCCTGCTTTTCCTCCGTGACACCGCGCTTTAATACGACGACCATAGCGTATCCTCCCTTTCCCATACGAAAAAACTGCCCCGACAGGCATAACCTGCGAGGCAGCTGTAAGCTCTTGATCCGCTTATCCTTGCACCACAAATCAGCCTTACCGAATCCTGTCAGTAAAGGAATAATAAGCGGTATAGAGATAAGCCTTCATGTGTGTCTCTCCCTGTTCAGGATAGACACACTATAGCTCTTTTAATCGCTAAAGTCAAGAGAAAAAACGCGCGTCAGACAAGCATTTTTCGGAGTGTCTCCACCGCGCGCCGCTCCAGCCTGGATATCTGCACCTGCGAGACATGCAGCACACGGGCGGCGTCTTGCTGGGTCAGGCCGTGGTAGTAGCGCAGCGCGAGGACCTGCCGCTCCCGCTCGGGGAGCTTTTCGATCAGCGCGCGCAGGGCCACATGCTCCACCATGCGCTCCTCCGCCGCGTAGTCCCCCAGGATCAGCTCGAGCGTGAAGCCGTCCTCCCCGCTCTCGCGCTGCAGGCTCTCCGCGGGGCCCGTAGCCGACTCGGCAAAGGCGATCTCCTCCGGCGCGAAGCCCGTCTCACGGCTGAGCTCCGAGAGCGTCGGCTCCCGCCCGAGGCGCTGCTCGAGCCGGCCGCGCGCCCCATGGATCTGCGCGGCGCGCTCCTTGACCGTGCGGCTGACCTTGAGCATGCCGTCGTCGCGCAGGAAGCGCCGGATCTCTCCGGCGATCTTCGGCACCGCATAGGTGGAAAACTGCGTCCCGTAGTCCGGATCGAAGCCCTCAATGGCCTTGAGGAAGCCCAGGCAGCCAAGCTGGTAGAGATCCTCCGCCTCCGCGCCGCGGCCGAAATAGCGCCGCGCGACGGACCAGATGAGGCCGGCGTTCGACTCGATCAGGCGGCCCGCCGCCTCGCGGTCCCCCATCCGGGCTGCGCGGAGCTCGGCGCGGAAGCTCTCGCTCATACACGCCCCGGCCGCGGATGGATCGTGCGGCGCAGGACGACTGCCGTCCCCCTGCCGGGACGCGAGCGGACTTTCAGCTTGTCCATAAAGGAGGCCATGATCGTAAAGCCCATGCCGCTGCGCTCCTCCCCGCCGGTCGTGTACAGCGGCTCCATCGCCTTCTCCACGTCCTCGATACCCTTTCCCCAGTCGCGGACGAGGATCTCCAGCATACCGCCCGGCAGGATGCGCAGGCGCATATGGACGCGCCCGATCGCATCCGGGTAGGCATGAACGATGCAGTTGGTCACCGCCTCGGAGACAGCGGTCTTGATGTCCCCCAGTTCCTCGAGCGTCGGGTCGAGCTGGGCCGCGAAGGCCGCGGCCGCCGTACGGGCGAAGGCCTCGTTGCTGCTTCGGCTGGGGAAGTCGAGCTTTATGTAGTTTTCCGCTTTCATGTCGTCTCTCCTTTACAGTTTGGTCATCGCGACGGGCACGAGCCGGTCCACGCCGGAGGCGTCGATCACGCGGCGGGGCTGGCGGGCGGGATTCTCCACCCAGACCCGTCCGCCCAGTTCGCGCATGCGCCGCTGCAGACGCACGATGAGCGCGACGCCCGAGGAATCCATGAAGCTCAGGCCGCTCAGATCGAGCGCGCAGTCCCGGGGCAGATATTCGTCGAGCAGCTCGTCCAGCTCGCACAGCGCCCGCCGCGCCTCGTGGTGGTCCAGCTCGCCGGAGAGACAGACCGTGAGCCGCCCGGCCTGAAAGGATGCGCTGATGTTCATCGTCTACACTCCCACAAAAAGAAATGACGCCGTACCTTGTTTCGGTACGGCGCCATTGTATTCGTTTTTTTCTGCGAAGTCGGTCGAAACCTTATACTATTTTCCCAGATTCTCCAGGCTCAGCTTCAGATTCTCGATCAGTGCCTCGAGCTTGGCCTTCTTTTCGCGCTCCCCGTTCACGACGGCTTCCGGCGCGCGGGTGACGAAGTTCTGGTTCGCGAGCTTCGCGATCTGGCCGGCAAGCTGTTTTTCGGCGTTCTGCAATTCTTTTTCAATGCGCGCCTTTTCCTTCTCCAGGTCCACCAGCTCCGCCATCGGCATGAACATGCGGGCGTTGTCGGTGACGACGGAGACCATGCCGGCGGTCTCCGCGGGAGCCGCGGCGACGACGCTGACCTCGCTCGCGTAGGCGAGCTTCTGGATATAGCTGACGCCTGCCTCGAAGGCTGCCGCCTTCTCCGTTGCGATGATGAGGTGCGCCTTGCGGCTGGGCGGGACGTTCATGTCGCTCCGGCGTGCGCGCACGGCCTTGATGGCGTTCATGACCACCTCAAAGTTCTCCTCGGCCTCGGGGAAGCTCAGATCCGCTCGCCAGGAGGGATAGCGCTCCACCATCAGGGCCTCGCCCTCGTGCGGAAGAGCCTGCCAGATCTCCTCGGTGATGAAGGGCATGAAGGGATGCACCAGCTTGAGGATCTCGGTCAGCACATACAGCAGCACCTTCTGCGCGCCGAGCTTCGACTCCTCGTCCGCGCCGTTGAGGCGGGGCTTGGTGAGCTCGATATACCAGTCGCAGTAGCTGTCCCAGATGAAGTCGTAGATCTTGCCCGCGGCCACGCCCAGCTCAAAGCTGTCCATGTTCTCGCAGACTTCCTTCACGACGTCGTTGAGCTTGGAGAGGATCCACTTGTCCTCGATCTCCAGCTTTTCAGGAAGCTCGTTTCTGTCGATGGTGAGATTCATCA
>JAFXTM010000008.1 GCA_017535865.1 Oscillospiraceae bacterium
CCGGCAAGACCATGCTGGCGAAGGCGACGGCCTGTGAGGCGGGGGTCACGATCCTGACGGCTCAGGGCAACCAGTTCCTGAAGAGCCATGTGGGCGAAGGCCCGGAATCCGTGCGTGACATGTTCCGCAAGGCCCGCAAGTACGCACCGTCCATCCTGTTCGTCGACGAGATCGACGCGATCGCCAAGCAGAGGACCGGATCGGAGCAGAACGGGTCGAACGAAGAGATCCTGACCGCTTTTCTCGCCGAGATGGACGGCTTCCAGACGGATTCGGCCAAACCTGTCTTCGTGCTCGCCGCGACCAATTTCGATGTGGAACCGGGGCAGAAGACCTCGCTGGACAGCGCGCTGATGCGCCGCTTTGACAGAAGGATCTATGTGGGCCTGCCGAACAAGGAGGAACGCATCCGCTATCTGAAGAAGCAGTACGGCAAGAAGCCGATCTTCAGCGTCAGCGAAACGATGACCGAGAACATCGCGGTCCGCTCGACCGGCATGAGCCTGGCCTCTCTGGCCTCCGTGATTGAGCTGTCGCTGCGCATGGCGATCCGGGACGGGAGCCTGAAGGTCACGGATCAGGTCTTCGAGGAGGCCTTCGAGACCTTCAACAGCGGCGAGGTCAAAAAGTGGGACCCCTCCGAGCTGGAGCGCACGGCCCGCCACGAGGCGGGACATGCCTTCCTGAGCTGGGAGAGCGGGAAGACCCCCGCGTATCTTACCGTCGTCGCACGCGGGAATCACGGCGGCTACATGCAGCACGCGGACAACGAGAACAAGGGGACCTATACGAAGGAAGAGCTCCTCGCGCGCATCCGCACGGCTCTGGGCGGCCGGGCCGCCGAGATCGTGTATTACGGCGAGACGGGCGGCCTCTCCACCGGCGCGAGCGGCGACCTGGCGCATGCCACGTCGATCGCGAAGAGGATCCTCTGCGCCTACGGCATGGATGAGGATTTCGGCCTCGCGGTAGTCGGCCCCGAGCATGCCGACACGCCGGAGATCCGTGCGGCGGTCAACCGGATCCTGAAAGGGGAGATGGCAAGAGCCGTCAAGCTGATCACGGAGAACCGGGATAAGATGGACGCGCTGGTCTCGACGCTCATCAACGCCAACCGCATGACGGGCGAGGAGATCGAGGCCATCCTGTCCAAAACCGCTGCGGCTGTCTGATACGCAGCCGGCGTGACGCCCGGGATGACAGGGCGTCACACCGGCCGATCAAAGGGGAATTCAGTATGATAAAAAACAGAATGAAAGAATGGCTCAGCATTCAGACGGCCAAGAACCCGGGGCGCGTCGTGCTGGGGGCGATCCTGATCTTCAACATCCTGTTTCTGGTGTTCGCTTCGCTCGTGATCAGCAACCTGTCGCTGTCCGGCACGGAGAAGATGAACTTCTTCGCGGCGGCCTTCTCGACGATCGCCATGATCCTGGACGCGGGATGCATCCAATTTGTGATCGCCGATATCGGCCGCGCGGGCGTCGCCGTCTCGGTGTTCTGCCTGTTCGTCATCCTGGTGGGCATGGTCTCGTTCACCGGCGCGGTGATCGGCTATCTGACCAACTACATCTCCCGCTACATCGAGTCGGCCAGCGCGGGCATCAAGCGGATGTATCTGACCGATCACATCGTACTGCTGAACTGGAATACCCGCGCGTCGGAGATCGTCAACGACCTCTTGTACTGCCGGAGCAGGCAGATCGTGGTGGTGCTCAACGAGTCGAACAAGCAGGAGATCCGGAAAGAGGTCGAGGACCGGCTTCAGAGCACGATCGCGAAAGAGAACGGCATGCTGCTCGAGTCGATCCGCGGCCTGCCGCTGCTGACGCGCATCCGGCGCTATCATAAGGGAAAATTCAAAAACAACATCACGCTCATCGTACGGGAGGGCGACGTCTTTTCATCCAAGGAACTGCACGACATCTCGCTGGAACGCGCGCGGATCATCATCATCCTCGGCCACGATGAGAAGAACGAAAAGGCGCAGAGCGCCGCGGGCGGCCAGGGCAACCCCCTGACGGTCAAGGCGCTCATGCAGGTCGCGGAGATCACCGCCGAGGCCGGCTCCAACGACAACCAGCGGATCGTGGTAGAGATCACCGACCGGTGGACCGAGCAGCTGGTCGAGCGCATCATCGCGACCAAGGAAGTTCAGGGAAAATGCAACATCGTGCCGGTGAAGGTGAACGCGATCCTGGGTCAGCTGCTCTCCCAGTTCTCGCTGATGCCGGAGCTGAACCTCGCCTACAAGGAGCTCTTTTCCAACCGGGGCGCCGCCTTTTATTCCATCCCCCTGTCGGAGGAAAAAGAGGAGATCGCTTACGTTACGGAGTATCTGCGGCGCCACCTCTGCGCGATCCCCCTGACGACGAAAACGGTCGGCGGCAAGCCCTACGCCTTCTTCTCCGCGAGCGATCCCGCCGCGATCAGGACCCCGGCGAAGCCGGTGGAGTGCGCGCTCACGGTGGAGCTGAACCACGACAAGCACATCGAGGACAAGAACGTCGTGATCATCGGGCACAACAGCAAGTGCCGGGATATCATGGAGGGCTTCGTATCCTTCTGCAACGAATGGCACAACGATTCCGGGGAGCGCGAGATCCTGCGCGTCACGGTGATCGACGACCGGGAGAACCTCGAGAGGGTCAACTACTACCGGGAGTATCCCTTTGTGGTCGATACGATCGTCGGGACCGTCTACGATACCGACGTCATCACCAGGACCGTGGACAAGCTCTCCCGCGAGAACGCCGAGGATACCAGCGTCCTCATCCTGTCCGACGATCTGATGTCGAACGAGATGACGGACGCCAACGTCCTGGCCAATCTGGTATTCGCCCAGGCCAACATCAAGAAGCGGATGGAGGAGCCGGACTTCGACCCCGGCAGTGTGGACATCATTGCCGAGATCATCGACCCGAAGCACTACGACGTGGTGAGCACGTACAGCGTGCGCAACGTCGTCATCAGCAACCGCTACATCAGCAAGATGATCACCCAGATCGGAGAAAAGGACGCCCTGTTCGATCTGTACTGCGATATCCTGTCCTATGACGAGGACAACTCGCTGGAGTATGAGAGCAAGGAGATCTACATCAAAAAGGTGACCCGCTTCTTCAAGACCCTGCCGCCGCCGTGCACCGCGAGCGATCTGATCCGCGCGGTCTTTGCCGCAACCAGCGACCCCGCGCTCCCGCGCAAGCAGCGCAACCCGACCCTCGTGCTGGGCTATGTGAAGGCGGATGGGGAAATGATCCTGTTCTCGGGCGACCAGACAAAGATCGAGGTCCGGATCGAAGAAAAGGACAAGCTGATCGTGTTCAGCAACCATTGACGCCCGGGAGAGAGAAGACATGGCTTTCGATTTCAAAAAAGAGTATCGGGAATTCTATATGCCCGGGAACACGCCGGAGATCGTTGCCGTCCCGCCGATGCACTACATCGGCGTGCGCGGCGCGGGCGACCCGAACGAGGAAGGCGGCGCGTACAAGCAGGCCGTCGGCGTGCTGTACGCGCTGGCCTACACGCTGAAGATGAGCTGTAAAAGCGCGTATCGGATCGAGGGCTTTTTCGACTACGTCGTGCCGCCGCTGGAGGGCTTCTGGCGCCAGGAGGGCGTCGAGGGCGTCAACTATGGCGACAAGGCGGCTTTTCAGTGGCTCTCGGTGATCCGCCTGCCCGATTTCGTGACGGAGAAGGACTTTGCCTGGGCGCGGGAGACCGCCGCGAAAAAGAAAAAGCTCGACTGCTCGGCGGCGGAGTACCTCACGCTGAACGAGGGCCTCTGTGTCCAGATGCTGCACCTCGGCCCCTTCGACGAGGAGCCGGCGAGCGTCGCGCGCATGGACGCTTTTCTGCGGGAGCGGGGCTATGAAAACGACTTCTCGGCGGAGCGCCAACACCATGAGATCTATCTCTCCGACGCGCGGAAGGTCCCGCCGGAGAAGTGGCGGACCGTGATCCGCCACCCGATCCGGAGGCGCTGAGCGCGATGGGGGAGAGCAGGATCCGCCGGCGGCTGGTCTTTCGCGGCGACGTGCAGGGCGTCGGCTTCCGCTGGCGCGCGCGGCACGCGGCCGCGGGCGTCGGTGCGACGGGCTGGGTGCGCAACGAGGCGGACGGCAGCGTCACGATGGAACTGCAGGGGAGCGAGGCGCAGATCGACCGGGTGCTGCAGAGCGTGGAGAGCGGGCGCTATATCCGCATCGAGGCGGTGGACGCGCGCACGATCCCGGTCGAGCCGGAGGAGCGC
>JAFXTM010000009.1 GCA_017535865.1 Oscillospiraceae bacterium
GGGTTGTTCTTGGTCTTGCGGGAGAGGATGCGGATGACGTTGCGGATCTCGAGGTCGCGGCCGATGACCGGGTCGAGCTCGTTCTTCCGGGCCCGCTCCACGAGGTCCGTGCCGTACTTGTTCAGCGCGTCGTAGGTGCCCTCGGGGTTGTCACCGGTGACGGGCGCGGACTTTACCTTGCTCAGCTCCGCCGTGAAGGCGGACTTTGTAATGCCGTGGTCGGCGAAAATACGCTTGATGGCGGGCGTCGCTGCGGCGAAGAGGCCGATCATCAGGTGCTCCACCGAGAGATACTCGTCGCCCATGGACTTGGCGGCCTTTTCAGCCGCGTTCAGGCAGCGGCTCGCCTCGGAGGACAGGTACACGTCCGAGACGCTCCCGACCCGCGGCAGCGCCGCGATGGCGGAATCCAGCTCGGCGAGTACGGCGTTGCAGTCGACGCCCATCTTGCCGAGCAGCGAGGGGATCAGTCCGCCGTCCTGATCCACAAGGGCGTAGAGCAGATGCTCCGGTTCGATATAGTTGTTGCGGTTTTCCTGCGCCATGGACTGGGCTGTCTGCACCGCCTCCAGGCTTTTCTGGGTGAAATTCTGTGCGTTCATGGAAAGCACCTCCGTTCAAACAGAGATCAAATGGTTCAGATATGGACCGCGGCCGCGCGCATATGCGAGAAATAGGCGGCCTCCACCTCGTGCGCGTCGAGGCGGCCGGTCAGATAGTTCTTCATGAGCTTGTCGAAGAGCTGGATGTACTCCGAGAGCGCCCTGGCCAGCTCGTCGGTCGAGCAGTCGCGGTCCGGAGCGGCGAGACTGCGCACGAACTTGCCGTCGTAGAGGGCGTATTCGATGCGCGCGCCGGTCAGCGGGTACAGATGCGCGTCCTCGATCCGCTTCCAGAGCCGGAAAAACTCGGTCATGCCCTGGATCAGCGCGGCGGACTGGGTGCGGAACACCACCGAGAGCTCGCCGATGCTCTCCTCGCCCCCGCGGTAGAGCTCCACCTCGTATTTGACGGTGGGGCGGTATTTGTATTCCAGCGAGCTTTTCAGCGAGAGAGACGAGGCGTTGGGCACAAAAAAGGGCACCAGGTCCCGCGTGGGCCGCATGAGCTGGTCGATCGCGGAGAGCACCTCGTTGATGCGCCGCTCGGGCGTGGTGTAATCGACGTACTCGGCCAGGATCTGGTTGATGAGCGCGGAGCGGTTGGTCCCGAGCCGGTGGGCGAGCGCGTCCACCTCGCGTACGACTTCGTCGTTCAGCATCAGGCTGTACAGCGTCTTTTTCAAAGGAGATCATCCCTTTCCTTGTTCCTGCCGTCAGTATAGTCCCTCGGTTGAACTTTGTCAATAATATTATATAAATTTATTTGCAAATTATATGTGAACGGGCGAGAAAAATGCGCTTGATTTTTTTCGGCGCTTCCTGTATAATGGCAAGGCGATACGGAGAGATACCCAAGAGGTCGAAGGGTCCGCACTCGAAATGCGGTAGCCGGGCAATACCCGGGCAAGGGTTCGAATCCCTTTCTCTCCGCCAAACAGAACCGCCGCCCTGTGGGGCGGCGGTTTTGTTTGGCGAAAAGGAGAGATGGGATTCGAACCATGTCCGCACACGCCGGGGGCGTGTGCATGAGCCAGTGCGCACACTGGCGAATACCTTTATTTTTCGCACGGAGAAACCTCGGTTCCATGCATGCCCGCTCCCCTGCGAAAAATGCTCGCGAATCCCTTTCTCTCCGCCATAAAAGTACGGTAATTCTAATAGAATTGCCGTGCTTTTCTTTTTGTGCTATTATAGAATAGCGAAACGATCCATCATGGGTGGACGAGGCCGAGGGCCTGTCCGCGCTGCTGGATGACGATTGGTAATCAGGAAAATAAATCGGGATTTGAAAGGGGTATGAGTTATGAATGAAGAAATCAAAAATCTAATTTCAGCTGCAGACAAAGCGATCAAGGAAGAACGCTTTGACGATCTGATGGAGTTCTATACGGATGACGCGGTGCTGGTTGTGCGCCCCGGTCTGGAAGTGCAGGGCAAAGAAGCGATCAAAAGCGCGTTCATCAAGATTGCTGCATATTTCAAAAACAGCGTAGTTCCCACGCAGGGGAAGATGCTGATGATAGAGGCAGGCGATACCGTGCTTGTGCTCTCTCAGACGCTTCTGGACGCGGAGAACAAGGACACCTCTGAGTACAGCATGGATCGAAGAGCTACCTATGTGTACAGAAAAGTTGGCGGTAAGTGGCTCTGCGCAATCGACAATTCCTATGGAACAACGCTGTTAGACTGACAGATTCCCGTTTGTCAGCACCCCCATCGTTCACTTTGCACCCCCTTTTGCCGTTTGCACCCCCCTAAGAGGAAATGCACCCCCCTTCCCCGCGGTGCACCCCCCTAAGAGGCTTTCTATCAAAACGCAGTACCTTTTCCATAAAAGCAGCCGCTTCTGTCAGCCGCGACAAAGGCGGCTGTTTCGTGCTTTTTGAGCAATAATACGGCATGAACAAGAAAAAGCACGCTTTCAAATTGTTTCGCGGCTGTTCGGGATCGCAGCGTTCTATCTTTGTTGCGAAGCGCTTTTCGATCATTCAGTCTGGCAGATAAAGATATTATGTAGTATAATATGAGTCGCTGACTTCTGCTGGGAGGATGGAATCTTGGAATATGTCATTAATCTGATCCTGCTGTTCTTTGCCTACTCTCTTTTAGGCTGGTGCATAGAGGTTACTCTCAAGTATATTCAGTTTCACCGCTTTATCAACCGGGGCTTCCTGGCCGGCCCGATCTGCCCCGTTTATGGCAGCGGAGCCGCGCTGATCACGCTGATCGTAGGGAATCTTTCCCGGTTTGAATCCGGATACGGCACAACCTTCGTCTTGTCATTCCTGATCTGCGGCACGCTGGAGTATTTGACAAGCTATTTCATGGAGAAGCGTTTTCACGCCCGCTGGTGGGATTACAGCCAGAAACCGATGAATCTGCACGGGCGGGTATGGATTGGTAATCTGGTGCTGTTCGGGCTTGGCGGCGTGGCGATCATGCACTTCATCAATCCTGTTCTCTATCGTTCATTCGACTCCGTTTCTTTCACGGCGAAGGAGATCGCGGCCGGGATCCTCCTCGCGGTTTTTTGTGCAGACTATATTCTTTCTCACTTTGTTTTGAAGCTGGTAAAGGTCGGCGTCGAGAACAGCGAGGCGGACGACACGGAGGAAATCCGCAGGGAAATCTATCTTCTTCTTTCGGACAAATCTGTTTTCCACAAGCGTTTTGCAGATGCTTACCCTGATGTCATATACCGTACCGAGCGCGTAAACGCAAGAATCGCCGCGGTAAAGGCGGAAACCGAACGGCTCCGCAAAGAAGCTGAACAACGGATGGCGGAGCGTAAAGAGATCATAGCAGACCGGCTGGAGCCTGCTACTCTCGTCAAAAGCGATATTATCAGTCGTCAGGACGCCTTGATCGACATGCTGTATGACGAGCGGACGGCAAGCGAAGAAATGAAGGCCTTGAAAGCAGATATCGACAGGGAAAAAGAACGCCTGGAAGACCGCCCGCTCAGCAAAATCATGGCCTCCCGCAAGGACTGAACAAAGCTTAACAAAATATGCAACGATTCTTCACAGAAAGTTAACCGATGGTTGGCACTCTCGCCTTGACAGTGCTAAAGCTGGTGGTATACTCATAGCCGAACAAAGGAACAGAGAGCGAATGGATGACCTCCGGGTCTCCCCCCTTCTGCCCGCGATACGGGCATTTTCCCCGCCGGGGGAGTCTTCCCTTGCTCAGGTAACATGAAATGCAATGCATATCGAAGGAGGTATGACTTATGTTGCCGAGTGTTTTTGGAGAGAGTTTGTTTGACGACTGGTTTGACTTCCCGTTCAGAGGCTTTGAATCCGATATGGATCACAAGCTGTACGGCAAGCACGCAGCGCGGATGATGAAGACAGATCTGAAGGAGCACGATGACGGCTATGAGCTGTCCGTCGACCTGCCGGGCTTCAAGAAAGAGCAGATCGAACTGCAGCTGCAGAACGGCTATCTGACGATCACCGCGTCCAAGGGCCTCGAAGAGGAAGGCAAGGACAAGAAAGGCAAGATCGTTCATCAGGAGCGTTTCTCCGGCTCCATGAGCAGAAGCTTCTTCATCGGCGAGCATCTTACGGAAGAAGATGTGAAAGCCAAGTTTGAAAACGGCGTCCTGACGCTGGACTTTCCGAAGAAAGAGCCGAAGAAGCTGCCGGAGCATAAAACGATCCAGATCCAGGGATAAATAACCGACCGGCGCCCCGCGTTGAACGGGTCCAGTACCCATCCAGGAACCGCAATTCCGACACCTTGTATCGGAATTGCGGTTCTTTTGCGGTTTCACAGCTCGCTGTGAACGCGCCTGCGGCACAGGCTTTTCCGTCCTCTCTCAAACGAACGCAGCGTGTATCCGGTACAGAGAAAAATGTCGGAATAATTTGTGCTCCTGTAATTGACTTTCACCCGGTATGTCCTATAATAGTATCAAGCTCCGGACAAATGGTTCTGTCATTCTCCGGAAAACCGAAAGAAACAAGAAAGGAGAACCCGAAATGAAAATTTCCCGAAGAGACTTCCTCAAGGGAACCCTCGCCGGCACTGCCGCGGTCGTCGTCAACGGCGCACTCGGCGCAACTTCCGCCTTTGCCGATGAACAGCCCGCCGCGGCAGCCGCGGCATCCCCCGTTCTGCCCTGGACAGAGCTCAACCCGCAGGACGAGTCCTACACCAAGCGCACGACCGACTACTCGGCGATCTTCTCTCCCATTCAGATCGGCAATGTCACGCTCAAAAACCGCATCATCAAGACGGCCACCGGGTCCGACACCATGGTCCGCGGAGAGCACTCCGTGTCGCAGAACGCCGTCGAATACTACGGCCGTTTCGCAGACGGCGGCGCCGCGCTTGTCCTCCTTGAGGGCAGCATCCTCCAGGCGATCGGCCTTACCCCGGGCACCTTTGGCGTCATCCCCTATGAGCAGAGCCTGGTCGAGATCCGGAAGATCATCGACCGCATCCATCAGGGCGGCGCCCTTGCAGGCGTTCAGATGAATATGGGCTATATCCCTTCCAACATCCTTGAGCTTCCGACGGAAGATGTTGAAAAGCTCATTGAGGACTTCCGCGTCTTTTCCGGATACCTGAAGGAGGCCGGCTTTGATGTGATCGAGCTCAAGGCCGCCACGATCGACACTTCCTCCAAGCTCTGCTCCCGCCGTACCAACACGCGCGAGGACAAATACGGCGCCCAGACGGAAGAGAACCGCGTCCGCTTCTTCTGCGAAATGATCGCCGCTGTCCGCGAGACCGTCGGTCCCGGCTATCCGCTTCTTGCCCATATGAACGCCATGGAGGAGAACGACCTCAAAATCGGCGACAATTACAACTTCGAGACGATCGAAGAAGGCCAGTACCTTGCCAAGGCCCTTGTCGAAGCCGGTGCCGATTTCATTGAGGCCCGCATCTCCATGGGCAGCCTGGAGGCCAACTGCTGGGCCCCGGACACCGCCTTCGCCCCCTACAAGGCGGCCGGCACCTCCTGCTTCGGCGCGCAGTTTGATTACTCCAGACACTATGAGGGCCTCTATGACGGCGCTCACAACGGCTGCGGCGCCTTCATCCCGATGGTCCGGGAGCTGAAGAAGGTCGTGGACGTCCCGGTCGGCTGCGCCGGATATATCGACCCGCGCACCGCGCCCGATATGATGAACGACGCCATCGCAAACGGCGACATGGATCTGCTGTTTATGAACCGTCCTCTCACGGTCGACCCGGAGCTTCCGAAAAAGCTCCAGGAGGGCCGCTGGGACGAGGTCGCCCCCTGCTGCCGCTGCTTCCACTGTCATGCATCCGGCGCCTCCGTAGGGTCAACCGGCGCCCTGAGAAGCGATGAAATTGCAGTGCCGCCTTCCCCGTCTTTTCCCATCGTCATGGGGGTGGAGAGATGCCGCGTCAACGCGACGACCCAGTGCGCGTACACAGATGAATTCCCCGAGGGCTATGACCTGACGCCCGCCGCAAATCCGAAGAACGTCATGGTGATCGGCGGCGGCGTGGCCGGTATGGAAGCTGCCCGCATCGCGGCGGAGCGCGGCCACAAGGTGACGCTCTATGAAAAGAACGGCTACATGGGCGGCATGCTCCTCTTTGCCAATGCGATCAAGGGACCGCATGAGCATCTGCTCGACCTGCGCGACTACCTGGTCCGCCAGCAGGAGGTCAAGGGCGTCACGGTCGTCACCGGGACGGAAGTCACGGTCGATCTCGTGAAGGAGCAGAATCCGGACGCGGTCATCGTCGCCGTCGGCGGCAAGCGGGAATCCCGCTTCAGCGGGGACAAGGTCGTCGGGATCGACGATTTTATCACCGCCGATGTGGGGGAGAACGTTGTGATCCTCGGCGCCAACGCGCAGGCCGTCGACGTTGCGCAGTACCTGCTCGCGCAGGGCAAAAATATCCAGATAGTCCATGAAGGAGACAATAACGACGTTGATAAGGAACAGTCCCCCTGGGTCAGGTACTTTGTCCGCTCTCATCTTTATTCTCACGGCGTCAGAGTGTGGAACGAGTCCACGGTCGACGCGATCGACGGGGAAGGCGTTCACATCACCATGAACCAGTCCGGCCACACGAAGGTCCTCCCCTGCGACACGGTCATCGAATGCTACGACATGATCCCGAACACCGAGCTCATGGACGAGATCGCCGCCGCCGGCTACACCGTGTACGCCGCCGGCTGTGACGCCCCGAAAAACATCCAGTCTGCGATCCACGAGGGATACAAAGTGTCCCGTTATCTGGAGTGATCCGGGCTCTTTCGAAAAGCGAAGCGGTAAAACCAGAAGGGCAGTCAAGCGGGAGCTTGACTGCCCTTTTCCGGGAGCACCAGATCCGGCGCCCGCAGCCAAAAAGGACCTTCGTTTTTTGACGAAATCGGCGGTTCCCGGTATTTATTCAGAGTTTTTTGTCCCGACTCGAAAGCGCACAGGCGCCCTTGAAGCACGGGCTTTTGAGAAGCAGCTCATCTCCTGTATGGACTGCTTACGGCTATAAGCGGCGCGCAGGCGTGCACGGGAACTTTTGCGCCGGGAAGACGTCTGTCGGATATGGTAAAAAAGTAAAGTCCCGCACGGAAGACCAAGCGGTGACGTTTATACCACAGGTTTCTTTACAAAAGAAAAACGCCGTGTTATATTGACGGCAGAAAAAACAGGGCTGTGCCCGGAAAGGAAAAAGACATGCTCGCAGTTCGATTCTCTTTGTCGCGGAAAAAGTATATGGAGCTCAAGTCCAGCTATCACTATCTGGACCGTCTTTCCGCGCGCTCATATAAGGCAAAGAAGAATCTCTGTGCGATCTCATGCCCCTGACCGGGAGGATCCGATCGTTCGAGCCGCTTGCCATGTATGAGGCAGGCGGCTTTTTCATGTTCCGCCAGCTTCGAATTGACACCTATCCACATCTTTTTGGCCAACTGAACCGGTCCTGTTCCGGCTCAGCGCCGGAACAGGAGCGAAAAGAAAATGAATCGAATACCGGTCATCGATATGACCGCAACCGGAATCAACATCACCCGCATGAGGATCCACGCGGGTTTGACGGTGAAGGATCTCCAGGACATCTTTGGCTTCAGCACGCCGCAGGCCATCTACAAGTGGCAGCACGGCGCCGCTTTGCCGACGGTCGACAACCTCGTGGTCCTTGCCGCCGTGTTCGGAGTGAGGATCGAGGATATCTTGATATTTCAAGGACTCGGGCATGTCCAAATCTCCGCATAAATAAAACCAGCCCAAGGGATCGGGCTGGCGTGGTCCCTTCGACTAACAGGCCAGGTCGCCGCTCTTTCAAGGCGGAGATGAGGGTTCGAATCCCGCAGGGATCACCATTACGCAGGATGATGTCAGCCGGCGCTGACACCGGTCCAGAAAACCGGGGGCAACAGAGATGTTGTGGGGATCGGCACCTCCGTCCTGCGCCACATGGAGTGATACCCTAACCGGTAAGGGACCTCCCCGCTAAGGAGGCGGCGCGGAAATGCGCTTGAGCGTTCGAGCCGCTCTCACTCCGCCATATACGTTCTTAGCTCAGTTGGCAGAGCAGCGGTCTTTTAAACCGCAGGTCGCGGGTTCGAGCCCCGCAGGGCGTACCATATGCGTCTTTAGCTCAGCCGGCAGAGCAGCGGATTCTTAATCCGAAGGTCGTGGGTTCGATCCCCTCAAGGCGCACCACATGCAAAAACGGCGGAACCGGAATACGCGTCGGATTAAGGATCCGGCGCGTCCCGGGTTTGATTCCCGGAGGGTCCGCCAACATGGGAGAATGCCTGAGTCTGGTCAAAAGGAGCGGACTGTAAATCCGTTGGCTTCGGCCTGCGTTGGTTCAAATCCAACTTCTCCCACCATTTATCAAAGCCTGTGTCTTTTCAAGCCGGCAATGAAAGCGCCATAAGCATGATCATCACGCTTATGGCGCTTTTTGTTGTTCGCTTCAAAAAACCGAGCAAGCGGGAACCGCGCAAAATCGCTTTTCCCTGCGGCGTCAGCTGCTCCTGAACAGCGACGCGCCGCCTCTGTACATTTCCGGAAAATCTTCCTCCCGCCATGTCTCAAAGTATTCCAGTACGTTGGGATCGCTTTCACAGGTCTGATAGGTGTACCGCACCCCGTTGGAAGCCTCTGCCTGGATCCTGATCCCGCCCGCAGCCGTTTTCGCAAGGCTGAGGATCCTGTCCGCGTGATCGGCAATGAACTCTCCGCCGTTCAAATGTCCATAGCATATTTCCGAATCCGTGAAGCGCACGTAATACTCAGGGTATAAGGACCCGTCCGCTTCATAGCCCATCGAGGCCGACTGCCAGGTCCCCTCTATGGGGAGCGGTGCGCCGGACGAAGCATCCTGACCGGTGAGATAATTTCTCGCGTTAAAGCTTTCCTCCGTCCGCTGTTCCCCGTCGGTGATCCCGGAAACAAACTCGGTGACGTAGGCATCGCCCGTGACCCGATCGATATAGTACCGGATCTGCGCCCCCGTATAGGATCGGAACAAGACCACGGCCTGCTGTTCGCCGCTTGATGAAACATCCCAATAAACCGGGTATTCTCCGGCGTTTACCGCGTTCTTCAGGTCCGGATCGCGGGCGTAACAATAGTTCTGGACGGCCGCCAGAGCCTGTTCGTCCGACAGTCCCTCTGCCTGGCGGGGAAGGGCCGCAAGCGTATTCATCATATAGTGGAAGCGCCGCCCGAAGCCCTCGGCGCCCTCGATCGAGTAGTGCGCGGCGGCAATGCGGCAGCCGTCGGCAGCCGGGATGATATACACCGCCTGCAGCTGGTCCGCCATCCTGCCGGTGCCCTTCAGCTCGGAGGCTTCGATGTAGATGCAGCTGCCCGCGCGATCCAGCTCGCGCACGTGTTCAAGGAGTTCAAACTCCTGCGAAAGCGCCTTTCTGACAGACGCGGCGGCCGTATCGGCATCCTGCGGGCTGTATGTCACCTCGAGATAATTCTCGGGCGCAGCGGGCAAGTCGTAGATCGAGACAAAGCACTCGCGGCCCGCTTCTCTGTGACGGGCGAAGCGTTCATAGTCGTAGTCCAGCTCGACCCCGATCGTGTCATTTCGGACGTGCTCATATCGGACGGTCTCCTCCATGCCCTCGAGCAGGATGGTCTCTTCGAAGCGCTCCCCGTCCTGCCTTCCGACCACGATCACGGCTTCCGGCTCGGCCGGGCTGACAGGGGCGGCGGTCAAAACGGGCGCGGCTGTCTCTGCCGCGGAGATCTGCCTGCCGCAGCCTCCGATCGCCGTCAGCAGCAGGAACGCCAGCGCAAACACCGCCGTAGTTTTAAAAAATCCGTTTTCCTTCATTTCAAGTCCCTTTCTTTTTCCCATGCTTGATTGACAAAACTACCATACTCCCTTCCGTCGGCGGCTGCAACAAAAGAATTCTTAAAAAATCTTTGGCAGCGCCGCGCGCATTCGGTCAGAAACCATTCTCCGTTCCGTGCTTTTCATGCCGCTTAAGCACAGCAAGCGAAAACTCCCGACGGACCCACACACGGCTGCGGTCTGCGCAGCGCAGGTTGAACCGCCGCCGGGATCATGATAGGATGATCGCGAGAGGAGGCGAAAGCCGTGGATCGATACCTTACCGGAGCCGCGATACGCAGGCTTCGTGAAAGCAAAAAAATGAGGCAGGAGGATCTCGCCGACAAGATCTTCGTCAGCAGCAAAACCATCAGCAAATGGGAAACCGGGCAGGGTCTGCCGGACATCACGCTGCTGGAGCCTTTGGCCAAAGCCCTGGACATCTCCGTGATCGAGCTGTTTTCCGGCGACGAGATCCGAAACCGGAACCGGGCCTCCAACCTTGTGAAGCTGTGTTTTTATGTGTGCCCGGTCTGCGGAAACGTCATCCAGGCGAGCGGAGAGGCTGTGGTCAGCTGCTGCGGCATTACTCTCCCTCCGGCTGTGCCGGAGGCGCCGGATCCTCCGCACGCGATCCGACTCCAGCGGCTGGAGGACGAGTACTTCGTCAGCATGGACCACGTCATGACGAAGGAGCACCATATCTTTTTTCTCGCAGCCGTTTCGGATCACAGCGTGCAGTTCGTGAAGCTGTACCCCGAAGGGGGCGCGGAGGCGCGCTTTCGGATCGACTGCGTCCGGCATCTCTATGCATACTGCAATCATCACGGGCTGTTCCGGGTCGAAGTAAAGAACGGAGGATAAGACGGCGCCGCGTACCAAGGGCGCATGGGCATCCCCGCATCAAAGCATCCGCCCTCTGCAGGACCGGTCCCCCCCTTCTCTGATCCGACCGCAGAAACGCGCGGCCATTCCATAGGAATGGCCGCGCGTTTATTGCCCGAAAAGATGCGGGCGAACGAAACAGCCCGATTGATACCGGCCGAGCGTCTAAACTATCTTTCTCGCCGGGCAGGTGGACGAGAGGGGGCGGCTCCGCTATACCGGGCAGATCGTGCTCTTCTCCCCCTGGCTCGATATCGGCATGGAGACGGAGATCCCGGAAAAGCTGGCGCGGCAGGACCCCACGCTCGTGCGGGACATGCTGCGCGACGCCGGTCGGAACTGGGCCGGGAGCACGGATACCCGCGACTATCGGCTCAGCCCGCTGTTCGGGGAGCTGACCGGCCTCGCGCCCCTGACCCTGTATGTCGGCACGCATGAGATCTTTCTTCCCGACGCACGAAGCCTGAAGGCCCGCTGCGAGCGGGAGGGCGTGACGCTGCGCTATGTCGAGGGCGAAAAGATGAACCACGCCTACGCGCTCTACCCCATACCGGAGGGAGCCCGGGTGCGGGCAGAGGTCATCGCCGCGATCCGGCAGATGCCCTGATTGCCTTCTCCGCCGACCGAACCGCCGCACCCATGCAAAGCGAAGCCCCCGCCGCCCATACGGCAGGGGCTTCGCTTTGCTCTGTCCGCTTTTCGGCTTCTGATGGGAACAAATCCTGCGCACCGCCGTCCTATCCACAGACGACAAGATCGAGCGGCCTGTACGGCAAAGGGTCCCCGTTCCCGAAAAACCGGTTTCCCCTTTCCAGCGCGGCACAAAAAAGAGCTTGATGCCCCGGCGTCGGATATGGTATTTTACAAGAAGAAGGCATCGGTCGAATCGCGCGGTCGGTCAAACGTCCGACCGGCCGCAGAAAGCCCGCGAACAACTATATTGGGAGGTTGCACATAATGAAACGTCTTATCGCCTGTTTGCTCTGCGTTGTCCTGCTCACGCTGTCTGTGCCGGGACTGGCCATGGCCGACAGCGCCTATTCGACCACGTCCAATCTGAACGTTCCGCTGGAATACCCCACCTCCGACTGTTATTATCAGACGCCGCTGCGCGCGACCGTGACCGCCAGCCGCGCAAACGGCAGCATTTATTTCATGCCGAAGCCGCAGGAGGGCAACGGGGTATTGGGTACGGTGGCCAACGGCACGGAGGTCACGGTCCTCGCCGAAAAGTCCGGCTATTGCTTTTTCACGACCGCGGACGGGCGCATGGGCTGGAACGGCCGGAAGTTTTTCACTTTCCTCGGCGCCGTGACCACACCGGCTCCGGTATACAACCAGAACATCTTCTATTTTGACGGCGGCGCCTGCGTCACGCTTCCCTCCGGCTTCTACTCGACCAACGTCGAGCGCGACCGGAACAACGCCTACACGACCACCTACTTCACGAACTATGATCAAAACATGGACCTGATCCTGACCGAGATCGACACCTATCTGTACTATCAGCAGGATTCGGTCTATTTCAACAGTCTGTACAGTTCCCTGAAGCAGGATTATCCGAATCCCACCTATGATTCGAAAAAGGCCACGAAGTTCTCTCTGAGCGGCTACAACGGCAGCGACATCTACTATTTTCAGGGCGTCCTCTCCGACCAGGTCATCTACCTGATCAAGATGTTCTACCCGACCCGTAACCGCTCTGTCTGCGACCGCTATGTGGAGCAGATCACCGCCAGCTTCACAGAGGCCTCCAACATCTCTATCATCATCGACGTTCCCTCGTATGTCCCGTCTACTGTGAGCATCCCGTCCAATCCCACTTCTCCGTACGCCATCGCGCTGCGGGACAACCTGGTCTACGGTGTGTCGTATACCGACACGGAGAAGAAGGACGTTGTAAACAAGACCTATTACAGCCGGAAGGACTCCGATGGGAACCGCAAGTCCTGGTATACCTCCTCGACTTATGACGATCCCAACACCGGGTATCGGATCGGCTTCTACTACGCGGACGGGCTGGTCTTCTTTGCCGACGCCTACCGTGTGGGACAGCACTCCGCCGTTACCTTCTACTTCTGGGGCGATCAGCTCCTGTGCGTCCATGACCTGCGCAACGGGGACTCGAAGCTGCGCTTCGCGGGCAGCGACACATACAAATCTATCGTGCAGGAATTCGGGGACGTCTACTCCATCGCCCTGAAGCGCGCCAAGTAAGCGCAGAACACCACACATAAAATACGAAGCAGCGCCGTTGAAACGGCGCTGCTTTTTTCGTATGCAGGATCTGGAAACGCGCTGCCCCGCTGGTTCAGGAACCCGTGCCGGAGAAGACGCTGTTGCTGGTCCAGACCGCACCGGTGCCGTCCTCGGTCGCAATGGCGCAGAAGGACAGCGGCACAGTCCAGTCGTAGGGAACGCAGAAGCTGCCGGAAAGGCGGTTCTGACCGTCCGCCTTCAGGCGGGCGCGGTCGATGACCACGACCTGATTGTCCGCGGTGAAGTCGGCCTCCGGGCCGAAGCCGAGCAGCAGCCCGACGAAGCGGCACTTCTCCCGTCCGAGGTTCGAGACGGTCCAGTCAAAGTACTGGATGCCGTTCTCTTCCCCGGTGAGCGTGACCGTCAGGATCAGGTTGACCGGGGTGGTCCTGTCGCCCTGGCCCCTCCAGGCGTCCTCGCCCAGGCCGGCGATCCAGGCGTTCGTCAGCAGGTCGACGTCCCCCGGGCGCAGGCAGTCCAGCTCCGGCGTGGCGTTATTCTCCAGGGCGAAGCTCTCCCACGCGCGCTCAAGCTTTCCGCCGAAGGAACCGTCTGCTTCTCCGCAGTCAAAGCCGAGGGCGTTGAGCATGTTCTGGATTGTCTTGATGCCGTTCCCCTCGTCCTTGCGGGCGAAGGCGGGACTCGCTTTCACGATCCTGCGCTCGGTATAGCCGCACTCCCGGCAGACACGGATGCTCTCGCCATCTGTATAGCGGCTGAGCGGGATCACGACCTCCCATTCGCCGAAATCGTGGTGCAGGCGGCGGATGGTCTCGGGCCAGGCGACGCCGTCGACCGTGATGCCCTGGTCCTTCTGGAATTGTTTGATGGCCTTCTCGGTCCCGCCGCCGAAGGAGCCGTCAGCTTTCTTCTTCTCCAGATAGCCCTGTTCCACCAGGAGCGTCTGAATCTCCTTCACCGCATCGCCCTTGTCGCCGCGGCGAAGCGTTCCGGGGGGATCGAAGCTGCGCGTCTTGGCGTGGCCGCAGACCTGGCATACGCGCGTTTCCACCCCGGCGGAGTGATCGGTCGCCTCGGTCGTCACGGTCCACGGACCGTAGTCGTGCGGGAGCTTGTCGATCACCTTGTCCTTCTCATAGCCGCAGACCGAGCACCAGCGGGCCTTCAGGCCGGTCGCGGTGCAGGTCGCATCGCGCAGGACCACCCAGTCCCCGTAGGTGTGCGGCTTCTTTTCGATCACCGAAGTCTCCTCGTGGCCGCAGACCTGGCACACGCGGTAATACTCTCCCTCGGCGGTGCAGGTCGCCTCACGCCGCACGAACCAGTTTCCGTAAGTGTGGGGCAGCTTGTCGACCGCCGCGGTCTCCTTCTCGCCGCAAAGCTGGCAGACGCGCGTCTTTTGCCCCTTGGCCGTGCAGGTGGGCTGTTTCGTGACGGTCCACGCGCCCCAGCTGTGGACGCAGGGCGCGACCGTCGTCAAGTCGGCGGCCGGGATCCAGCCAAGCATCTGGCCGTCTCCGCTCGGGTCCTCGACCCGTATCGCGTACCAGCCCGTCACGGAGTCTTCGATCTGAACGGCCTCGCCCTTCGAAAGGGTCTTCACCACCATGGCGCTCGTGTTCTTGTCCGCGTAAACCTTGACGCCGTCCTTTGCCGTATAGAGGGTCAGGGGCCCGGCTGCCGCGGACGCGGCCAGAGACAGCACCAGCGCCAGGATCAAAAGGCTTGACAATGCTCTTTTCACGTTCGTATCCTCCTTTGGAAGCCGCGCGGTTTCCGCCCGCTGTCGCCGACGATCGCCGCTTCCGTCTCTACTATAGCACATGTACTGCCGTCCCACAAGCGCCGATTTGTGTTCCCTGCGCCTGTGCCGGCACTCTTGCTCCCCGGCCGGAAAGATGCTATACTGGGTCCATCAAGCACAGGGAGGGATCCTCATGGAAACATTCGTATCCGACCGCGTCGGGCGGACCTTTATTCTCAAGCTCGTGCAGGGCGAGGACCTGCTTGGCAGCGTCGAGCGACTGATCCGGGAGGAGCGAATCGAGAACGCCGTCGTCGTCAGCGGGATCGCCACCTTCGACCGCTCGCGGCTGCACATGATCTCGACGACCGGCTACCCCGCCGAGGTATACATCGATGAGAAAACCGACGTGCCGCTCGAGGTCGTCAGCGTCGAGGGCTTCATCTGCGACGGGCAGCCGCATCTGCACTGCACGATCTCGGACCGGAACGGGGCCTATGCGGGCCATCTGCTGGAGGGCTGCCGCATCCTGTATCTCGGGGAGCTCGTGATCCAAGAGCTGCTCGGCCTGGACATCCACCGCCATCTGACCGAAAAGGGCGTCAACCACATCTATCCGAAAGAGCATTGAAGCAAAGACCACCCGCGCAGCGGGTGGTCTTTGCTTTTTATTTTTCCTCTATGCCCAGGGCATCGAAGACGGCGTCCACGACGGCCCGGCCGTTCCGCTCCAGGGCCTCGTGCGTACTGCCGCCGACGTGCATGCCCGCAAGAAAATTATCCAGGCTCAGCAGCGGGTTGTCCGTTGCGGGCGGCTGCCGTTCAAACACATCCAGCCCGGCCGCCGTAAGCGTTCCGTCCCGCAGCGCTTCATAGAGCGCCGCCTCGTCGATCAGCCCGCCGCGGGCCGTGTTGATAAGGATCAGGCCGGGGTTCGACGCGCGCAGCAGCGCAGCATCGACCAAATGATAGGTCTCCGTCGTCAACAGGCAATGGAGGCTCACATAGTCGCAGGAGGCAAAGAGCTCCGGCAGCGAGGAGGCCGGGCGGAAGCCCAGCGCTTCGATCTCCGCGGCGCTGCGGTGGGCGCTGAAGCAGCGGAGCTCCATGCGGAAGCCGTCCCGCGCGATCTGCGCGAGCTCCCGCGCCACATGGCCGCTGCCCACAAGGCCCAGCGTCTTGCCGGTGAGCTCCCGGCCGACGGTCTCGGGCATGCCGAAGCGGGGCAGCGCGCCGCGCCGTGTCTTGCCGTCGATGACCGTGACGCGGCGGGAGAGGTCGAGCATCATCGCCAGCGCGTACTCCGCGACGGCGCGCGCGTTGAGGCCGGGCGTGTTGCGCACCGGGATGCCGTATTCGCGCGCGGCCTCCAGGTCGATGCGGTCGAGCCCCGCGCCGTGCTGCTGGATCAGCCGGCATTTTTTCGCCCGGGAGATCACCTCCCGGGTACAGTACTGCTGGCGCAGAATGATCGCATCCAGCTCCTCGGGGTGCTCGAAATCGCTCACGAGCTCCACGTGTTTTTCAAGCCGCGCACGGGCATCGTCGGCAATGGGATCGTTCAGATAGACTTTCACGGCGCAAGCTCTCCTTCCTCCACCACGGCCGTAGGGCCGGTGAGCAGGATATCCGTCGCGGTGTCGCCCGTGCGGCGGAGCGTGACGCGCAGGCGCCCGCCGGGCATGTCGATCTCCACCGGGCCGTCGGGAATCCGTCCGGAGAGGATCAGGCTCAGCGCCACCGCGCCGCAGCCGGTGCCGCAGGCGAGGGTGAAGTCCTCCACCCCGCGCTCGAAGGTGATCGCCCTCACGCTCCGTTCCCCCGTAAGACAGGCGAAGCTGACGTTCGCGCCGCGCGGAAAGGCGGGGCTGTGTCGCAGGGCGCGTCCGCGCTCGCGCAGCGCGGAGAGATCCTCAAAGGCCTCCGGCCCGACCTCAACCACCGCGTGCGGGATGCCCGGGTCGCCGAGCTCGACATAGGCGCAGCGCTCCGTCCCGCCCGGGACCGGCGCCTCCCTGCGCAGGTCAACGACGCTGGGATCGTTCAGCCGGACCTCGTAGCGCTCCGCCGTGACGCGCCGCGCGCGGACAAGCCCGGCCGTGGCACGGATGCGGACCCGCTCGGGGTCCGGCGCGAGGCCGTGCTCCACGGCAAAGCGGGCGGCGCAGCGCGCGCCGTTGCCGCACATCTCGCCCAGCGAGCCGTCGGCGTTGTAAAACAACATGGCGAAGTCCGCGTCGTCCGCGGGCCCGAGGGCGATCAGCCCGTCCACGGTAAAGCGGGCGCAAAGGCGCAGGGCGAGGCCCGAAAGGTCCTCGCCCTTGTCTTGTTCACTGCGGGGCGCCTCGATCAGGACGAAAGAGTTGCCCGCGCCGTGCATGACGCTGTAATGCATCTCAACTCCCGCTCCTGGCGCTGAGGTGCTTCTGCAGCCAGTCTTTGCCGTCGTTGTAGCGGGAGACGATGTAGGAGGCCACATAGTCGCCGGCCGCATTGACCATCGTGGCCGGGGGATCGACCAGATCGCCGATCGCCTGCGCGATGGGGAAGGCCACCGCGAGCTGCTCGGGGAAGAACAGCGAGCAGAGCACCAGCTCGCCGGTGCCGCCGCCGCCGGGGATGCCGGACATGGCAACGGAGGAGACGGTCGCGACGATGATCGCGAGCAGCGCGTCGGTCGTGGCGAAGTCCTTGCCGAACATGCCGAAGAGGAAGGCGACCTTGATGATCGCGCTCATGCCGGAGCCGTCCATGTTCATCGTGGCGCCCATGGGCAGGACGATGTCCGTCACGTCCTTGGAAATGCCGGTGTCCTCGGAGACCTCCATGTTGGTGGGGATCGTCGCGACCGAGGAGCAGGTGCCGAAGGCGACCGCCGCGGGGCGGAACAGATGCTGGAACATCACCTTCACAGCGCCCTTGCCGCCGCCGAAGCGGGCATAGAGCGGGAAGATCAGGAACATATAGGCGAAGGCCACGACGTAGTAGAGGATGATCGCCCGGGCATAGCTGGAGACGAAGTCGGCGCCGTGGGCGGCGACGAGGGCGGCAAAGAAGCCGAAGAAGCCGATGGGGGCATAGAAGCTGATGAGCTTGATGACCTTCATCAGGACCTGGGTGATCTCCTCCAGGAGCTTCGCGACCTTTGTCTCGGGCCCGCCGCACATCTGCACGCCGAAGCCGAAGAAGATGCCCGCGATGATGAGCTGCAGGATCGAGCGGCGGCTCCACAGGTCGGGGAAGTCGGGCTTGGTAAAGAAGCCGACGATCATGGCGCCCGCGCTCATGGGCTCGGAAGCGCCCGGCTCAAAGGCCGGCTCGCCGGTGTAGACCGGGATGAAGCGCACGAGCACATACATGATGACGGAGGCGATGATGGTGGTGCACATGAAGGTGACGACCGTGGTGCCCATCAGCTTGCCCGCGCGCTTCGCACTCTTCATGTTGGCGATGGACGAGGAGATGGAGAAGAACACCATCGGGACGACGACGCAGAACATCATGTTGATGAAGAGCGTGCCGAGCGGCTCGAGCGCGCCGGCGCCGGGCCAGGCAAAGCCGACGACGATGCCGAGGACGATGCCGAGGATCATGGTGAAGAAAAACCAGTTGTTCTTCAGGAAGTTGTTGGACTTCATGGGTCAAGCCTCCCTCTCGGATTTTTGATGTCCCTATTATATCGAAAAAAATTACACTGTAAATTGCGAATCCTGCTTGATAGTTTGCAAAAAGTGCTGTATACTTTGCCATAGTAAAGAAATGAAGGAGAGGAGGCGCCGACATGGAGGAGAAGCAGAGCTTTCGGCGGGCCGGGTACCTCAACGAGAACTACCACTACTTCCATCTGCGCGATACGGCCGGGCAGGAGGGCAGCTACCATTTTCACGAGTTTGACAAGATCGTCCTCCTGATCGCGGGCAAGGTGGATTACGTCGTGGAGAACGTGAGCTATACGCTCACGCCCGGGTCCGTGCTGCTGGTGCAGCATCACGCGGTCCACCGGGCGATCATCGACGTGTCCGAGCCCTACGAGCGTATCATCCTCTATCTCGACACCGCGTACTTCGAGCGTGCGCTGCCCTCTGCCGGGCTGAGCGACTGTTTCAAGCGCGCCGACCGCACGAGCCGCTGTCTGCTGCTGCCGGACGAAGGGCAGCGCGGCGAACTCACGGCTCTGCTCCGCGCCTACGGGGCGGCGCAGGCGGATGAGCGCTACGGCGCCGAGGCGCTGCGCGACACGCTCGTCATGCAGCTTCTCATCGCCATCAACCGCATCTCCGTCGGCGGCGTGTCTGCGGCCGGGGACGACCGCCGCTACGACGAGAAGATCCGCCTTGCGCTCTCCTATATCAACGAGAATCTCGCGGGAGATCTCTCCGTCGACGCGCTGGCGGGCCGTGTCTTTCTGAGCCGCTACCATTTCATGCGGCTGTTCAAGCTTCAGACCGGCAGCACCGTGCATGCTTACGTGCGCCAGAAGCGTCTGCTCTACGCCGCACGCCTCATCCGCGAGGGGCTGCCCGTGCAGCAGGCCGCGGCCGAGTGCGGCTTCAACGACTATTCGGTGTTTCACCGGGCCTTCCGCGAGAGCTTCGGCTTTCGTCCGGCGGATCTGAAAAAATGAGCGGCTCTCTATCCTATGCGCCGCGCAGGAGGGATATGCGCGGGCAGAGGAAAAGCACGGAAGGATCGTTTTGTGCTTCCTTCCGTGCTTTTCTTCGGTCATAGGCTTTCGGGTTGGCCGGGCGGCGCGTCACGGGACTGCGGTCCCAGCGGACGCGGCGGGCGGCGGCAAGCTCCCGCTTTTTCCTTTTGGAGAGTTTCTCCTTCGGAATGAACTTTTCCATCGATCCACCTCCTGTATTCCAGACGAAAGCAGACCGCTTTTGTTCCCGATTGCAAGAGCGCGCGCCCGATGATATAATGTAAGCAGTACACAGACAGGCAAAGGAGAGATGCCCATGAAGAACTGGCCGGGCTATGAACGCGGGATCAATCTGGGCGGCTGGCTGTCCCAGTGCCCGCACACGCGGGAGCGATACGAGACCTTCCTTGCAGAGGACGATATCCGCACGATCCGGGACTGGGGGTTCGACCACATCCGCGTCCCTGTGGACTACGAGCTTGTGCAGGACGAGCGCGGCGCTCTCCGTGAGGAGGGCTTCGCCTATATCCAACGGGCGATCGACTGGAGCCGGCGCTACGGGCTGAACATGATCCTCGACCTGCACAGGACCTGCGGCTTTTCCTTTGATGCAGCTCACGGCGAGCACGGCTTTTTTGAGGACGCGGCGCTGCAGGAGCGCTTTTACCGGCTCTGGGAGGAGTTCGCACGGCGCTTTGCGCGCTGCGAGGATACGCTCGCCTTCGAGCTGCTCAACGAGGTGACGGAGCAGCGCTGCAGCGAGACCTGGAACCGCATCGCCGCCGCCTGTGTCGCGCGCATCCGCGCGATCGCCCCGACGGTAAAGATCCTCCTCGGCGGCTACTGGAACAACAGCATCGAGGCGCTGCCGGATCTGCTGACGCCGCCGGACGGGAACATCGTCTACACCTTTCACTGCTACGAGCCGCTGATCTTCACCCATCAGGGGGCCTATTGGATCCCCGGCATGGACACGGATTTTCGGCTCTCCGCCGCGGCGAGCTACGGGGAGATGGAGGCCTGCTCCCGCCGTCAGCTGCAGCACTGGCATGCCGGCTTTGACGGGCTGGACCCCGCAGGGCGGCTCTCCGCGGACTATTTTGAGAGGCGCTTTGCCGAGGCCGTGCGCCTCGCGGAGGCGCGCGGCACCGCGCTCTACTGCGGCGAGTACGGCGTGATCGACCGTGCCGCGCCGGAGGACGCGCTGCGCTGGTTCGCGTGTATCCACGAGGCCTTTGAAAAATTCGGCGTCGGCCGTGCGGTCTGGACATACCGCGCGATGGATTTCGGTCTGGCCGACGCGCGGCTCGACGGCGTGCGTGAGCGGCTGCTGCCGCTGCTGTGAGGGACGGCTATGGAGCTGGAATTCAAGGAGCAGCAGACGAGACACTTTGTGGAGAACAAGTGGATCGACCTGCGGGAAGTGACCTACACCATGCCTGACGGGACAGCCAGCCCGCCCTACTATACCTACAGCCGGAAAAACTACGTCGTCATCGTCGCGACCGACGAGGCCGGACGCTATCTCTGCGTGCGGCAGTTCCGCCCGGGGCTCGGGAAAGTCACAACGGAATTTCCCGCGGGCGGCATCGACCGCCCCGGAGAGCGGCAGTACGGGCCGGACAGCGGTGAGCAGGAGGATCCGCTGCTCGCCGCGCAGCGCGAGCTCCGGGAGGAGACGGGCTATGTCTCCGCGGACTGGACGCGGCTGATCGCCGTGCCGTCCCAGGCCACGATGGCCGACAACTGGGCCTGGATATTCCGCGCCCGGAACTGCCGCCCTGCCGGCGGCCAGCGTCTCGACGACACGGAATTTCTGAACGTCCTCGCCCTCGCGCCAGACGAGCTTGAGCGCCGCATCCGGGAGGGCGGCTTCGAACAGGCCGTGCACATCATGGCCTGGGCGCTGGATAAACTGAACAAATAAAAACAAAAAAAGCGGAGGTTCTTATGAACAAACATCTGGACATCGCGCCCGAGGTCGCCGAGGCGCTGGCTGCGGGCCGGCCCGTCGTGGCGCTCGAGAGCACCATCATTTCCCACGGCATGCCCTATCCCAAAAACGTGGAGACCGCGCTGCTGGTCGAGCAGACCATCCGCGACAACGGCGCCGTCCCAGCCACGATCGCCGTGATCGGCGGCCGCCTCAAGGCGGGCCTGAGCCGCGAGGAGATCGAATACCTCGGCCGGACCGGGCGCGGTGTGGCCAAGGCCAGCCGCCGCGATCTGCCCGCGCTCGTCGCCCGCGGGGCCGACGGCGCCACTACAGTCGCCACCACCATGATCATCGCCTCCCTCGCCGGGATCCGCATCTTCGCCACCGGCGGCATCGGCGGCGTACACCGCGGCGCCGAGAAAACCATGGACATCTCCGCAGACCTCGAGGAGCTGGCGCAGACGCCGGTGATGGTCGTCTGCGCGGGCGCCAAGTCCATCCTGGACCTCGGCCTCACGCTCGAGTACCTCGAGACCAAGGGCGTGCCCGTGATCGGCTACGGCACGGACGAGCTTCCCGCCTTCTACACCCGCCGCTCCGGCTTCGGCGTGGATTACCGCGTGGACAGCCCCGCGGAGCTCGCGGCGATGTTTCGCGCCCAACGCGAGCTGGACTATCCCGGCGGCATGCTCGTCACCAATCCCATCCCCGAGGAGTACGCCATGGACAAGGCCGTGATCGACGCGGCGATCGAGCAGGCGCTCCGGGAGGCCGACGCGGCAGGGATCAAGGGCAAGGAGACCACGCCCTTCCTGCTCGCGAAGGTCGTCGAGCTCACCGGCGGCGACAGCCTGGAGTCGAACATCCAGCTCGTGCTGAACAACGCCCGCCTCGCCGCCCGGACCGCCGCGGAGCTGAGCCGCTGACGCGGCCCGGCTGACATTCCCGCTTGCAAAACGCCCGGGGATATGCCACAATAGTCTCAGGTACGAACGAAATACACGATAAGGAGGAGCGCACATGCCTCAGAGGATCTATCCGTCCTGCCACATCATGGAGATGTTCATGCCCTATCTGCGCGAGGAGAAGCGCCTGATCGACGTGCTGGAGCGCATCGCGGCAATGGACTTCTACCGCCATGTAGAGCTGCCCACCTTTGCCGATGCGGAGAATCAGCGTCGGGTGCGCCGTCTGCTTGAGAGCCATCATCTCGCCGCGCTGACCTATGTCGCCCCCTATTTCAATGCCGATGGGCTCGCCCTCTGCGATCTCGATCCCGAGGTGCGCGAGCTCTCGCTGAACGTCGCCAAGCGCCACGCCGCGTATGCCGCGGAGGCAGGCTACCGCACCTTCGGCGTCCCGAGCGGAAAGGACCCCGGCCCGGAGCGCCGCAACGAGGCCATGCAGTACGAAGCCGAGGGCGTGGCCGCCATCGCCGATTACTGCGCCCGTCTCGGCATGTACGTCACGCTCGAGCCGCTGGACCGCTACGCCTCCAAAAAGGCGCTGGTCGGCCCGATGCCCGAGGTGGCCGAGTGGTTCCGCCCCATCCACGAGGCGCATCCCAACGCCTTCCTGCACTGGGACAGCGCGCACGAAGCGCTCGGCTACATCGACCTCATGTATTCGCTCGACTGCTGCGCCCCCTTCCTGAGCCAGATCCACCTCTGCGACTGCATCACCGATCCTTCGCACCCCTGTTTCGGCGATCTGCACATGGACTGTGCCCACGGTCCCGACTGGGAGACCGAGGGCTTCCTGACCCCGGAGGTCGGCGCACAGATACTCAAAAAGGCCGCCTCTTTCGACACGCCCGTCGGCAAAGACTTCGTCTGGGCTTCGGTGGAGATCCTCGGCCACAAAGGCAACGACCTCTGGCACAAGGAGGAGCTGGCCCGCAATTTCCTCATAAAATGCTTTGAGCTCGCGGGTATGGAGCTGTAGGGAGAGAAGCAGACGATGCATTACTTTATCGGATTGGATAACGGTGGCACGACCACCAAGGCCGCGCTCTTCGACGCGCAGGGCCGGGAGCTTGGCAAGGCCCTCGTCGCGACCCGCTCCATCACGCCGATGCCCGGCTTTGTCGAGCGCGACATGGAGGAGATGTGGGACGCCAACTGCGAGGTCCTGCGGGAGGTGCTGAACAAGACGGGCGTCGATCCGGCCGACGTCGCGGGCGTCGGCGTCACCGGCCACGGCAAGGGCCTCTATCTCTGGGGCAAGGACGGTCGGCCCGCCCGAAACGGCATCATCTCCACAGACAACCGCGCCTACGCCTATCCGCTGCGCTGGGCAGCCGACGGCACGGAGGAGAAGGTCTTCGCCCGCTCGGCGCAGCATATCCTCGCCTGCCAGCCCCCCGCCCTTCTCGCCTGGCTGCGGGACAACGAGCCGGAGAGCTACGCCAACATCCGCTGGGTCTTCGAGTGCAAGGACTACATCCGCTTCCGCCTGACGGGCGAGGCCCGGGCCGAGATCACGGACTACTCCGGCGCGAACCTCATGAACCTGCATACGCGCGCATTTGACCGGGAGCTGCTGGCCCTGTTCGGGCTGGAGGCGATCGAGCCGGCGCTGCCGCCGCTCTGCCTCGCATCCGAGATCTGCGGCCGCGTGAGCGAGGAGGCCGCCGCGCGCTGCGGGCTGCTGCCCGGCACGCCGGTCATCGGTGGCATGTTCGACATCAACGCCTGCGCGCTCGCCGCCGGCGTCACGGACCCGGACATGATCTGCATGATCGCGGGCACCTGGTCCATCAACGAATATATCCGCCGCGAGCCGGTGACGGACGGGACCGTGCTGATGAATTCCCTTTTCTGCCTGCCGGAGTACTATCTGATCGAGGAGTCCTCCCCCACCTCCGCGGGCAACAACGAGTGGTTCGTGCGCACGCTCCTGCCTGAGCTGCGCGAGCAGGCCGAGGCGCAGGGGACGAGTATCTACGAGATCCTCAACGACTGGGTCGGCGGCGTCCGCCCGGAGGAATTCGTCCCGGTGTTCCTGCCCTTTGTCATGGGCTCGAACGCCCATCCCAACGCGCGGGGCAGCTTTGTCGGGCTCTCGCTGAGCTGCGGGCGCGCGCATCTCGCCCGCGCGGTCTATGAGGGCATCGCCTTCGGCCACCGGTATCATCTCGAAAAGCTGCTCAAGACGCGGGAGATGCCGCCGCGCTGCATCCGCCTCGCCGGAGGCGCGGCGCGCTCGGAGGTCTGGGCCCAGATGTTCGCGGACATCATGAAGCTCCCGGTCGAGACCGTGGCCGCCGGAGAGACCGGGGCGCTCGGCTGCGCGATCACCGCGGCCGTGGCCACCGGGGAATACCCGGACCTGAACACCGCCGTAGCCCATATGACCGCCGTGGCCCGGCGCTATGAGCCGAACGCGGCCGTGACCGGGATCTACGACCGGAAATACCGCCTGTATGTGCGTACGCTGGAGCAGCTGGACGGGCTTTGGGACGAGATGCAGGCTTTGATCGAGGGGGATGACATATGAAACAATACGAGATCGGCCTGTATGAAAAGGCCATGCCGGAGCTGAGCTGGCCGGAAAAGCTCGCCGCCGCGAAGGAGGCCGGTTACGACTTTGTGGAGATCAGCATCGACGCGAGCGAGGAAAAGATCGGCCGCGTCTACATGCCGCGGGAGGAACGGAGGGCGCTGCGCGGGCTGCTCTGGGAGAGCGGGATGCCGCTGCGCACGATGAACGTGAGCGCGCTGACGAAGTACGCCCTCGGCGACGAGGACGACGCCGTCCGGGAGCGCGGGATGGACATCGCGCGCCGCTCCCTCGCACTGGCCGCCGATCTCGGCGTACGCATCGTGATGTTCCCGGGCTACGACGTGTATTTTGGGACCTCCACCCCCGAGACCGTGCGCCGCTTCACCGACGCAATGAACGAGCTCAAGCTGCTTGCCGCGCGCTTCGGCACAGCCATCGGCTTCGAGACGATGGAAAACGCGTTCATGAACACGGTGGAAAAAGGCATGCGTTGGGTCGAGACCTTTGACTCGGCCTATGTGCAGCTCTATCCCGACATCGGCAACACCACCAACGCTGCCGTCCTGTACGGGACCGATCCCCTGGCCGATCTCCGGCTCGGGCACGGGCACATCCTGGCCTTCCATCTGAAGGAGACAAAGCCCGGCGTTTTCCGGGAGATCCCCTACGGCGAGGGCCACGTCGATTTTCCGGCCGCGATCGAGACCGTTTGGGCGCTCGGCGTGCGCCGCTTCGTGACCGAGTTCTGGTACGACAAGACGCTCCCCGACTGGCGGGGCGAGCTGCTCAAGGCGCGTACCCGTTTTGCGGATATTCTGGACCGGATGCCCTGACGGGCATAAAAATCCCCGCACGATCAAAAGATCGTGCGGGGGTTTTTTATATCGGCGCGGCCGTCTTCAGTGCAGATGCTCGAAGCCGTCGTCCGAAATCTCGGACGCGACTTCCTCTTTTTTCTCCTCCTGCAGGTTGCTGATCAGCACCCAGTTGTAGAAGAGAAGCATGAGCGCGGCGGAGAAGAGGATGAGATGCAGGCCCATGTAACGCTCGTCCGCGAGGGAGAGCAGGCAGAGCATGGCGGCGAACATGACGTCAAAGAGGCAGCGGCGCGGCTTTGGCGCGTTGAAGGGGAAGCCAGCCACGCGGAAAAAGGCGATCATCGCCATGATGACGGTCCCGACCTCCACCACATAGGCCCAGATCACGCTGTTGATGGAGTTGGCCCGGTAGCAGTAGACCAGCCAGGTCGCAAAAAGAAAGATCGGCACGAAGGCGAGCGCGCAGAGCAGGTTGGGCCGGGCGTTCTCCCGGTTGGCGAGCGTCGTCAGCGCCGTGAAGCACGGTCCGGCAAGGATCGCGATGAGCGAGATCGCGCGGAGCATGCCTGCGTATTTGTCAAGCTCGGAAGTCATCAGCAGCACGATGCCGCCCACGGTCATAAAAATGCCGATGGTCCAGCGCAGGACCGCGTAGAGCCGCCCCTCGTTCCGAAACGCGGCGGAAAAGCTCTCCGGCACGCGGAGCCCGGCCTTCTCGTACTGCTTAACGAAGTTGCGGAACACAAGCGCACAGATCAGGATAAAGGCAGGCAGCATCACGTGGAAGGCACTGGGGTCGGCCAGCCCGTATTCATTAAAAGCCAGCTGGTCCTGCAGCCAGCGCAGGAACACGCCGAAAGCGCCCGCGCCCGCGACATAGCAGCTGATCTCCATGACTTTCTTTCGCATAAGCTCAGGTTTCCTTCCATAAGAATGTAGGGTAAAACGCAGTATGTTATTTTACTCTCATTTATCTGCCCCGTCAAGTCCGGGAGGAGGTGCGCACCGTGAAGAAGAGCGCCGCGCTCGCCTATGCCGCGCTGCTGCTGGCCCTGTTTTTTCCCGGCCTGCGGCAGGCGGCCCCCGCCTCGCCCGCGGAGAGTCCGGCAGCGGGAAGGCCGCCCTCCCCCGCGGCGGTCACGGCCGCGGCGCCGGAGCGCGTGCGGCTGCTGCTTGACGGACAAGTCCGCGAGCTGCCGCTGGAGGAATACCTCGTGGGCGTCCTCGCGGGGGAGATGCCGGCCTCCTTTGCGCCGGAGGCGCTGAAGGCCCAGGCGGTCGCCGCCCGGACTTACGCGCTCTACTGCGCCGTCGGGCACAAACATGCCGGGGCGGACGTCTGCGCCGATCCGGGCTGCTGCCAGGCCTGGCTGGATGAGGAGCGGATGCGCCGCAGCTGGGGAGAGAGCTATGAGCAGAACCTCGCGCTTCTGCGCGCCGCGGTCGGGCAGACGGCGGGAGAGTATCTGAGCTACGAGGGCGAGCCGGTATTGGCGGCCTTCCACGCCTCCTCCGCCGGCGCAACGGAGGCGAGCGGCGCGATCTGGAGCCCGCGGCCCTATCTTGTCAGCGTGCCGAGCCCGGAGAGCGCCGAGACCGTGCCGCGCTATGTCAGCCGCCTGCTCTGCGCGCCGCTGGACTTTCGGGACACGCTGCTCGCCGCCCACCCCGAGGCTGACCTGAGCGGCGAGCCGGCGGGCTGGCTCGGTCCCGTCGAGCACGACGAGAGCGGACGGGTCGCCTCGATCACGCTCGGCGGCGTGCTCGTCCGGGGGACCGAGCTGCGCACGCTCTTCTCCCTGCGCTCGACCGCCTTCACGCTCGCCTACGGCGAAGAGGGTTTTTGCTTCACAGTCACCGGCAGCGGCCACGGCGTCGGGATGAGCCAGTACGGCGCGGAGGTCATGGCGCAGAACGGCGCGGATTACCGCGAGATCCTCGCGCACTACTATCCCGGAACAGTCCTGGTTTTCTAAAGCACAAGAGAGGGACGGCGACGCTCGTCGCCGTCCCTCTCTTCTGTCTGGCCGCTCAGCGCTTCCGATAGGTGCAGAAACAGTAACGCAGGCCGTCCTCCTCCTGCCACTCCCCCGCCTCGCAGCGCCAGTCCTCGAGCTCGTCGAGGTTCGGGAAGTAGCTGTCGGACTCCGGCGCAAGGTCGATCTTTGTGACGTGTACGACGTCGAGCCAGGGGAAGAACTGGCGGTAGACGCTCGCGCCGCCGATCACGAGGCAGCGGGGCTGTCGCGCCGCCGCGGCGAGGGCCTCCTCCGTGCTGTGGACCACCTCCGCGCCCTCGATCTCCAGCGCCTGGCGCGTGACCACGATGTTGTGCCGGCCTTTCAGCGGCCTCCCGCCGGGGAAATCCCCCAGCGTGCGCCGCCCGACAAGCACCGCCGCGCCCGCGGTGAGCTCGCGGAAATGCGCCCGGTCGGCCTTCAGCACCACGGGCTGGGTGCCGTCCCGCCCGATGCCCCAGTCGGAATAGACCGCAACGATTGCTTCCATGGGCGCGTCCTCAGACAGCCACCGGGATTTTCCCGGTAAATTCGCTGTACACGTAGTTTTCCATAGTGAAGCTGTCGCGCGTGAAGGCGTAGAAATCCTTCACCGCCGGGTCGAGCCGGAACGTGGGCGCGGGCTTCGGCTCGTTTGCGATGATCTCCTCGATGGCCGGGACATGCCGGTCGTAGATATGCGCGTCCGCGATCACATGGATGAACTCGCCCGGCTCAAAGCCCGAGACCTGGGCCATCATCATGGTCAGCACCGCGTACTGCACGACGTTCCAGTTATTGGCCGCGAGCATGTCCTGCGAGCGCTGGTTCAGGATCGCATTGAGCCTGTTGCCCGAGACGTTGAAGGTCATCGAGTAGGCGCAGGGATAGAGCGCCATCTCGCTGAGATCGGCGAAGGTGTAGATGTTGGTCATGATGCGGCGGGAGGCGGGATTGTGCCTGAGGTCCCAGAGCACCCGGTCCACCTGGTCCATATCCCCCTCCGGGTAGTGGTGCTTCACACCGAGCTGGTAGCCGTAGGCCTTGCCGATGGAGCCGTTCTCGTCCGCCCAGGCGTCCCAGACGCGGGCGCGCAGATCGTGCACATTATTGCTCTTCTGCTGCCAGATCCACAGCAGCTCGTCGATCGCGCTCTTCCAATAGGTGCGGCGGAGCGTCAGGATCGGAAATTCCTCGGAGAGGTCGTAGCGGTTCACGATGCCGAATTTTTTGACGGTGTGGGCCGGGGCGCCGTCCTCCCAGCGGGGACGCACCTCGCGGTCCGTATCCCAGACGCCGTTTGACAGGATGTCCCGGCAGTTCTGAATAAAGATCTCGTCCGCCTTGCTCATGCTTCTGCCTCCCTTTTTACACATTTATTTGATTATATCACAGGCACCCGCCCTTCGGCAAGAGAATAGGATAGGGCGGAGGTGATGCCGTGATGAGATTCGCTGTGGTCGGCGGAGACCGGCGCTCCGCGCTGCTCGCCGGGCTGCTGCTGCGCGAGGGCCACCGGGTGCGCAGCTTCGCCCTTGAGCGGGCGGAGCTGCCCGCCGAGATCCCGAAGGACAGCGCGCTGCAGGCCTGCGTCTACGGGGCGGACGCGGTGCTCCTGCCCGTTCCGGCCGAGCGCGGTCCCCTGCTGAACGCGCCGCTTGCCGCGCAGCCGCTGCCGTTGGAGGAGCTCTGGGCGGCGCTTTGGCCGGGCCAGCTTGTGCTCGGCGGCGGCTTTGGGGAGCAGAGCGGCGCACAGGCGCTGCACGGGAAGTTTTTTCTGGAGGACCTGCTGCGGCGCTCCTCCTTCGTGACGGGCAACGCCGCCCTGACCGCTGAGGCAGCGGCGGGGCTGCTCATCCGCGAGTGCGAGCGCTCCCTGCGCGGCGGCCGGATCCTGCTGCTGGGCTACGGGCGGCTCGGCAAGCTTCTCGCGCACACGCTCAGTGCACTCGGCGCGGCGCTCACCGTCGCGGCGCGGAAAGAGGCGGACCGGGCGCTCGCGCAGGCCCTGGGAGCGGCGGCCCTGCCCCTCGAGGCGCTCGAGGGCGCCGTCGGGGAGACGGACGCGATCGTGAACACGGTCCCGGCACGCGTGCTGAGCGACGCGGCGCTCTGCTGCGTTCCGAGCGGCGCACCGCTTATCGAGCTCGCCTCCGCGCCGGGAGGCTTCGACCGCTCGCTTGCGCAGAACATCGGGCTGCGCGTGATCGCCGCGCCCGGGCTGCCGGGCCGGTATAAAGCCCTCGCCGCGGCGGAGCTCATAAAGGCCGAGCTCGACACGATCTTGACGGAACAGGAGGCCTGACATGGAAAAGAAACGCGTCGGACTCGCCCTCTGCGGGTCCTACTGCAGCTACGAAAAGCTCTTCACGGCGGCGGAGCCGCTCGCGGAGAGCTACGAGCTGATCCCCATCCTGAGCGACACCGCCGCCGAGACGGACAGCCGTTTCGGCACGGCCGCGGAACATATCCGGCGCCTCATGGCGCTCACGGGCCGGAAGGTCGTCACAACGATCCCGGAGGCGGAGCCTCTCGGGCCCGCCGAGCCGCTCGACGCGCTGCTGATCGCGCCCTGTACGGGCAGCACGCTCGCCCGGCTCGCGCATGGGCTCAGCGACAGCAGCGTTGCCATGGCGGCCAAGGCCCACCTGCGAAACGCCCGGCCGGTCGTGCTTGCGCTCTCGACCAACGACGGGCTCTCCGGCTCGGCCGAAAACATCGCGCGGCTCCTCAACCGCAAGCACTTCTTCTTTGTGCCCTTCGGACAGGACGACCCGGTGAAGAAGCCCTGCTCCCTGCAGGCGGATTTCACTCTGCTCGCCGACACGCTGGAGGCCGCGCTGCGCGGCGAACAGCTCCAGCCCATCCTGCGCCGATAAAAAATCAAACGCTCCGGCCGTCGGCCGGAGCGTTTTGACTGTCCTCTCGTATCCTTACAGCTGCTTCTGGGCGTTGATCTTCACGCCGGGCCCCATGGTGGAGGCGGTGACGCAGGAGCGGATATACTGGCCCTTCGCGGAAGCGGGCTTGGCCTTGATGATGGCGCCGAGCAGCGCGACATAGTTCTCATAGAGCTTGTCCGCGCCGAAGCTGACCTTGCCGATGGGGCAGTGGATGATGTTGGTCTTGTCCAGACGGTACTCGACCTTACCGGCTTTCGCCTCTTTGACGGCATGCGCCACGTTCGGGGTGACGGTGCCGGCCTTCGGGGACGGCATCAGGCCCTTGGGGCCGAGGATCTTACCGA
>JAFXTM010000010.1 GCA_017535865.1 Oscillospiraceae bacterium
GCTGCTGGCCCAGGCGCTCTTCGGCCAGCCCGATGTGCTGCTGCTCGACGAGCCGACGAACAACCTCGACCTCGCCAGCGTCGTCTGGCTCGAGGACTTCCTGATGGACTATCCCGGGACCGTGCTGGTCGTGAGCCACGACCGCTATTTCCTCAACAACGTCTGCACCCATATCGTGGACATCGATTACGGCAAGATCAAGATGTATGTCGGCAACTACGACTTCTGGTACGAGTCGAGCCAGCTGATCCAGAAGCTGATCCGCGACCAGAACAAGAAGGCCGAGCAGAAGATCGCGGAGCTGCAGACCTTCATCGCGCGATTCTCCGCGAACAAGTCCAAGTCCCGCCAGGCGACCAGCCGCCGCAAGCTCCTTGACAAGATCACCGTGGAAGAGCTGCCCGCCTCCGGGCGGCGCTATCCCTGGGTCGGCTTCAAGGCCGAGCGTGAGCCGGGCAAGGACCGCCTCTTCGTCACCGAGGTCTCCAAGACAGTGGACGGCGTGAAGCTCCTCAACAAGGTCAGCTTCATCGTCGGCAAGGAAGACAAGATCGCGATCGTCGGCAAGAACGAGCTCGCGGTCACGATGCTCTACAAGATCCTCATGGGCGAGGAGGAGCCGGACGAGGGCACGGTGAAGTGGGGCGCTTCGATCCAGCCCAGCTATTTCCCCAAGGATCACAACGATTTCTTTGATTCCTTCGACGGGGATCTGATCGAGTGGATGCGCCAGTTCAGCGAGGACAAGCGCGAGAGCTATCTGCGCACCTTCCTCGGGCGCATGCTTTTCTCGGGCGACGACGTCTACAAGCCCGCGAAGGTCCTCTCCGGCGGTGAGAAGGTGCGCTGCATGCTCAGCCGCATGATGCTCTCCGGGGCCAACTTCCTCGTGCTCGACCAGCCCACCAATCACCTCGACCTCGAATCCATCGCTGCGCTCAACAACGGCCTTGAGGCCTTCAAGTACAACATCCTCTTCTCCTGCCACGACCACCAGCTGACCCAGACCGTCGCCAACCGCATCATCGAGATCACGGAGGACGGGATCGTCGACCGTCTGTGCAGCTATGACGAGTACATGCACCTGAGCGAGCTCGAACAGAATCATTAAAATTTTTGTTGTATTTTCCGTGGCAAAGCGGTATACTCCCGGTGAAGAATCTTCACCGGGAGTATGCTTTTATGGAACCGAACAAGAAAAAAGAGCTCTGGCGCGTCGTCAAGTTCACGCTCTTTTCCGCGAGCGCGGGCCTTATCGAGATTGCGAGCTTCGCGCTCCTCAACGAGCTGCTGCACCTGCCCTACTGGCTGAGTTATTTGATCGCGCTGGTGCTGTCCGTGCTCTGGAACTTCACGCTCAACCGGAAGTTCACCTTCCAGTCGGCCGCAAACGTCCCCGTCGCGATGCTGAAGGTCGCCGGCTACTACGCGGTCTTCACGCCGCTGAGCACCCTGCTCGAGCATCTGCTCGCAGGGAAGCTCGGCTGGAACGAGTATCTGGTCACAGGCATCAACATGGCGCTGAACCTCGTCACCGAGTTTCTTTTCCAGCGCTTTGTCGTCTACCGCGACAGCATCGACACGGCAAAGAAAAACTGACCGCAGCTCTTCACAAAAATGTCCCTCCGCCCGAGATGAGCGGAGGGACGTTTTTCTTTTTCGCGTATCATTCGGCCTGCTTCTCGGGCGAAACGAAATAGCTCTTGCCGAAGTAGTTGATGATGTGGCGCGGGCAGATATCGGCGCAGTGGCCGCACTGGACGCACTTGGCGGTGTCGACCCGGGCGAGGTTGTTCACGACCGTGATCGCGTCCGCCGGGCACTCGCGCTGGCACTTCATGCAGCCGATGCAGCCGACCTTGCACATCTTCATGACCTGGCCGCCCTTGTCGAGGCTCGAGCAGGCGGGCATGATCTTCTGCTTCTCGGGGATGAGCTTGACGATGTTCTTGGGGCAGGCCTCCACGCAGGCGCCGCAGCCGACGCAGTTGAGGCGGTCGACCTTGGCCACGCCGTCGACGACGTGCATCGCGTCGAACTGGCAGGCCCGGGCGCAGTTGCCGAGGCCGATGCAGGCGAAGGTGCAGAGCTTGCTGCTCTGGCCGCCGAAGAGCATCGCGGCGCGGCAGTCCTCGGGACCGCTGTAGTTGAAGCGCGCCTCGGCGTTGGCATGCGTGCCGGAGCAGGGCACGAAGGCGACCATCTTTTCGGCCGCGTCGTTCGACACGCCCATGATCTCGGCCACCTTGGCCGCCGTGGCTTCGCCGCCGGCGACGCACTTGTTGCAGGGGGCTTCGCCGCGGGCGACCGCGGCGGCGTAACCGTCGCAGCCGGGGTAGCCGCAGCCGCCGCAGTTGGCGCCGGCCAGCGCTTCGCGCACGGCCGCCTGGCGGGGATCGACCTCCACATGGAAGATCTTGGAGGCCAGGGCCAGCAGCGCGCCGAAGATCGCGCCCAGCACGCCGAGGACCAGAACGGAAAGCAGGATCGTTTTCATGTCTTCTTGCCCTCCTTAAAAGATCTTCATGCCGGAGAAGCCCATGAAGGCCAGGGCCACCAGACCGGCAGAGACCAGGCAGATGGGAAAGCCCTCAAAGCACTCGGGATAGTCGGAAAAGGCGATGCGCTCACGCACGCTGGCAAAGAGCACGATGGCGAGCATGAAGCCGATACCGCCGGTGACGCCGTAGACCAGAGACTCGATGAAGCTGTAATCGTTCTGCACGTTCAGCAGCACCACGCCGAGCACCGCGCAGTTGGTGGTGATCAGAGGCAGGTAGATGCCGAGGGCGGAGTACAGGGACGGTACGGACTTCTTCAGGAACATCTCGACCAGCTGCACCAGCGCCGCGATGACCAGGATGAAGGCCAGGGTGTTCAGGAACGCAAGGTTCAGCGGCACGAGGATGTATGTGTAGATGACCCAGCAGATGGCCGAGGCCAGACCCATGACGAAGACGACCGCGATGCCCATGCCGGTGGCGGTGTCCACCTTGCTCGAGCAGCCGAGGAAGGGGCAGCAGCCGAGGAACTGCGAGAAGATAAAGTTATTGGTGAGAATGGCACCGAGGGAGATGGCCAGAAGGGAAGTCAACATGATTATTCAGCCTCCTCTTCCGCCGCGAGCAGGGCCGCTTCCTTGGCGGCGTGCTCCTTCGCGGCTTTTTTCTTGGCGCCCTTCTTGAGCGCGTACTGCATGGCGGCGATCAGGATGCCGAGCGTGATGAAGCCGCCGAAGGGCAGGTTCAGGATACTGGCGCCATAGCTGGACGGGAAGATCTGGATGCCGGAACCCGTGCCGTCGAGCGTGAAGCGGAAGCCGTTGGTGATGTCGATCAGGCCGCCGCCGAAGCGTCCGGAGCCGAGCAGCTCACGGAAGGTGCACATGATGATCAGCACGACGGTGTAGCCGAAGCCCTGGAAGATGCCGTCGAAGAAGCAGTCGGAGATCTTGTTCTTCTGGCAGAAGGCCTCCGCGCGGCCGATGATGATGCAGTTGACGACGATCAGCGGGATAAACACGCCGAGGGCCGCCGACAGCGCCGGGATGAAGGCCTGCAGCAGCAGGTCGACGATCGTGACGAAGCCCGCGATGACGACCACGAAGATGGCCAGGCGGATCTCGTCCGGGATGATCTTGCGGATGGCGGAGACCACCACGTTGCAGCAGGTAAGGATGATCAGCACCGACAGGCCCATGCCGACGCCGTTGAAGAGCGTGGTCGTGATGGCCATGGTGGCGCACATGCCGATCTGCTGGACAAGGACGGGGTTATTGGTGGTCAGGCCTTCGATAAACTGTTGTTTTCTGTTCATTCAGCCCTACCTCCTCAGCCAAGGGATTTGACCGCCTGGATGGCGGTCGCCACGGCGCCGGTCACCGCGTTGGAGGTGATGGTGGCGCCGGCCAGCGCGTCGATGTTGCCGCCGGCCTTCGACAGGGCGATGTCCTCGCCCTCGCCCACGAACTGCGCGCGGAAGTTCCGGCCGATCTCGGAATCGGCGGCGGCGTTGGCGCCCAGACCGGAGGTCTCGGAGTGGTTAATGATGGAGATGCCGGTGCACTTGTAATCGTTGTCCACGCCGACAGCCAGCGTGATGAGGCCCTGTGCGCCGGAGACCGTGAGCTCTGCCACATGGCCGGCGCCGTTGGTCGCCTTGCTGAGCTTGTCGACCGTCGGGAAGGCGGCGGAGTCGAACTCCACCTCATCGTAGCCCTCCGCCTCCAGGACCGCGGAGTACGCGGCGATGGTGGCGGCATTGTTGATCGCATAGATCCGGTCCTTTGTGAGCTCGTTCACGCCGCCAAGGACGCCGGCGGTGATGGCGCAGATCAGAAACAGGATAAAGGTGAGCTTCAGGATCTTATTCATTTCGCCGCCTCCTTTGCTGCCATCTTCTGGGCCTTTTCCTTTGCGATATCCTCCTTGGAGACGCCGAACTGGCGGCGGTGGAAGCCCTTGTCGATGGCCCAGGTGCAGAGGTTCATGATCAGGACCGCATAGGTCGTGCCCTCGGGGAAGCCGCCGAAGTAGCGGATCAGCACCGTGATCGCGCCGCAGCCGAAGCCGTAGAGGAGTTGGCCGCCGATGGTCACGGGGCTGGTGCTGTAGTCCGTGGCCATGAAGACCGCCACCAGCAGCAGCGCGCCGGACAGCACGTTATAGAGCGCGAAATCGAAGTGGTCGCCGTTGCGGCCGAAGAGCAGGGTCAGGACAAAGACCGTGCCGACGAAGGACACGGGGATGCGCCAGGAGATGACCTTGCGCACGATCAGATAGATGCACGCCGCGATCAGGATCAGCGTACTGACTTCACCCACGGAGCCGGGGGTGTTGCCGAGGAAAAGGCTCTGGAAGCTGAAGTACTTCGGCATGGCCGCATCGCCGTACAGATAACTCAGCGGCGTCGCCATTGTCACTCCGTCGACCGTGCCCTGCAGGGATTTCGGCACCGCCCAGGTGCTCATCAGGATGGAATAGGAGCTCAGCAGGAAGGCGCGTCCGGCCAGCGCCGGGTTCAGGAAGTTCTTGCCGATGCCGCCGTAGAGCTGTTTGACCACGACGATGGCGAAGAAGGCGCCGACAACGGGGACCCAGGCGGGCGTCGTGGAGGGCATCGAGAGGCCCAGCAGCAGGCCCGTGACCACCGCGGAGAGATCGCCGATGCTCTGCTCCTTGTGCAGGAGCTTGCGATAGCCCCACTCAAAGAACACGCAGGCCGCGATCGAGCAGGCCACCACCAGCAGGGGGTGCGTGCCGAACTGCCATACGCCCACCACGAGCACCGGCAGCAACGCGATGATCACGTCGAGCATCAGGCTCCTGGTGTCCCGGTCCGTGCGTACCTGGGGCTGGAACGCTACGTCAAAGACGATTCTTTCGTTTTTCTCGTTCATCACTTGGCCTCCTTTGCCTTATCGGCGGCGGCCTTCGCCGAAAGCATGAGCTTGGCCGTCTTAAAGGCGTGGGTCAAAGGCATGCGGGCAGGGCAGTTGTACGCGCAGCTGCCGCACTCGAAGCAGTCGTTCACATGGTATTTTTCGAGGTTGGCGTAGTCGCCCTTGCTGTAATACATGTACAGGAAGACCGGCTCGAGGTTCATAGGGCAAACCTCGATACATTTGCCGCAGCGGATGCAGGTGGGATTGTCCACATGCTTGTCCTCTTCCTCGGTGAAGTAGAGGACGCCGGAGATGCCCTTGATGGTGGGCGCCGCCAGATCTGTCGCGCAGATGCCCATCATCGGGCCGCCGAGCACGAGCTTGCGCGGCGTCTTGACAAAGCCGCCGCACTGTTCGGCGAGATAGCCGAGCGGGGTGCCGACGCGGGTCAGGGCGTTGACGGGCGCCTTGAGCGCGCTGCCCGCCACGGAGACGATACGCTCGATCACCGGCTTGCCCTCGTAGCAGGCCTGATAGATCGCATAGCAGGTACGGGTGGAGACCACGTTCGCCCCGACGCCGGAGGGCAGCCCGCCGGGCTTCACCTCGCGTCCGGTGACGGCCTTGACCTGCATTTTCTCACCGCCCTGGGGATACTTGACCGCCTCGGGCACGATCTCGATGCCGTATTTTTCGGGGTGGAGGGAATTGAGCTTGTCGATGGCGTCCTGCTTGTTGACCTCAATGCCGTAATAGGCCTTCTCCACGCCGCTCGCGATGCGGACGAGCTCGATGCCTCGGAGCAGCTCCTCGGAGAAGTTCAGCATGGTCAGGTGGTCGCCGTTGAGGTAGGGTTCGCACTCGGCGCCGTTGATGATGAGCTTGTCGACTTTGCCGATGCCGCCGCGGATCTTGAAGGCGGTGGGGAACATCGCGCCGCCCATGCCGACCACGCCCGCCTCGCGGATGCGTTCCAGGATCGCGTCGGGATCTTTCAGCTGCTCCTCCGTGAGCGGGGCAAGATCCGTGCAGGGGGTGTCCTGATAGTCGTTCTCGATCACGACGGACATGATGTTGTCGCCGAAGGGGTGAGGCCGCGGTTCGACCGCCACGACCTTGCCGGATACCGGGGAATGGACCGGAGCCGAGACCGGAGCGGGATTCTCGCCGATCTTCTGGCCCATCGTCACCACGTCGCCCTTTTTCACAAGGGGCTGACACGGGGCGCCGATATGCTGCGTCATGGGGATGACGACCTGGGCAGGTGGCGTGATGACAGTCACCGGGATCTCCGGCGCTTTCATATAGTTGGGGTGCACGCCGCCTTTAAACGTGTGGGACATAAGCTTCACCTCGAAATATAATCTCCAGGGTATTCAACGTATTTTGATTGTAACACAAGCTGTCGCATCGTGTCTACCCAAATCGCCCGGAAAAAAGGCAATTTGCCTAGACAAGTTTCTGACACTGGGCCAAAGGAGCCGTGAACCTGTCGGTTCACGGCTCCTTTGGTCGTTATCTCTCGGCCCGCTCGAAATCCTCACGGGGATGCTTGCACAGCGGACAGAGGTAATCCGCCGGCAGCTCGCCCTCGCAGGGCTCGAAGTGGCCGCAGATCGTGCAGACCCAGCCCTTCTGTTTTTTCGGCTGTGCGGGCACGACGTGCTCGAAGTCGTCCTTGCCATGCTTGCACAGCGGGCAGATGAAATCGTCGGGCAGCTCCGCGCCCTCGTAGACATAGCCGCAGACCTTGCAGACCCAGCACTCCTTCTGCTCGGGGGCGGGGTTCTTCTTGGGCTTGATGTGCGCGTGGTAATAGCCGTAGCTGCAGCTCGGCGCGCCGGAGAGGACCTTCGCCTCCACAACGTCCGCGATGAAGAGCACGGACGCGCCGAGGTCCTTCACCTCCGTGACCTCGCAGGAGAGGACGGCGTTGGTGTACTCCGGGATAAAGCGCAGGCCGTTGGCCGTACGCTCGTCATAGCCGACGTCCGCGAACTTGTCCGCGTCGCGCCCACTCTGGAAGCCGAAGCGCTGGAAGAGGCTGTACGGGGCGTCCTCGGTGAGAATGGAAACGTTGAAGCGCCCGGCCTTCGCGATCATCTCACAGGTATAGTTCTTCGCGATGACGGAGACGGCGAGCTTTTTCGGCTCGCCCGAGGCGACCTGGCAGGCGGAGTTGATGATGCAGCCGTAGTCCTTCCCGTCCACGCGGGTGGTCAGTACCTGCACGCCGTAGGTCAGCTTGTTGAAAGCCTTCTTGTCTACCGCGTCCGGCGCCGGGGCGGCGGGGACCGCGGCGGCGGACGTCCCGGCGATCACCGGCACCGGCCGGAGATCGGCCGCGATGGCGTCGGCCAGCGCCTCGAGCTGCGCCTCCTGGCCCGGGGCCAGCGCGGACTTGAGGCTGACGCTCTGCTCGTAATACTCCATGTTCTTGAGCGGGGCCAGGATCTCGCGCATGAGCTTTCCGCTCGTAGCCGCCCAGGAGCCGTTCTCGATCAGGGCGATCTTGCGGCCCTGCAGGTTGTGGGCCGCGATGTCGTGCAGCAGGTTCTCCATCGTCACGAACACGCCCGCGTTATAGGTCGTGGCCGCAAACACCAGATGGCTGCAGCGGAAGGCGTCGGAGACGATATAGCTCGCGGGCGTGACGGAGGTATCGTACATGCGCACGCGCACGCCGCGCTCGTTGAGCATACAGGCGAGGATGTTCGCCGCATTTTCGGTGTGGCCGTAGACAGAGGCGTAGGCCAGCAGCACGCTCTTCTCCTCCGGGGCGTAGCTGCTCCAAAGCAGGTACTTTTCCACGAAGTCTCCCAGATGGCTGCGCCAGACGAAGCCGTGCAGCGGCAGCAGGCAGGCGACCTCCAGCTTGCCAACCTTCTTCAGGATCGCCTGGACCTGCGGCCCGTACTTGCCGACGATGTTGGTATAGTAGCGCCGCGCCTCGTCCAGATGCTCGACGGCAAAATCCGTCTCGTCCGCGAAGAGGCGGCCGTTGAGCGCGCCGAAGGTGCCGAAGGCGTCGGCTGTGAAGAGAAGCTTGTCCGTCTCGTCGTAGCTCATCATGACCTCGGGCCAGTGGACCATCGGGGCCATCAGGAAGCGAAAGCTGTGCCGTCCGGTCTCGAGCACGTCCCCCTCCTTGACGACGATCGCGCGTTCCGTGAGATCGCAGCCCAGGAACTGCTTCATCATCTGAAGGATCTTGGCGTTGCAGACCACCTTCGCCTCCGGGTAGCGGCTGAGCAGCAGCTCCTGCGTCGCGGCGTGGTCCGGCTCCATATGGTGCACGACCAGATAGTCCAGCGGTCTCCCGCCCAGCGCGTGGGCCACGTTCTCGAGGAAGACGCCGTAGACGGCCTTGTCCACCGTGTCGAACAGGACGGTCTTCTCGTCGAGCAGCAGATAGGCGTTGTAGGAGACGCCGTCGGGTACGCCGTAGACGCCCTCGAAGCAGACAAGCCGCCGGTCGTCCGCCCCGACCCAGATCAGGTCGTCCTGAACCTTTCTTGTACAGTACATGATCATTCTCCTTTTATCGCAAAATGAGGATCGTCGGATAGAGTTCTGCTTTATATTATAAAAAGAAACTCCTTGACTTGCAAGCCCTTTCTGCTTATCATGATAACACAGTGCACAAGGAGGGCTCCCCCATGGCAGAGAAAAAGTTTGTCGGCTTGAACGGCAGCGTCGAAGCGGCCGAGCTCAGCCGGGATTACGAGACCGCGCAGGTTTTCGACAAAGTCCGCGTGGGTCGGCTGGGCGTGTATTTCCGCGATGGCTTCAAAACCCGCTTTCTCGACTATCCTTCGCTGGAGCGGGTGTTCATCCGCGTCCAGGCGGTCAACGGGCGCATGTGCTGCGCCACCGCGAATTTTGAGTACTATCGGCTCGTGTTCGTCCGCGGCGGCAGGGAGATCGCGGATGTGATGAGCGAAAAGGAAAAGGAGATGGACGCGGCGCTGGCCTGCATCCACGAGATGGCGCCCGCGCTCGCCATCGGCTTTGTCGGCGGAAACTGAACCGCGGCGCAAAACGAGGGGCTTCGGATATTCCGAAGCCCCTCGTTTTTTTCAGCGCCGCAGCGGGACGATCTCGATCCAGTACCCGTCGGGGTCCTCGATGAAATAGATGCCCATCTTCGGGTTTTCAAAGCAGATGCAGCCCATCTCCTCGTGTTTCCTGTGGGCCGCCTCCATGTCCTCGGTCTTGAACGCCAGGTGGTATTCCTGCTCCCCGAGGTCATAGGGCTCGGTCCGGTCGGCCAGCCAGGTCAGCTCGAGCCGGAAGCCGGTGATCCCATCCCCCAGAAAGACGAGCCGGAAGCTCCCGTCCTCGGCCTTTTTCTCGCTCACCGGGCACAGTCCCAGCGCCTCGTCGTAAAACTTCAGGCTGCGCTCAAGATCCAGGACGTTGAAATTGAAGTGATTGAAAGCGAACATGCCGCCTCCCCCTTTTCTCTCAGACTGCTCTCAGTATACACGAAGGCCCGGCCCCGGGTCAAGGCTCCCGCCTCCGTCAAAGCGCGTCGAAAAGGCGCAGCCTGTATCTTGCCAAACGGGGTCGACAGAGGGTATACTGGAGAAAAGGAAACCAAGGGGGGGGGGAACGCCGCATGCGGCTGTTTATCGCCATCGCGCCCGACCGGACGATGAGAGACGCGCTGGTCTCCGTGCAGGACGCGCTGCGGCGTCAGGGCGTGCGCGGCAGCTACGCGCCGCCGGAGAACCTGCATCTCACGCTGGCTTTCATCGGAGAGTTCGGCGATCCGGACGCGGTGCTTGCCGCGATGGAGACGCTGTCCTTCGCGCCGTTCTCCCTGCGGCTGGACCGGCTCGGCGCTTTCAATGAGGTCTGGTGGGCCGGGATCGAGCAGAGCGAGTCGCTGGACGCGCTCGTGCGGCAGCTCCGGCACGCGCTCGCGGAAGCCGGGATCCCCTTTGACCGCAAGAGCTTCCGGGCGCACATCACGCTGCTGCGCAGGCCCGTTTTCCCCCGGGACCGCAGGCCCGCCGCGCCGCCCGTCCCCCGGGCGGAGATGCGCGCGCAGCGGGTATCCCTCATGCTCTCGACGCGCGGGAAAAACGGCATGATCTACACCGAGCTCGGAGCCGTCGCGGCGCGGCCGGAAGCGATATCCGGATCTGGAAGAGAAAGGACGGAGAGCGAATGAACATCGAGACACTGATCGAGCTGTACGACGAGCGTCCGCTGGAGAACGTGCTGGGCGCGGAGGTGTTCCGGCCCGCGCGCGTCGTCTATATCTGCCCCGAGAGCACGGCCCAGGACCAGGTCCTGCAGAAGAAGCTGCGCGCCTATTTCCGCCACCGCGGTCAGCGCATTGAGCTCATTTTCTTCAAGGCCGACGTCTTTGACGCCCTCGCCGTGCTCGACCTTCTGCGCCGGATCACAGCGCGCTACGCCAACTGCGCCGTCGACATCACCGGCGGCACCGACGACGTGCTCTTTGCCGCAGGCCTGCTCAGCGCGGAGACGGACATCCCGGTCTTCACATACAGCCGCAAGAAGAACAGCTACTTCAACATCAAGGGCGCGCCCTTTGCCGCGCTGCCCTGTGAGCTGCGCTACACCGTGGAAGATTTCTTCCGCATGGCGGGCGGTTCCGTGCGCGAGGGCCGGGTGGAAAACGCGGTCCTCTCCGCCTACATGGACGACATTGACCCCTTTTTCCGGGTCTATTGGGCAAACCGGCGGCAGTGGGACAAGATCGTCACCTATATCCAGCGCGTCTCCCCCAGCAGTCCCGACGGCCCGGTCCGGCTGGAGGCCTGTGGGCCTTATACCGTCAAGGGCGAGCGCGGCTCCCGCATCGCCGCGCCGGAGGACGCGCTGCGCGCGCTCGCGGGCATCGGGATGATCGCGGATCTGTCGATCACGGAGGAGCAGGTCGCCTTTCGCTTCCGTGACGCGCAGGTCCGCGCCTGGCTGCGGGACGTGGGCAGCGTCCTTGAGCTTTATGTATACAAAGCCTGTCTGGACACCGGCATCTTTGACGACGTGCGCACCAGCGTGGTCATCGACTGGGAGGGCGAGAAACGGGAGAACGCCGTCAGCAACGAGCTGGACGTCATGTGCTCCCGGGGCGTCGTGCCCTTCTTCATCAGCTGCAAGACCTGCGATGTAAAGACCGAAGCGCTCAACGAGCTCGCCATCCTGCGCGACCGCTTCGGCGGCCAGATGGCCCGGGCCGCCATCGTCACCGCCGGGCAGGGCCGGGCGCCCATGCGCAACCGGGCCGCCGAGCTGAATATCCAGGTCATCGACCGGGACGATCTGCGTTGCGGCCGGCTGCAGAAGCGGCTGAAGGCCTGCATGCGCTAATCATCGAGCAGCTCCTCGAGGTCAACGCCCTCCGCGACCCAGTCCAGCTCGCGGAGGATCCGCGCGCGGCGCTCGCGGCTCAATCTGTCGCAGCCGCGGCGCATCAGCAGCGCGGTGAGGCAGGCGGCCATGGCCAGTTCCATATGCTTCCCTCCTTCTGTGTTCATCTGTATCCAGTATAGCCGAGGCACTGTCCTTTAAAACGGACAGTGCCTCGGTCTGCCGGAGCGGAGGGTTTTCTCGATGCATGCTCCCCGGGCCGCCGACGTGTCGGCGGCCCGGGGAGTCTTTTTCTCTCTGTTGATCTCTTACTTGCTGCTCTTTTTCTTGCCGCGGCGCATCAGCACCAGGCTCTGCAGCAGGATGAAGAAGCAAAGCATGGCGCCGGTGGTGATGCTCTGCCACCAGGGGTCGCGCAGGCCGGAGGTGGTCACGATGGACTTGATCGTGCTCAGAGTCAGCACTCCGAAGAAGGTGCCGATCACGTTGCCGACGCCGCCGGTCAGCAGTGTACCGCCAATGATCGAAGAGGCGATGGCGTTCATCTCCGCCGCGGTCGCGTTGGTGGCGTTGCCCGCGCCGGTGTGCATCATGAACACGAAGCCCGCGATGCCGCTCAGGAAACCGCAGAGCAGGTGCGCCATGAAACGGGTCTTGCGGACGTTCACGCCCAGCATGAGCGCGCTCTGGCGGTTGCCGCCCACGGCATAGAAGCTGCGGCCGAGGCGATGCTTGCGCAGCAGCAGGAAAACCAGCACCACGATCACGAGGGCGATCACCACGCCGATCTCCATACGCGCGGGGATCATCACGCCCTTCTTGTTGGGCGAGCCCAGCCAGGGGATCTCGATCCGGGTCTGGAGGATATCCATCAGGCTCTGCGGCGCCTTTTGCGGGTCAACGCTGACGATGGTGATCATGCCGCGGGCGAAGAACATGCCCGCGAGTGTGATGATGAAGGGCTGGATCTCGAGGTGCGCGATCAGATAGCCTTGGACCAGGCCGAAGGCCAGGCCGATCAGCAGCGACATCACGAACGCGAACACGATGCGCCACTGGTCCGAAAGACCCAGCGCGGCCTGCAGACCGCCGAAGAGACCGAGGTTGCCGTTGAGGATCATCACGCCCACCATGGCGACCAGCGCCGTCACGCCGCCGACCGAGATGTCGATGCTGCCGGTGATCATGACGATGGTCAGGCCGCAGGAGATGATGATGAGGTAGGCGTTGTCGTTGAGCATGTCGAAGAGCATCTGCGGTTTTTTGAAGCCGCCTCCCCAGATCATCATGGCCAGCACGTACATCCCGACGAAGATGCAGATGGTGATGGTCAGCAGGAGCTGAGTGTCCGTCAGCGGTTCCCGGCGGCGGACGGAAAGGGTCTTATCCGCGTTGTTCATTGATCAGGCCGCCTCCTTTCCGGCGCCGGCGGGGCGTTTGCCGCCGGCTCTTTTCCGCAGGCGCTCCACCGTCTCCTTGACCTTGGGGGAGCCCATGACGACCAGCAGGACGATGACCACGGCCTTGTAGGCCTTCACGTCCGTGGACGGCACCTTCATGGCGTAGAGCGTGATGGTCAGCGCTTGGATCGCGTAAGCGCCCAGCACCGAGCCGAGCATGCGGAACTTGCCGCCGCCCAGGCTGTTGCCGCCGATGGCCACGGCCAGGATCGCGTCCATTTCGATGTTGATGAGCAACGTCTCATGGTTGATGAGCCCGAGGCGGCTCACGCCGATCATGCCGGCCACGGAGCAGCAGGCGCCGAGCAGGATGAAGGAGAGGAGCTTGATGCCTACGGCGTTGATGCCGTTGAGCCGGGCCGCGCCCTGATTGATGCCGACGGTCTGGATGTAAAGCCCCAGCGTCGTGAAGCGGAAGAGCAGCGCGAAGAAGATGCCCATCAAAATCACGATCAGGATCGGAGTCGGGACCGGCATGCCCGGGACGAAGCTGCCGATGGCCGAGATGATGGGGCTCGATATGGTCGGGGTCGCGCCGCCGTTGATCCAGTACGCGATGCTGCGGCCGCAGGTGAAGAGGATCAGCGTCGCGATCATGGGCTGGATATTGAACACGGAGACCAGCGCGCCGTTGAAGGCGCCGAAAGCCATGGCGACCGCACAGCAGAGCAGGAAAGCGCCGACGACCAACACCGGGCTGATCGCGCCGCCCTGGCTCTTGAGCACCTTCACAAAGACGCTGCCCGCGATGGCCGCGAGGGCGCCGACGGAGATGTCCTGGCCGCCGGAGGCCGCGGTGACAAGCGTCATGCCCATGGAGAGGATCACGAGCTCGGAGGCGCCGTTGAGAATGGAGATGAGGTTGCCCTGCAGCACCGGATCGCCGTTGTTGTTGGTCGTGATGCCCACGGAGAAAAAGCTCGGGTCGCGGAAGAGGTTGAAGATCACCAGCAACAGAATGGCGATCAGGGGCACCAGAAGCTGGGAATAGTTGGCAAGGGCGCTCCCCTTTGTGTTTTTATTCATCTTCTTTGCCTCCTCCCGCTATGGTGTGCATGACGCGCTCCTGCGTCAGCTCATTCCCGGTGAGCTCGCCCACGATGTTGCGGTCGCGCATGACGATGAGCCGCGAGCAGGTGCGCAGCATCTCCTCGATCTCCGAGGAAATGAAAGTGACGCTCATGCCCTCCTCGGCCAGCTTCAGCACCAGCCGCTGGATCTCCGTCTTGGTGCCGACGTCGATGCCGCGGGTTGGTTCGTCCAGGATCAGATACTTGGGATGGGTCAGCAGCCAGCGGGCCAGGATCACTTTCTGCTGGTTGCCGCCGGAGAGGGAGCCGAGCGGCGTGTCGGTCGAGGCGGTCTTGATGTCCAGCGCCTGGATATACTCGTCGGCGAAGGCCTCCGCCTGCGCGCGGGAGAGGGGATGACCCATGCCCTTCATCACCTGATAGGCGAGGATGATGTTCTCGCGCACAGAGAGGTCGGCAATGATGCCGTCGCGCTTGCGGTCCTCGGGCAGGTAGCCGATGCCCTGCCGCATGGCGTCGTAAGGCTTCTGCACCTTCACGCTCTTGCCGTCGACCTTGACCCTGCCGCCGGTGACCGGATCGGCGCCGAAGATGGCGCGCACGCTCTCGCTGCGCCCGGAGCCGAGCAGCCCCGTGAAGCCGTTGACCTCGCCCTTGCCGATGTGGAAGTCGAAGGGGCGGCACTCCGTGCTGGAGAGCATCTCCGCCTCGTAGACCACGTCCTCCGCGCCGCCGGCGACGGCAGAGCGCCTCTTGATGTCGGACAGGCCTTCCAGCTCCTTGCCGATCATCTTCGCCACCAGTTCCACCTGGGGGAGCTTTTCCACCTCGTACTCGCCGACGAGCTCGCCGTTGCGCAGCACCGTGATCCGGTCGCTGACCTCATAGACCTGCTCGAGGAAGTGGGTAACGAAAACGATGCCCACGCCGCGGGCCTTCAGCTCCCGCATGAGCCGGAAGAGCATCGCTACCTCCTTGTCGTCCAGCGACGAGGTGGGCTCGTCCAGGATCAGCACCTTGCACTCGGTATCGACCGCACGGGCGATGGCGACCATCTGCTGCACCGCGAGGGAGCAGCTGCCGAGCTGCTGCTTCGGCCGGGCGGGGATGCCGAGGCTGTCCAGCAGCGCGCCGGCCTTTTTCTCCATGCCTTTCCAGTCCACGCTCCGTCCCGGAGTGCGGCCGATAAACATGTTCTCCGCGACCGTCAGATTCGGGCAAAGGGTGATCTCCTGATACACCGTGCTGATGCCGTAGTTCTGTGCCTCCTGGGGCGAGCGGATACTGATGGCATCCTCGATCCCCTCGATGCGGATCTCGCCGGCGTCCTTCGCATACACGCCGGTCAGCACCTTGATCAGCGTCGATTTGCCCGCGCCGTTTTCTCCCATCAGCGCGTGGATCTCTCCCCTGCGCAGGGTGAAATCCACATTACTCAGGGCTTTTACGCCCGGGAAGGATTTGCAGATCCCGCGCATGGTCAAAACGATTCCCTCTTCCATCCGCTCATCTCCTGTCAGAATGATCTTAAGAAAGGCGCGGTGTGGACCGCGGATTTCTCCACTTTTACCCACACCGCGCTGTTTGGTTTATTGTACCCCGCCTGTCTGTAAAAAGCAAGCGTTGAACCGGCAGAGACTTACTCGCCCAGACCGTAGGTGGCGATGTCCTCCTCGGTCAGCTCGCGGGCGTCGAAGCCCTTCTCCACGGAGATGATCTGCTTGGCCTCGTTCAGGCCCTCGATCTCGCCGCCGGCCTCAAGAGTCTGGATCATGTCGCTGATAACCTGGGCCTGGAAGGGGCTGCACTGGCCGTCATAGTTCCAGTTGCCGGCAAGCAGCTCGCGGAGAGCCCATTTGTTGCAGTCGAAGCCCATCACGACGACGTCGCCGTCGACACCGTGGGTGATGCCGGCCTCGTCGAGAGCAGCGACAGCGCCCTTGGCCATGCCGTCGTTCTCAGCATAGATGACGTTGAAGGGCTCCTTGGAGTTGATGACGGACTCGACGATCTTCTTGGCCTCGGCCTCGTCCCAGGTCGCGGTCTGCTGCACGACCTTGGTCATCGTGCCGGCCTCAAACTGCTCGTCCAGCGCGCCGGTACGGCCAAGCTGAGCATCGCTGCCCATGGCGCCCTGGATGTGGATCACGTTGTACTCGGGGAGCTCCAGGGAGAGGAGCCACGCCACGGCGGTGTCGCCCTCCTGGGCCATGTCGGAGACGACGGCGGCCTCAAAGAGCTCGGGATCGCAGTCGATCATACGGTCGAACAGGAACACGCCGATGCCGGCTTCCTGGGCGTCCTTCAGGACGGCGTCCCAGCCGGTGGTCTCGGCGGCGGAGATCAGCAGGTAGTCGACGCCATCGGTGATGAACTGGCGGGCGGCACTGAGCTGCTCATCGTTTTTGATGCTGTAGAAGAAGCTGGCGTCATAGCCGTTTTCCTCGGTGAACACGCTGATGAAGTCGTTGACGTTGGCTTCACGATAGCCGGACTCGGACGGGGGGTTGTTGACGACGCCGACCTTGATCAGATCGTCGGCCGCAAAGGCCGCGGGGATCAGGGACAGGCACATGACCAGAACAAGCGCGACAGCAATGATTTTTTTCATGGTTGTTCCCTCACTTTTTCATGATGTTTTTGGACCGTTTTGGTGTCCTTATCTATATAAAAACACAAAAAAAATGCCCCGTCAACCGCCCCGGCCGCCCCGGAAATCAAATCGGCAAAAGCGCCAAATACATCTTTCCCATCCGCTGCATACAAGCTGTCATTTACCGCGCCTTTTGTTGGATTTTTTACGATTTCTGGAAATGAAATCCGTTTTTTCTACGATTTTACAGCCGGCGCCTCTCCGTTCCCATCGCGCGTTTTCACTACAGTGTGGGGAGGGTGTTCGTTTTTTTCCGAGCACGTAGAAAAATCCGTTTGAATTTCGGAAGGCCGCGCGACAACCTTCTCCTCCGTTTGACACGGCGGAGAAAAAGGGAGCTCGAAAAGGAAAAAAACTACCGCGCCGGGTGCGGATATGCTATAATAAATAAAAAAGAATAGACGCGCTATACTGAAAAATGGGAGGGGACGGATATGCCGGTCCGGTACAGTCTGGTGGCCGAGGAGCTGCGGCGCCTGTGCGGACAGCTGAAGAAGCACGGGGAGACCCGCCTGCCGGGCGAGCAGGAGCTCTGCCGCCTTTACTCCTGCAGCCGGCAGACGGTCCGCACGGCGCTCGCCCTGCTGGAACGGGAGGGGCTGATCGTCAAAAAACGCGGCAGCGGCTCCTATCTCGCCGACGGGAGGCCCCGGCCGGACGACCGCGTCGTGCTGCTGGTGGCGGACGAGAACGAATACATCTATCCCACGCTGATCCGGGATCTGAGGCCGCGGCTCGCCGCGCATGGCTACCGTCTCGTTTGCCGGAGCACGGAGGGTCTGCACGCGCGCGAGCGCGCGCTGCTGCGGGAGCTGCTGTCCGAACCCCCGGCTGCGGTCCTGCTCGAGCCCGTCGGCGACCGTTTTCCAAACCCCAACGAGGATCTCCTTCGGGAACTGACGCTCGCCGGCATCCCGCTCGCCTTTCTCTTCGGCGCCTACGAGGGCATGGACGCCGCGCCCTGCGTCAAGGAGGCCGACCGGGAGGGCGCCGCCCAGCTCGTCCAGCTCCTGGCAGCCCGGGGCCGCCGCCGGATCGGCGGGCTCTTTCGCTGCGACGACAGCCGCGGCTTTGAGCGCTGCGCGGGCACGATGCACAGCTGCGCCGGGCTGGGGCTCGAAAGCGCCGAGCGCGACTTCGCCTGGCTCAGCGGCGAGGACCGCCGCCAGATCGTCGACGGCGGCGGCGAGCTTCTGCAGCACTTTCTGCGGCGCTATTGGTACGACTGCAGCGCGGTGATCTGCCAGAACGACGAGCTGGCCTATCATCTGCTGCGCGAGCTGGAGCGCATGGGGCGCCGGGTCCCGGAGGATCTCGCCCTCGTGAGCTTTGACGACAGCTACTATGCCTCCGCCGGGAGCGTCGGCATCACCTCGCTCGGCCACCGGCCCTATTCGCTGGCCGAGGCGGCCGAACAGGCTGTCCTCGCGGCCGTCGGCGGTACGGGGCTCTCCCCGGCTCCGGTCCCCTGGTTCGTGGTCGAACGGGAGAGCGTATAGCGTCTTTCGCACACAAAGAGGGAGCCGACGCCCTGCGGCGTCGGCTCCCTCTTTGTGTGGGCTTCAGTATTCGCGGCTGTCGATCAGCTCCTGCGTCAGATCATCCCGCGTGAAGATCAGCTCCTCCACGTAGATGTGCTTGGGGATGCTCTGCCCCTCCTCGTACTGGCGGATCAGCTCCTCCACCCGCGGCCCGTGCAGGGGATTGCACTCCACGCAGAGGTTGATCCGGCCCTCCAGGCAGTACTGCAGCGCCTTCCGCACGGCGTCGAAGGAGATCAGGATCACGTCTCCGTCCGCTCCGTAGCTCAGCCCGGCCTCGTCCAGCGCCCGCATGGCGCCGAAGGTCATGTTGTCGTTTTCGCTGTAGATCACGTCGATGTCCGGGTCGACGCGCAGATAGTCGCGCACCACCTCATAACCCTTTGCCTCGGTATAGTCGGCAGGGAACTGGGCCGCAAAGCTCCAGTTCGACTTTTCGCGCACCACGTCCTCGATGGGCTTGGTGCGCATGAGCTGCGAGGTCGCGCCGTATGTCCCCTGCAGGTGGAGGATGCGGATCTCATCCTCTCCGCGGCCGCGGCGCTCCAGCTCTCCGCTCAGCCATTCGACGGCCCGCTCGCCCTCCCGCAGGAAGTCCGAGCCGATGCTGCTCAGGTACAGGTTCTCATCCTCCACGGCGACCTCCCGGTCCATGATGATGACCGGGATCTGCGCCTCCTTCGCTTCCTGCAGTACGCTCTCCCAGCCCGTCTCGGCCACGGGCGCGATCACGATCAGATCCACGCCCTGCAGGATGAAATTGCGCACAGCGGCAAGCTGGTTGTCCTGCTTCTGCTTGGCGTTTTCCAGCAGCAGCTCGTAGCCCTTCTCGCGGCTGAGCGCCGCGGTCATGGAGGCGGTGTTGGCGAGACGCCAGCTCGATTCCGAGCCGAGCTGGGAAAAGCCCACGACCAGCAGCTCGCCCTCCTGCGGTTCGGTCGTCTGTCGGACCGCGCATCCAGTCAGGCACAGCAGCGCCAGCAGCGCCGCCAACAGCCGGATCTCAGCTCTCATACGCTTCCTCCTTCAGCGGGATACGGATCGTGATGCAGCTCCCGCTCCCCGCCTCGCTCTCGATCGTGAAGCCGCAGGCGCTGCCGTACATCAACTTCAGCCGCTTGCTTGCCGCGACGAGGCCGAAGCTGGTCTCGTCCTCGCCCTCCACCTTGGCCCGCAGCGCCGCCAGTTCCTCCCCGGTCATACCGATGCCGCTGTCCTCGACACGCAGGATCGCCTCGTCGCCGCAGCGCTTTCCGGTAACGCGCAGCAGGCCCTGGCCGCGCTTGGGCTTGATGCCGTGGTAGATGGCGTTTTCCACCAGCGGCTGGAGCGTCATTTTCGGGATCAGACAGCTCTCAATGGACGGATCGATGTCGATCTCGTAGCGCAGGATATCCCGGTAGCGCACCTGCTGGATCTCCAGATAGCTGCGCACATGCTGCTCCTCCTCGGCCAGCGTGATGATGTCCTTGCCGTTGGAGAGAAAGGAGCGGAAATATGTCGAAAGGCTCGTGACCATCTCCTCCGCTTCCTCGTTCTTTTTTGTTTCGATCAGCCAGACGATCGCGTCCAGCGTGTTGTAGAGAAAGTGGGGGTTGATCTGCGCCTGGATCAGGCTCAACTCGATCCCGCGCAGCTTGATCTGTTCCTGACGGTTCAGCTCGATCTGCTGGCTGAGCCGTCCGGCCATATCCTCCACGCCCGCGCTGAGCGTGCGGAGCTTTTTGTCCTCCGCCTCGACGGGCGTCTTCGTTTCCAGGTCTCCCTCGCCGATCTCCTCCACGCGTGCGCAGAGCGAGTCGATGGGGTCGGTGATGCTGCGGCTGATCCGGAGCGCCCGGCGCATGGCCGACGGCAGCACGATCACCACCACCAGCAGGACCGCGATGATCTCCAGCACCAGCCAGACGTTCGTCTGCTGCTGCAGCCGCGCCATCTCGCCCGCCTCGTGGTAGAGGTAGGTGTAGATGTGCTCCTGAATGAGCTCCGTGATGACGTAGATATTGGTCTCCAGCTGCTCCATGCGCTGGTCGTAGCCGTCGGTCCGGCAGAGCTTGTCGATGCTGCTCTCGAGGCTGGCGCAGAGATTCAAAACGTAGTTGATGGCCTTGCGGCTCTCGCTGTTGGTCGTGTTTTTCAGCAGCTTTTCCGCCAGATGCTGCGCCGTCTCGATGTCCTCTGTGGGGAGTGTCTCGCTGCTGCCGGTGACATAGCTGTACATCTTCAGGTCCACTTCGTTCTTGAAGTCCTGGTTGAAGCCCGAGGCGTCGGCGATGTTGCTGCTCACGGCGGAAAACTGCAGATTGAAGGCGATCAGCAGCCCCAGGAGCAGCACCGACACCAGGAGGATCGGAAACGCCATGCTGGCGATCAGCCGGTACAGCTGGCCGCTGATCGAGCTGCGGTCCATACCCGATTTTATCATTCCTTTTCCTGCCCCCCCGCGCGATAGGCCTTCGGTGTGCAGCCCTGCGTCTTTTTGAATACGAAGGAGAAATAGCGCGGATCGCGGTAGCCGACCTCGGCGGCGATCTCCCCGGAGCGCTTGCCGGTCTGCCGCAGGAGCTGGCGCGCTCTGGCCATGCGCTTTTGCGTCAGGTACTCCACAAAGGACACGCCCATCTTCTGGCTGAACATCGCGCTGAGATAGTTGGCGCTGATATTGATGGCCCGCGCCACGCTGTTGAGGGAGATGCTCCCGTCGGCGTAGTTCTCGTCGATGTAGCGCAGCGCGTCCTGCACGATGTCGCCGTTCTGCCGCTGCGCGGCTTCGTCGCGCAGTTCCAGCGCCGGGCGCAGCACGCCCGTGAGATAGTCCTGCAGGCCCTCGGGCGGCAGGCTCAGCTCCGGCGTCGGGACGCGGCGGCGGTACTCCTCCAGATCGCAGCCGAGGCTCTGCAGCGCGAGCTCCGCGCTGACGCGCGCGCCCACCATCAGATAATGCCGAAGCAGCACCGAATGCACCGCGTCCTCCAGGTTTTCGAGATACTCCTGCGCGAAGGTCTCGGTCTCCTCCGCGGTGCCGTTGAGCACAAAGCCCCGGATCAGAGCCGGGTCGATCCTGCTGAACTCCAGCGAGTTCAGATCTCCGCCCGACCCGCTCTCGTGCTCGGTCCGGAGCATCTCTGTCGTAAAGACGTGCTGCTCGGGCAGGATGTGGCGGTAGGCCAGGACATGGCTGGCGTCGGCATAGCATTTGGGCAGGCCGCTCAGGCGGTAGGTCGGCGCGCCGACCGCCACGGCCCAGTTCAGCGAGGGCTCCGCCTCGCAGCGCTGACGGATGAGCTCCACGCCGCGCTCGGTCATGGCCGCGAGATTTTCCCGGCCGCTCTTGATGAGCAGGGCGTAGGAGAGCAGGCCGCAGCGGAAAAGCAGATAGTCGGGATAGCGCAGAAAACTGTCCAGCAGGCTTTCCTGTACCTCGGCCGCCGTCTCGGAATACTCCGTGTCGCTGGCGCTGCGGATCGTGAAGAGCACGAGGTTGAAGCCGTCCGCGGTCAGATCCAGGTGCAGCTTTTCCGCCTCCTCATAGATCTCCCGCACCGGCATGGAGCCCTCCACGAGCTTCTCGAAAAAGGCGCGGCGGGACAGGCGCTCGAACTTTTTGAATTCCTGCTCGTACTTGCGCAGATAGCCCTTCTGCTCGTCCTCCTCCTCGATCTTGCGGCGCGTCTGCTCAAGGGCCTGGATCATGGCAGTCTTGGTGATGGGCTTGAGCAGATACTGGTCCACGTTCAGCTTGATCGCCTGGCGTGCGTATTCAAAATCGCTGTAGCCGCTGAGGATGATGATCTTCGTCTCGGGCAGTTCGCGGCTCACGATGTCGCTGAGCGCGAGTCCGTCCATGAAGGGCATCTTGATGTCCGTGATCAGGATGTCGGGCTTGAGCTTGCGGATCAGCGGCAGCGCTATCTCGCCGTCCGGCGCGTCGCCGACGAAAGTGAAGCCGTACTGCGCCCAGGGGATCATGTCGCGCAGGCCCTCCCGCACGATGCTTTCGTCCTCCGTTATGAATACCTTGATCGGTCCCATCGCTCTTCCTCCCCCGCCCGTCGCGGTCCGCAGAATCCGTCGGCAACAGTATAGCATCTCCGCGGCCGCATAACAAGTGCCCGTGGTCCGCCCCTTTCCTGGCGGCGGCCGGCAAAAAAGCCCTGACGCAGGTCAGGGCTTATAACACGTAACACGCTTTTTCCGTCACGATATAATTCATCCGCAGATCATGCGGTTCCGTGACAACGCGCTCCAGGCGCTGGACCTCGAAGGCTGCGCACACGCGGATGGCCTGCGGGCAGCGCAGCAGATAACGGTCGTAATATCCGGCTCCGTGGCCGAGGCGTCTCCCCGCGGCGTCAAAGCCCAGGCAGGGGACCAGCACCGCGTCGATCTCCTCCGGTGCGATGAGCACGGAGCAGGCAGGGTCCGGCTCCTCGATGCCGAAAGGGCCCGCCCGCAGCGGTCCTGTCGGAAAGCGCGCCTCCATCTTCCCCGCGCCGAGGCAGCGCGGATAGACGAAGCGCGCGCCGAGCTCCGCCTCCATCGCGGCGAGGTCCGCCTCATCGGGCAGGGCGCGGTAGCTCAGGATCGTTCGGGCCTTCCGCAGCGCCGGCAGCTCGCGGAGTCGGGCGCAGATCGCCGCGTTGTATGCGTCTCTCTCCTCCGCGCACAGGGCACGGCGGGCGGCCAGGGTCTGTTTCCGCTGCTCGGCTTTCGTCATGACAGGCTCCTTTTCAAATGCGGCAGCAGCCGCACGAGCGCCTGGATCACGACCAGCTGCACCGCGAAGAGCAGCGCACACTGCGGCAGGCGCGAGACGAGCAGCGGTACGAAGGGCGAGCCGTAGAGCAGGGAGATCCAGAGGGTGTTGAGCAGCAGGCTCAATGCGAGTTGGTGCACCGCCACCGCGAGCAGGATGCGCACGAAGCTCTGCTTCGGATACAGAAAGAGCCCGTAGCACAGGCCCATCAGGAAGGCGGTCAGCGTAAATCCGGGAAAATAGGGTCCGGTCGGGAAGAGCAGAGCCCCGAGGAGATCCGCGAGCGCCGCGACGATCCCGGCGCTCAGCGGGCCGAGCAGCAGCGCCGCGAGCACTACCGGTACAAAGGCGAAGCCGATCTTCATGTTCCAGGCACTGATCGACAGAAAGCGCGAGAGCACGATCTCCAGCGCTGTCAGCATCGCCGAAAGCGTGAGCGTCCGGGTCGTAAGTTTTGGCATAAAAAGACTCCTTTCGTGACGGTTGCCACGAAAGGAGATGCATTCCTCTTGTGGCAGCGGAAGCGGAGGCAGCACCGATTTCGTCCGCGGGCAACTTCCCATTCCGCGGCACTCCAGACCGCCGGAGGCGGTCAACGCGCTGGTCCTACTCTGTCGTCAGAAGAAACTCGCTTCACTCCGCTTCCGCCTTCCGGCGAATGCTTCGTATCCGCTCCTTCCTTCTTGCGTTCCGATCATACGGCGATCCGCGCCGCAAGTCAAGAGAGTTTTTCAGCCGCCTCGACCACGTGGCGCATGAGCACCGTCGTCGTGATGGCGCCGACGCCGCCCGGCACCGGGCTGATCGCGCGCACGATCGGCGAGATCTCCTCAAAGGCAGCGTTCCCGTGGAGTTTCCCGTCCGCGTCCGGCACCGTCCCCACGTCGATGACGACCTGGCCCTCGCGGACATAGTCCGGCGTGATAAGCCCGATCTTGCGCGTGGCCGCCACCACGATATCCGCCCGGCGGCAGATTTCGGCCTCCGCGGGAGTATGGGTATGACAGACGACAACGGTGGCGTTGCGCACCGTCATCAGAAGCGCAAGCGGCCGCCCCACTACGAGGCTGCGCCCGAGGATGCAGACCTTCGCGCCGTCCAGCGGACAGTCATAAAAGCGCAGCAGATCCAGCACCGCCTCCGGCGTGCAGGGGCAGAAGCCCGGCCCGCGGCCAACAAAAGCCAGGCGCAGCGAGGCGTCGGTCACACCGTCCACATCCTTCTCCGGGCTCAGCGCCGCCCAGGCGCGGGCCTCGTCGATCTGCGGCGGCAGGGGGCGCAGGGGCAGGCAGCCGTGGACCGCAGGGTCCGCGCTGACCGCACGCAGCGTCTCCGCGAGCTTCTCCGTGCCGCTCTCCGCCGGCAGCAGCTCCTGCCGCACCGCGATCCCCAGCTTTTCGCAGACGCGGAGCGTCGAGCGCTCATAGCTCAGACTTCCCGGATCTTCCCCCACGCGCACCAGCGCGAGCGTGGGCGTGATCCCGCGCTCTTTCAGCACGGCGATGCGGCCGCGCAGTTCCCCGCGCAGCTTTTCGGCCACCGGGGCACCGTACAGGATCCGGCTCATGTCTCCTCGTTTCTCAGATCCATCAGGATCTGCAGTTCAAGATCTTCGAGCACCGGAAGATGCTCCCGCAGCATCGACTCCGTCAGCGCATTCAGGCCGACGGCCTCCGGGTCGGCTGGGTAAGGCTTCGTGTTCACATACACGTTCAGCGCCGCGCACAGCAGAGCGGCGCGGCAGGCAGCCGCGGCGCATCCCACGTCGGAGAGCAGCAGCGGGTTCGTGTCCCGCCGCAGGGCGGCGAGCAGCGCCGCGGTCTTTCCGCACAGGCGCAGCATCTCCAGCGCTGCCCCGCAGGCCCCAAGCGAGGCCGCGCGCAGCGTCTCCGCCCGCTCCGGCTCGTCCTTCGGCAGTTTGTAGGCAGCCGCGAGCGGCAGAAAGGCGGCCTCGTCCGCCGCGATCTGTTCCAGAAAGCGCAGGCGCAGCGCCTCGCAGCTTTCCGCGTCTCCGTTCAGGCGCGCGGAACGCTCCGCATCGCCTTTCCGCCCGGCGCTGAGCCGGGAGGCCATCGCCCCGAGCGAGGCCGCCAGCGCGCCCATCAGCGCCGCCGCGCCGCCGCCGCCCGGCGCGGGCGCAGCCGAGGCCAGCGCTTCGGTGAAGGTCAGTATGCTTTCGTCCATGCGGACCTCCTTTTATCGGACGCTCAGCGTCCCATCTTGTTCTCTGTCCGTATTATATGGGTTTTCCCCGCGCTTGGCAAGCCTCTTGCAAAGTTCTTGTTTTTCCGCTATAGTGTCCCTATCCCAAATTGCAGGAGATGCCGCCATGAAACTGATCATTGCCTCCAACAACGCCCACAAGCTCGTCGAGATCAAGGCCATCCTCGGCAGCCGCTTTGAGGAGATCCTCTCTCTGCGCGAGGCGGGGATCGACCATGAGACCGTCGAGGACGGCGAGACTTTCCTGGAAAACGCCGGAAAAAAAGCGCGGGAGATCGCGGCGATCTCCGGCTGCTGCGCACTCGCGGACGACAGCGGGCTCTGCGTCGACGCGCTCGGCGGCGCGCCGGGGATCTACTCCGCCCGTTACAGCGGCGTACACGGCGACGACAAGGCCAATAACCGCAAGCTCCTCGAGGTGCTGCGGGACGTGCCGGACGAGGCGCGCGGCGCACACTTCACCTGCGCGATCGTGCTGGCCCGACCCGACGGGACGGAGGTCTCGGCCGAGGGCTATTTCTACGGCGTGATCGCCCACGGCGAGAGCGGCTCCAACGGCTTCGGCTACGACCCACTCTTCTATCTGCCGGAATACGGCTGCACCTCGGCCGAGCTTGCGCCCGAGGAAAAAAACCGCATCAGCCACCGCTCCGCGGCGCTGCGCCTTCTCGTGGAGAAGCTCGGGGCGGCGCAGCCTTTTGATCCCGCGCAATAACCGCGCAGCAAAAGCGCCGGTCAGGCCTTGGCCCGACCGGCGCTTTTTGTCATGGCTCACCCGCCTCTTCGCGGCGGTCTCCCTCCCGCCTGCAGCAGGCCAGAAACAGGGGGATCAGGATCGGCATGAGGACGACGGCCGGGAACTGATAACGGCCGTAATAGCCGTTGCACGGCCCCAGCACGCACATGAGCAGCGTCCCCAGCGGAGGCGCCAGCAGCGCCAGAGCGGCCGTTTGCCTTCTCCGTATCCCGTAAAACAGCATGATCAGCATAAGCCAGGTGTAGACGGCAGGCGTCATCAGAAGCGAAAAGCCGGGGAACGAACGGATCGCGGTATAGATCCTGTCGCTCGCCGAGCGAAAGCCCGCCGTGCTCTCCGGATATGAAAACGCCTGTCCCAGGGCCTTGATCGCTTTGTTGGTATCTTCGATGCACGTTTCCGACCAGCGATAAGAATAGTTGTACCGGAACCGGACCCCCGGGTAGAAGTACTGATAGTAGTTGTTCATGGTCGCCTGGACATAGGTCCCGGGATGCTTCCAAAGCATGGCCGCCCAGGCGCGGAAATACCGCAGCAGCTCTTTCCCGGTCGCCTCCTCGCGATAGGTCTTTTTGACCGCGTCGGATTTGTCGGGATTGTAGTTTTCCTTGAGCGAGGCGTAATCCAGCACCGCGTCGATCGCCTCTCTTTCCCCGTCGGTCACGTCGTCGGCATGGTACGCGACATAGCGGGCCGTCTGCTGGAAGGGGATCGAGAGCATTTCGCGGACGCTTCCCGGTGTATACCGGAGCGCGGGAAACAGCAGCCCATACACGGCAAATCCCGTGAAAAGCGCAAAGCAGCCGAAGGCAAGAAAGACCTTCCGGGTCGGGCGTTGGAGCAGCCCCGCTGCCAGGAGCGCCAAGGGCAGGAGATATTTCCAGTCATTGCGCAGGAGCAGCATCCCCACGCAGGCGAGCGCCATGAACATATAGGTCTTCCCTCCGCGCCGGCCCGTCAGGAGCAGATAAAACGCCCACACCAGAAGAATCAGCACGGCGGCCAGGAGCACATCCTTCGTGAGCAGGCACAGATAATTGTGGATCAGCGGATGGACGAAGGCATACGCGATCAGAAGGAGCGCGTGTTCTGTCCTGATAATGCGTTCACGGAGCAAAAAAGCCGACGCGCCGGAATATGCGGCGATCAGGCTGAGCGCATGCACGAGCGCGCAGAGGAAGGCCCCGGCGTTGAAGGAATGAAAGAGTGCGTTTCCCAGCAGCAGGCACCCATGGATCAGCCAGGTATGGAGGATCGGATGATGCTGGTTGATGAACACCGACTCCGACAGGAGCCGGGCCCCGGACATATACGACCCGCCGACCGAGCCCAGCACAGGAAAGGCCTGGACGATCTGGGCGCGGTTATCGCCCATGAAGATCGCCGGATATGACAGGAGGATGTGGGGCGTATATGCAAGGAGCAGGGTAAGGAACACTGTCCGAAAGGGCTTTTCCTCCAGGCGCCGCCCGTAACGGCCGAGCCGTCTGCCGTCCCTCTCCGCGGGCAGCGTTTCCGGAACGGCGGAGAAAAACCTGTCCAGAACAAAAAACAGACAGTGCAGCACGCGTTCAAAGAACAGACGGTAACCCCAGAAGCACAGGGCCGCTTTCAGGATCTGCCCGTTCCGGACCGTCAGGACCAGCTGCCAGGAATCGTCCTTTTCGAAGGAATAACCGAGGACCATGAACAAGGCGAACAGGACACTCAACACCTTGACCGTCCAGTCTCTCCGCTCCGGCTTGCCGGCCCGGCTTTCCATAAACCAGTAGAGCAGGACCAGACAGGGAAGCAGGACGGCGTCGGCAATGCGGAATCCGCGAAACGAGCCGATCAGATTCAGCACGAGGACACGCAGGGCAGCGCCGCCGATCCCCGGGTTGTCCAGCTCTACGGAAAAAGCCAGGAAGGTGATCGCCGCGGGGATGAGAACACGCTTCCATCCCGTCCTTCGGGTCTGATCAATCCTGCCGCTCATGGTCTTTCCCCCGGGAGTGGATCCGCATCAGCTCAAATTCGAAATCCTGCCGGTTTTTCTTCTGAATGTTTTCCAGGATCAGCCCGGCGAAAAAGGACTGGGTCGCCGCGACCATCACCAGGCCGCACACGATCAGCGTCGGGAAGCGGGGGACCAGCCCCGTGCGCGCGTACTCGACCAGGACCGGGATGAAAAAGCCGATCGAGACCGCCGCGAGGAGCAGGGCAATCCAACCGAAAAATGCCAGGGGCTTATAGTGACAGAACAGCTTGAAGACCGTGCCGAGCACTTTCAGCCCGTCGGAGACCGTGTGGAGCTTCGACTCGCTCCCCTCCGGGCGGCTGCGGTATCCGACCACCTCGTTCATAACAAGCAGGTTCTTGTCCACCGCGTGCACGGTCATCTCCGTTTCGATCTCAAAGCCCTGCGAGAGCACGGGGAAACTCTTTACGAACTGATAGCTGAAGGCCCGATAACCGGTCAGGACGTCCCGGATATCGCAGCGAAACAGAAAGTTGACGCTCTCCCGGACCAGCCGGTTCCCCAGGCCGTGAAAGGGCCGCGTGTTTTTCTCATAATAGGTGGAGGAGAGGCGGTCGCCCACCACCATGTCCGCCTGCTGCTCCAGGACTTTTCTCACCATGGCGGGCGCGCACTCGGCCGGATAGGTATCGTCGCCGTCCGTCAGCACATAGCATGCAGCGTCGATCTCCCGAAACATGCGGCGGATGACGTTCCCCTTTCCCTGGCGGCGCTCACAGCGCACGACGGCGCCGGCGGCAGCGGCGAGGCGAGCCGTATCGTCCGTTGAGTTGTTGTCATAGACATAGATCGTGCTCTCCGGCAGGGCCTCGCGAAAGCTCCGCACCACGTTTTCAATGGTTGGCGCTTCGTTATAGCAGGGGATCAGCACTGCGATCTTATCCATGTTTTCTCACCGCCTCTCTCCCGACATACGGGAGCCCACCCCGTCAAAGGAACGGACATTACGCCTGCTTTTGCCGAATGTCGCTGGGATTATCGCTTGAAATGGCAAAAAAAGGATTGGATTTTGCCTCATTATATCATGGCCTGTCGGTAAATACAAGGTCACCTGTCCGGGGCAGGCAGGCGGCTTGCAAAACCGCCCGCGTCCCGCTATAATGAAAAACAGTGTTTTGCCTCAGCCGGCGGCAACCCGCTGCCTCTGCCGGAAGATCGCGGGGCGGACAGAAGATCCTTTTTTCGGAAAGGGCGTGAGCGCATGCGCGGGCGAACCCTTATAAAGAGCTTTTCTGCGTTTCTGCTGCTCCTGGCTTCGCTGGCCGCTTTCACGGTTTTTTCGGAACGGGGAGAGACTGCGGAACCGCCCGGCCTGTTTTATCTCGGCCGGGAGCAGGCCGTCCGGGAAACCGCTTCCGGCAGCATGCCGGAGGACCTGATCGGCCTTTTCCCCCTCGCGGAGGAGCGGCAGTACGGCTGCGTCCTTCCGGGTGATTGGGACACCTCCCGGCTGCGCGTCTTTTTCTCCGGCACGGAAGAGCTTCAGATCGACGGGCGGTTTTATCGGAGCGGCGACCGAATCTCTCTGGAGCCGGATGAGCCGTTTTCCGTCAGCCCCTTAAGCGGCCGGGAGAGCTTCGTGACGGTCCGGCAGACGGGCGGGCTTCCCGTCCTCTTCATCCAAACGGACAGCGGCAGCAGCGGCGCCATCCACGCCGACAAAAGCGTGCGGGAACCAGGTCGGCTGCTGATGACGGACGCCGACGGCCGCGTGCTGTACCGGGAGCCGCTGACCGCCGTGCGCGCCCGGGGCAACTCGACTTTTCACAACGACAAAAAGCCCTACCAGATCAAGCTCGCGGAAAAGCTCCCTCTCGCAGGGGAGCGTCCGGGCAGGACCTGGATCCTGCTGGCCAACGCCCTGGACCGTTCCGAGATCCGAAACACGCTGGGGCTCGATCTGGCCCGCTACTGCGGCGCGTTTGCCTACACGCCTGCCGCGCAGCCGGTGGACCTGTATCTGAACAACGATTACCAGGGCACCTATCTCCTGACGGAAAAGGTTGAGATCGCCTCTGGCCGCATTGCGGTCCGCGACCTGGAGAAGCTCATAGAAGACATGAACCCCGGACTTGATTTCTCCGCACTGGAGCCTCTGGGCGCGCTTGAGTACGGTCCCGGCGCGCAGAAATACTACGACCTTCCCGCCGAACCGGAGGACCCGACGGGCGGATACCTCGTCCTGCTCAACAAAAAGGCGCGCTATGACAAGGAGGCCTCCGCCTTTGTTTCGGAGCGGGGCTGTCCCTTTACGCCGCAGGAGCCAAAGTACCTCAGCAGGGCGCAGACGGAGTATCTCGCTTCGCTCTTCCAGCGCGCAGAGGACGCCCTCTTCTCCGAAGACGGCGTCGATCCCGCCTCCGGACAGCACTATACCGAGCTGCTCGATCTCTCCACGCTGGTCAGCCGCTATCTGCTCGCCGAGGTGCTGGACGACTACGACGGGCCTTACTGTTATTTTTACAAGGATTCCGATCCCGTCGATCCGAAGCTCTATGTCGGGCCGGTCTGGGATCTGGACAACACGCTCGGTCTCTGGAGCAGGCAGTGCGATCCGGAGGTCCTCCGCCTGTCGCAGGATCAGAAGCCGGCCTGGTCCTGGCTCTCGCAGGCGGCCAAGCATGCGGATTTTCACGCGGAGGCAGCGGCGCGCTATGCGCGGATCTTCCGGCCCGCCATCCGGATCCTGCTGGGAGAAGAGACGGATCCGACCGGCGTCCTGCGCTCCATCGACGAATATGCCGAAGAAGTGTCCGCTTCCGCGCGGACGGACCATTTCCGCTGGCCCGAGCCGCCGCTCTCCGACGCGGTCGCCGTCTATTACAACACGGCGTCGGGAGACTCTTTCGAGGGGCAGGTCGCCTTTCTCAAAGCGTATCTGACGGTCCGGCTGGACGCCCTGGACGCTTTTTTTGAAGAGCAGGTCAATTGAAAAAGAGGCTGCAGCAAAAGCTGCAGCCTCTTTTTGTTTGCCTGTGCGGGAACCGCTGCGGCATCTCAGCCAAGGGTTCGCGCACGATCACAGGGGCAGACGGCGTTATCCCTTGACCGCGCCGCCGGTGACGCCCTCGACATAGTACTTCTGCAGGCACATGAAGAGGATCGTGACGGGGATCGCGACCAGGATGCCGCCCGCGCAGAAGCGGGTGAAATAGCCCTGGTAGTCGTTGGTCCATACCCAGCGGGTCATGGCCACGGCGACGTTGTAGCCCTTTTCGTAGCCGAAGGCCACGTAGGAGGCGAAGATGTAGTCGCACCAGGGCGCCATGAAGGCGACCAGCGCGGTGTAGATGATGATGGGCTTGGAGAGCGGGATGATCATCTTCCAGAGGATCTGGGCGCGGGTCGCGCCGTCGATGATGGCCGCCTCGTCCAGTGATTTCGGGATCGTGTCAAAGTAGCCCTTGCAGACGTAGTAGCCCATGCCGGAGCTCGCCACCGAGATCAGGATCAAACCGGGCACCGCCCCGCCCATCGTCAGGCCCATCTGCTTGAGCAGGAAGTACAGGCAGATCATCGTCAAAAAGCCCGGGAACATGCCCAGCACCAGCCAGATGTTCATCAGCGCCTTGCGGCCCCGGAAACGCATGCGGCTGAGCGCGTAGCTTACGCAGATGATGACGACGGTCTGCAGCACGGACACCGCCAGCGCGATGATGAGGGTGTTCAGGTACCAGCGCGGGAAGTTGCTGCCGCCGCCGAATAGGAACTGATAGTTCACCAGCGAGAACTGCTTGGACACCAGATAGTCCACCATGCCGCCGTACTCGCCGCGGAAGCTCTGCAGCACCAGGCCGACAAAGGGGAAGAGCCAGATGATGCTCATCAGGATCAAAATCAGATAGACGACTGCGTTTCCGATCTTTCTTCTTCTAGCCATTACTGGAATCCCTCCTCATCCTTGACCGACGGCATCATGTTGTACACGACCAGCGAGATCACGGCCGTGACCAGGAAGACCATGATGCCGATGACGGCTGCGATCTTGTAGTTGGCGTCGTTGATGGTCATCTTGTAGAGCCAGGTGACCAGCAGGTCGGTGGAACCGGCGTTCTTGGCCAGCGACATGCTCTTGGGGTTGCCCTGGTTCAGCAGGAAGATGACGTTGAAGTTGTTGAGGTTTCCGATGAACTGGGTCAGCAGGAAGGGGCCGGTGACAAAGAGCATGTAGGGCAGGGTGATCTTCCGGAAGGTCTGAAAGGGATTGGCCCCGTCGATGCGCGCGCTCTCATAGAGCTCGGCCGGGATGTTCATCAGCAGGCCCGTCACGATCAGCATCGTATAGGGGATGCCGATCCAGAGGTTGATGGCGATGATCAGGATGCGGGCGTAGGTCGCGTTCTGCCAGAAGGGGATCGCCCGCTGGATCCAGCCCCATTTGAGCAGGTAGGCGTTGACCAGGCCGTCTGCGGCGAACATCTTGCCGACATACAGCAGCGACACGAACTGCGGCACCGCGATGGTCATGACCAGGATCGTGCGCCAAAGCTTTTTCAGCTTGATGCCCTTCTTGTTGATCATGATGGCTACGGCCATGCCGAGGAAGTAGGTCAGGAAGGTGGCGAAGAAGGCCCAGACCAGCGTCCAGCCGAGGACATAGAAGAAGGTGCCGCCGAAGCCCTCGCCGCCTATGCCAAAGAGCTCCTTGAAGTTGTCCAGTCCCACCCAGGAGAACAGATTGGAGGGCGGCTGGTGGTTCTTGTCGTAGTTGGTAAAGGCGATGCAGATCATGAAGATGATCGGCAGCGCTGTGAAGATGAAAATACCCAGCACCGGCACCGCCAGCAGGGTCTTGTCGAAGTTCTTGTCAAAGAGCGAGGCCAGATCCTCCCGGTTGGTCGGCAGGCGCTTGCCCCGTTTCAGCCGCTGCTCGGCCTCCCGGTTCTGCTTGAGGTTGACGCGCCAGAGATAGATCAGCGCGAGGATAATGACGATGGTGAGCAGGCCGTAGAGCAGGATCAGAAAGCTGTTGTCGCCGTAAACGGTGCGGCGCCCTTCCTTGTGCGTCGCCACCGTGCCGAGCGTGAAAATATCCTTCAGATAGTTCCATCCGAAAGCAAAAACATAATAGAGGACGCCGCCCTCCAGGGCGAGCATCGTCAGCCCGCGGACGACCTGCCCGCGCAGCAGCTGGCCGAAGCCCATGATGAGAAAGCTGAGCTTCGTCTTCCAGTCGCCCTCTGCGAAGGTCAGCCCGATCTCCTTCAGGTCCTTCCCGAGCCAGGCGAAGAAGCGCGACAGCGCTCCGTCTCTCTTTGTATCATCCATGCTTGGATCCTCCCAACCCAAAGATATACTGTCCGGGAACGAAACAAGGCAGGGCGACGCCCTGCCTTGCTTCGTCAGATATTACTTCGCGTAGCCGATGCAGGTATCCTGGAAGGCCTGCAGCACTTCCATGAGCTTGGCGTCGTCGGCGTCGTTGTACTCGCCGGAGATGATGGAGTCGCCCAGCGCCTCAGCACGGCCCCAGTAATCGCCCGGGTACTGGCCCTGCGGGATCGCAAAGGCGAGCTGCTGGCCGAGGGCGGCAAGCGCCTCGTCCGCCTGGACGGCGGGATCCGCCTGCGCGCTCAGGTTGGAGGGACCCCAAGAGACGGCGTTGTAGCGGGCGATCTGGACCTCGCCGCTGGAGAGGAAGAGCGCCAGGGCGTCGCAGAGCGCCAGCTTCTCATCGTCGGTCTGGGGCTTCACGCCCAGCAGCTTGAAGCCGCCGAAGCCGCTCAGCTGGGCAGCCTCGCCGTTGATTTCAACCGTGGGGAGCTTCGCGCAGGCGTAGTTCTCCCCGAACATCTCCTTGGCGGCGTCCGCATCCCAGGTGCCGTCCACGATCGCGGCGGCGTTGGTGGCGTTACCGACGGAGGAGCCGTTCACGAAGGCGGGAGACTTCGCCAGGGCGATCAGAGCCTTCATGGCGCCGACGCCCTTGTCGGAGGCGTAGTCGATGTTGCATTTGGTGAAAGCGCCCGTGTCGTCCGTGTCATAGGTCAGGACGCAGCCGGCGCCGAAGAAGAAGGCGGGCTGGTACCAGCCGGAGCGGAGATCGTAGTAGAAGCTCTTGCCGGCGGCCTCGCAGTCGGCAAGGATGCCCTCGAGCGTGGAGGGATCGGAGATGACGCTCTTGTCATAGTACAGGAAGTAGCCGTTGTCGGAGGTCAGAGGATAGGCATAGATCAGGTCGCCCAGGGTAGCGGCGGCAACGGAGCCGGCGTCGTTTTCCTTGGCGACGACGGCGGCGTTCTCCTCAGACAGCTCGATCAGCGCGTTGGCCGCAACAAGACGGGCCAGCTGGTCCTGCGGGAAGCCGAAGAGGTCGGCGCCGGCCTCCACGTCGGTCAGCATGTTGGAAGCGGCGTCGCCCTCGCCGACGGGCTCCACGGTGACGCTGTAGCCGGCGTACTCGGGATGCGCCTCCATAAAGACGGCGATCTGCTCCTTGGTGAAGTCGACCACGTTGTCGGCGACCCAAACCTTCAGGCTCTTTGCGCCGCTGCTGGCAGGCGCGGCTTCTTCGGCGGGAGCGGCTTCCTCAGCGGGAGCGGCTTCCTCGGCGGGAGCGGGCTCCTCGGCCTTGGGGGCTTCGGTGGCAGCCGGCTTCGCACTCTGGCCGCAGGCTGCAAGCGCAAAGACCATCACGACGGCCAGAAGCAGTGCGATGAGTTTTTTCATTTTTCATTGTCCTTTCGTATAAAATTCGGTCTGCGCGGCAGACGGACGACTGCAACGCAGTGCCTTTCATAGTGCTGATTTTATCACGCTAAAGTAATCACTTCAACTGTCCAAACGCACAAAAACCCCCTCTCTTTTTTGTTAAAAATGCTCTGCTTCTCCTTCTGTTCCTTCCCCGCTTGTCGGAATGGCGCGGGCGCGGTATAATAAGAAAAAAGGAGGCGACCGTCCGGTGAAACCGCGTGTTTTCTGTCTGATCCTCAGCTTTGTCCTGCTTCTCGGCCTGTGCCCCGCCGCGTCGGCTTCCGCCGCGTGGGACGAACAGCCTGACGCCTGGTACGAGATCTTTGTCCGTTCCTTCTGCGACAGTGACGGGGACGGGCTCGGCGACCTGAACGGCGTCACCCGGAAGCTCGACTATATCTCCTCGCTCGGCTGCGGCGGCATCTGGCTCATGCCGGTCATGCCCTCGCCCAGCTACCACAAGTACGACGTGACGGACTATTTCGACATCGATCCGGAGTACGGCACGCTTGAGGATATGCGCGCGCTGCTCGCCGAGGCGCACGCGCACGGCATACGCGTCATCCTCGACCTGCCGATCAACCATTGCTCCAGCGAGCATCCCTGGTTCCGGAGCGCGGCGGATTCGGAGACCTCTCCCTTCCGCGGCTGGTTCAACTGGAGCGCGGAGCCGCAGAACGGATACAGCGAAATAAACGGCGTCTGGTATGAAAGCCGCTTCGTGGCCAGCATGCCCGATCTGAACCTCGACTGCTCCGCGGTCCGGGAGCAGATCGCCTGCATCCTGCGTTTCTGGCTGCTCAACGTCGGAGTCGACGGCTTCCGGCTCGACGCGGTGACGAGCTACTATACGGGCGATACGGAGCGCAACCTCGCCTTTCTGGACTGGCTGGCGGACACCGCGCACGCCATCCGGCCGGACTGCTTCCTGGTCGCGGAGGCCTGGACGGACCTGGACAGCATCGCGCGCCTGAGCGAGGCGCGCGTGGACAGCTTTTTCACTTTCCCCGTCTCGCAGGCGGAGGGCTATATCGCCCGGGTGCTCGGCCGTGCGAACCGCCACCCCGGGCGGAGCTACGGCGAGTACACGGCTCTGCTGGAGGAGACGCTCCCGGCCGGCACGATCCCGGCCCCCTTCACGGAAAACCACGACACCGGGCGGACCGTGGGCTTTACCGGGCGCTCGAGCCCCGAGAAGACAAAGATGGCCGGCGGGCTCCTCTGCCTGATGCGCGGCGCGGTTTTCCTCTATTACGGGCAGGAGATCGGCATGGTCGGCAGCGGGGAGGATCCCAACAAACGCATCGGCATGCTGTGGACGGACGAGACCTCGACCACCCTGCCGCCGCCCGGGACAACAAAGGTGGAATACGCCTATCCCTCCGTCGCGGAGCAGGACGCGGACCCCGCCTCGCTGCTGAACTATTACCGGCAGGCGCTCTCGCTGCGGGCACAGTTCCCGGCCATCGCGCGCGGGACGAGCACCGTGCTTCCCTGCGACTTTGACGAGCTCTGCCTGATCCGGCGGGAATACGCGGGGGAAGAGTTGGTGCTCATCGTCAATCCCTCCGACTCCTGGGTGCGGCTCGCCCCGATGAGCCTGCCGGCAGGCTTCCGGACCCTGGCCGCGTCCCTCTGCGCCAATCCGGCGTATACCGTCTCCTACCGGCCCGTGAGGGCTGGCCTGAGTATGCCGCCCTATTCCATTGCGATCCTGACGCCGTCAGCCTGACAGGCGCTGCCGCGCTTTTCGCCCTCCCGAACGGGAGGGCGATTTTCTTTCAAAAAACGGAAAGAAAAGCTTTGCATTTACCGTATCTTGTGTTATAGTGTTATCCGTATAAATATATGTTGGAGACGTATCGATATATGGACAGAGACACGGGGATCCAGAACGAACTCATCGAGGGCCGCAACGCGGTGATCGAGGCTCTGCGGGCCGGGCGCGCCATCGACAAGCTCTACATCAGCCGCGGCGAGGTGGACAAGACGCTTGGGCATATCGCATCCAAGGCCCGGGACAAAGGGATCGTGGTCGTCGAGTGCGACCGCCGCAAGCTGGACTTCATGAGCCAGACCCACGCCCACCAGGGCGTGATCGCCGTCTGCGCCGTGCGGGAATACTGCTCGGTGGACGATATTCTCGCTCTTGCCGAGAAACGGGGCGAAGTCCCCTTCGTCATCGTCTGCGACGAGATCAGCGACGGGCACAACCTCGGCGCGATCATCCGCTCGGCAGAGTGCGCCGGGGCGCACGGGGTCATCATTCCAAAGCGCCGCAGCGCCGGACTCACCGCGGTCGTGGACAAGGCCAGCGCCGGCGCTGCCGAGCACATGGCCATCGCGCGCGTGCCGAACCTCCCGGCCGTGATCCGGGAGCTCAAGGAGCACGGGCTCTGGATCTATGGGACCGCCGCCGACGGGGCGAGCGATCTCTGGCACACCGATTTTACCGGGCCTCTGGCCCTGGTGATCGGCTCCGAGGGCGACGGGATGGGCCGTCTGGTCGCGGAGAGCTGCGACTATATCGTGAGCCTGCCCATGAAGGGACAGCTCGGTTCACTCAACGCCTCGGCCGCCGCCGCCATCACGATGTACGAGGTTTTGAGGCAGCGCAGTCTTTGATCGTTTCCCTGCAGACAGAGACGAAGGGAGGGAGAAGCGCTTGGCACGCCTGCCATTCAGAAGAAAAAAGAAAAGCGAACCGGCCCCGGCGGAGCCCGCGTCCCGCCCCGAACGGCATATCTCGACGCCCGAGCCGGACGATTCCGGTCTCGAGACCTATCTTCCCGAGCGCGGGGAGGTCTTTTTCGAGGAAGAGCCCAAGCCCTTTGCCGTCTCCCTGCGGGAGATCCTCGAGGAATACCGCTCCGACGGCGGGCCCTCCCGCTACGCCATGGCCGTAGAGCTGGGCGAGGCGGACGACTGGGAGGAATTCCTGGGTCCTCCGGCCGAGGAGCCCGAGCCCATCTACCCCCAGGACGGCCGCGCGGTGCAGGATATCCTGCACGCCTCCTGGCAGGAAGCCCACGCCGACGAGCCGGAGGTCTCCCTCTATCCGGGGGCGGGCAGCCATCTGCGCGGCATCGAGACCGCGCCCTATGAAGAGCCCGCAAGCAGCGCCGCCGACGGCGGCTACCGCCCCGGGGACGGACCGCAGCTGCGGGATATCCTGAGCGAATACCGGACGGGCCCCTCCGAAGGGGGCGCGCCCGCAGACCGGGTGAGATCGTCCATGACGCCAGAAAGCGCACAAGTGAACACGTCTCCCGACGAAGAAACTTCTCTTCCTGCGGGGATCCGCCCGCTGCAGGGCCGCCGCTCCGAGGCTGCGTCCGTGCCGCCGAGCACCCACCTGTCGGTAGAGGATATCCTGGCGGAATTCCACGGCTTCACGCCGTCCTCGGTCGAGGACGAGGAGCCGCTGTTCGATCCCGCCGCGGAGGAGCCCGTCCGGGCGGAGACCGCGCGGGAGGAGCCGCGCCCGTCGCGGAGCCGTCGGGCGGCCCTGGAGGCTGAAGCGCGCAATCTCTTCGCCATCACGCGCCGGGGCCTCCGCAGGGAGCCTCAGGCCGAGGAGCCTGCGGACAAGACAGAGGAACCGGCGCCCTCCGGCGAGGAGCCGATCGTCCCCGCGGCAGGCGGCACGGAACCGCCCGCGGAAACGGCGGCGGAAGCACCCGAGGGCGGCGCAGACCTCCGCACGCCCGCAGAGGAGCCGGATGCTGCGGATCACGTGCCTGACGAGGAAGAAGCCGCCCCGGCGGAGAAGCCGGCCGCGGCCATGTTGGGCCGCCTGCGCGGCCTCGCCGGACGGCGCGAAAAGAAAAAGAAGAAATCGCCCGCAGCGGTCTCCGATCCCGAAAGGGAGACGGCGGCGGGTCTGGAGGACGTCGACGCCTCGCCCGCAGCCTACGCCGTGGACGACGAATACGAGGCCGAGGAGACCGACGCCAACGCCTTTCCCAGCTTCGGTCAATACCTCGCGGGGCTGGCCTCCGGGCTGCTGATTCGCCTGCGCGGGGTCGGCAAGCCGCACAGCGGCGAGACCATGGAGGATGATGAGGAGGACCTGGGCCCCGAGCTCAGGCCCGCGGAGGCCTCCCACTACTATGGCACGCAGGTGCAGTCGCTGCGTCTGCGCTTCCGCATCGCGCTCGTCCTCTGGCTCGTCCTCGCCTATATCTCGCTCGGCATCCCGGCAAGCGGCATGCTGCGCACCGTTGAGGTGGCGGCCGGCATGTGCCTCGGACTGCAGCTCGGCATTATGCTGCTGAGTCTGGACGTGGTGACCAACGCCGCCGTGAATCTCGGGCGCGGCCGCTTCGGGGCCGATTCCCTGGCCGTGCTCGCCTGCCTGCTGAGTTCGGTCGACGCGCTGGTCGTCATGTTCAACGGCTTCGGCACGCAGCACATCCCGCTCTGCCTGCTCTCCAGCTTCTCCCTGCTCGGCGTGCTGTTCTCCTCGCTCCTCTCCGCCCGCGGGCTGCGCAAGTCCCTGCGCGTGCCCGCCATCGGCAAGAAGGCGTACAGCGTCACCGCGGAATCGGAGCTCACCGAGCAGACCATCACGCTGATCAAATCCATGCGGCCCGCCAGCGGCTTTGTCCGCCGCAGCGAGGAGGCCGCGCCGGACGAGGTCCTCTACAACCGGGCGGCGCCTCTGCTGCTCATTCTCAGCTTTGTGATGAGCCTCATCGTGGTGCTGGTCAAGAAGAGCCCGAGCGAGCTTCTGTTCGTGCTGACCGCGATCCTCGCGCCCGCCGTGCCGTTCACGGCGCTGCTGTGCTACGCGCTGCCCTTCTTCATCGGCTCGGAACGCATCTTCCCGAGCGGCGCGGCCATCGCCGGATGGTCCGGCCTCTGCGACGTCGGCGGCAGCCACAACCTGATCGTGACCGACCGCGACCTTTTCCCGGAAAACTGCGTCGAGATCGAATCCATCCGCATCTTCGCCGACATCCCCTCTGAGAAGGTCATCGCCTTCGCGGGTACCATGATCGCCGCCTCCGGCTGCGGGCTCGCCCCCTGCTTTGCGGACCTCATGGAGCGCAACGACTGCGGCATGTGTTCGCTGGAAGCCTTCGAGTGTCTCCCGGGCGGCGGACTGCGCGGCACCATCGACGGGCAGACGGTCCTCTGCGGCGGCACGGAGCTGATGCGCCTCATGGACGTGCGCATCCCCTACCGCCTGGTGGACAAGACCTCGGTCCTGCTCGCGATCGACGGCGTGCTCTACGGCATCTTCAATATCAAATACGAAGCGAATCCCACGGTGCGCAAGGCGCTGGTCGGCCTGATCCGCTCCAACCGCCACCCGGTCTTCGCCATCCGGGACTTCAACGTGAATCCCGAGATGCTGCACGAGACCTTCGATGTAGCGACCGACGGCTACGACTTCCCGCCCTATGTGGAGCGCTTTGTGATCTCCGACGCCAAGCCCTCCGAAGACCGCAAGATCGCGGCGGTGCTCTGCCGCGAGGGTCTCGGTCCGCTGGTCCACATGGCCGACACGGGGCGCAGCGTGTTCCTCTCCGTGCGCATCAACCTCATGTTCAGTCTGCTGGCCTCGGTGTTCGGCGTGTTTGCGGTCTTCTTCCAGCTGCTCACCGCCGGGACCATTTCGATCGCCTCGCTCTTCCTCTATGCGCTCGTATGGCTCATCCCGGTCGCTCTCGTGAGCCTGATCCGCTTCTGACTGCGCCGCGCCGCGTTTCTCTTCCCCGCCCGTTCCCGGGCGGGGAAGTTTTCTTTTGCCGGTGAAAAAATTGCTATTGCCAAAGCCCCTCCGGATAGTGTATACTTATAAAGAGATACTCTGTATCTGTGCAGAACAGCTGTGAATATACACTTGACAGAGAGGAAGCAACACATGGAAAGTAAAAACATTCGCAACATCGCCGTTTTAGGCCACGGCAACAGCGGCAAGACCAGTCTGGTCGAAAGCATGCTCTACGTCACCGGCGCCATCGACCGCCTCGGCAAGGTCGCCGACGGCAACACCGTCTGCGACTACGACGCGGAAGAGATCGCCCGCCAGATCACCATCTCCACCGCTGTCGCCCCCGTGGATTTCGCCGGCTGCAAGATCAACGTTCTGGACTGCCCGGGATACTTTGACTTCGTCGGGGATGTGCTCTGCGCCCTGCGCGCGGTCGAGGCTGGCGTGATCGCCGTTTCCGCCAAGGACACGGCCGAGTCCGTCGCCGTCGGCGCACAGCGCAGCTGGAATTATTTGAAGAACGCGGGCCTGCCCGTCATGTTCTGCGTCACCAAGTGCCGCGAGGAGCATGGCGACTACTTCAAGGCTCTCGAGACCCTGAAGGGCAAGTACGGCAGCATCGTCTGCCCCGTGACCATCCCCACGAGCGACGGCAGCGGCGTCATCGATCTGGTCCACAACGTTGCCTACATCACCAAGGGCAGCAAGGTCGAGAAGGGCGCCGTCCCCGCGGCCGACGCCGGCCATGTTGAGGACATGCGTGCCGAGCTGATGGAGGCCGCCGCCGGTGCCACCGAAGAGCTCATGGAGAAGTTTTTTGAAACGATGGAGCTCGACGAGGGCGATATCGTTGAGGGTCTGAAGGTCGGCGTGAAGGAGCGCACGGTCGTTCCCGTCTTCGCCACCGACGGCATGACCAACATGGGCACGGCCGCCATGCTTCAGGGCATCGCGGACTACTGCCCCGCCCCCGAGGTCAAGGGCGGCGACACGCTCGGCTTCGTGTTCAAGACTGTTTCCGACAAGTTCGGCAAATACAGCTTCGTGAAGGTCCTGGCCGGCACGGTCAGCGCCGGTATGTCCCTGCGCAACGTCCGCGCCTCCAGCACCGACAAGCTGGGCCGTCTTTACACCTTCACCGGCAAGAAGAACGTCGAGGTGAACGAGGCCGTCTGCGGCGACATCGTCGCCATCGGCAAGATGGACTGGAAGACCGGCGACGTCGTGGTCGACTCCCGCAACGACGTGGAGCTGCCCGCCATCGAGATCCCCGAGCCCAACTTCTCCATGGCCATCTCCCCCAAGACCAAGGGCCAGGACGACAAGGTCGCCGGCGGTCTCGCCAAGCTGGGCGAGGAGGATATCTCCTTTACGCTCGTCAACAACGCCGAGACCCATCAGATGGTCATCTCCGGCCAGGGCGATATCCAGGTCGCGGTGCTCTGCTCCAAGCTGAAGAACCTCTACAACGTGGACACTGAGCTCAAGCCCGCCCGCGTCGCCTACCGCGAGAAGATCAAGGGCAAGGTCGAGGCCCACGGCCGCCACAAGAAGCAGTCCGGCGGCTCCGGTCAGTTCGGCGACGTGTGGATCCGCTTCGAGCCCCAGGAGGAGCAGGACGATATGATCTTCGCCGAGGAGGTCTTCGGCGGCTCCGTTCCCAAGAACTTCTTCCCCTCCGTCGAAAAGGGTCTGCGCAATGCGGTGCAGAAGGGCGTCCTCGCGGGCTACCCGCTGGTCGGCCTGAAGGCCACGCTGTATGACGGCTCCTATCACCCCGTCGACTCCAACGATATGGCTTTCCAGACGGCCGCCCGTCTCGCCTATCAGGACGGCATCCCCAAGGCCAAGCCCA
>JAFXTM010000011.1 GCA_017535865.1 Oscillospiraceae bacterium
CCGCCTCTCCACCGTCCGTAATGCCGACCTGATCCTGCTCGTGCGCGACGGCAGGATCGTCGAGCGCGGGAAGCACGAAGAACTCATGCGGCAGCGGGGACAGTACTTCCGGCTCTACACGCGTCAGTATGAGGACGAGGCCACGAGCAGCCTGCTGGGGTGATCGACGATGGAAAAGAAAAAAACCGACTTCAAGACCTGGTGGTGGTATCACCGCGTGCACGTGCTGATCGCGGCCGCCTCGCTCGCGCTCGTGCTCTACGCCGTGCTGCCGGGGCTGCTCGCGCCGAAGGCCGACTACTCTCTCGCGCTCGTCAGCGCTACGGGGCTGCCGTCCGAGCAGGTCGAGGCCCTGCGGCAGCGCGTCGAGGCGCTGGCCGACGACCGCAACGGGGACGGCCGCGTGCTCGTCGAGGCGGCGCTCTACTGTGCCGATCTCAGCGGCCTGACGGCGGGCACCGAGAACTACAACGAGGCCGCGCGGCTCGACGCCGACCTCGTCGGCAGGGTCAGCGCCCTGCTCTTCTTCGACGACGCGGAGGGCTTTCGCCTGAACGTCGCCGTCGACGCCTCCGAGCCGCTCCCCTGCGCCGGGCTCCCCGCGCTCGCGGGGCTTCTGCCGGACGGCTGGTACCTCGCCGTCCGCAGCGGCTGCGGCGCCGAGGCGCTGGCCGCGGCGCTCGGCGCAGCCTGAAAAACAGCAAAACAGTCCCGCCGCAAAACGTCGGACTGTCATTGCGAGCCAGCCCGCAGGCTGGCGTGGCAATCCGTATTCCCCTCTTAAAAAAGGAGAACGGATTCCCACACCAGTGACACGGTCACTGGTTCGGAATGACAAAGAAAGCGTTTTGCGGCGGGACTGTTTTCTTTCTTATTCGACCGTCACGCGCAGGTAGTTCTTTCCGCTCAGCGCAGCGGTCCGCGCGTCCGGCTGGCCGAAGCCCGCGTACAGCGTCCAGCGGCCGCTGCCGGGGACGCGGCTCCCGTCCGCGCGCACGACCGTGAAGGCGCGCTCGTCCAGCGGGATCTGAAGCTCCCGGCTCTCGCCAGGCTTCAGGCGGAGCCGCTGAAAGCCGCAGAGCACGGGATGGAGCGGCGCGTCGGGAGAGCCTTCGTCCTTCAGGTAGAGCTCCACGACCTCCTCGGCCGTGAAGGCACTGCGGTTCGTGACCGTGACGCGGGCGACGGCACGGTCCGCGCGCAGGCCGCTCAGGGCCATGTCCGCGTAGCTCAGGCCATAGCCGAAGGGGTAGAGCGGCTCGCCGCCGAAGAAGCGGTAAGTCCGGCCGCGCATGGCGTAGTCGGTGAAGGCCGGCATCTCGTCGAGCTGCTCGTTGCGATAAAAGGTGACCGGGAGCTTCCCCGAGGGGGAGGCGTCCCCGAACAGCAGCTCCGCAACGGCGCTGCCGCCGCGCGCGCCGGGATACCAGGTGAGCAGGATCGCGTCCGCCTTTTCCTCGGCGGCGGAGAGATCGACCGCGCTGCCCGCCATCAGCAGCACCACCGTGGGCTTGCCCGCGGCGAGCACTGCGTCCAGCAGCCGCCGCTGCGGCGCGGGGAGCAGCAGGTCTTCCTTGTCGCCCGAGCCGACGGCGTTGCCCTGGTCCGACTCCTCGCCCTCCAGACGCTCGTCGTAGCCGAGCGTGAGGATCACGACGTCGCTGTTCGCGGCGACGGTCCTGGCCTCGGCCAAGCGGTCGTCCTCGAGCGCGAGCTCCTCCACGCGGTCGCGGAAGAGGTGGCTGCCCTCCGAGTAGAGTACGCGCGCCCGGCCCGCCACGCGGTCCTGGATGCCCTCGAGCACCGTGATATAGCGCGAGGAGGTGCCGTAGTAGTTGCCGATCAGCGCGCCGCGGCTGTTCGCGTTGGGGCCGATCACGCCGATCGTACCCTCCGCCTTCAACGGCAGCAGGCCGTTGTTTTTCAGCAGCACGCAGGACTTGAGCGCCGCCTCGTGCGCGAGCGCGAGATGCTTTTCACACTCCACCGCGGTATAGGGGATCGCGTCGTATTCCGAGCCCTCGCCCAGGATGCCGAGCAGATAGCGCGTCGTGAAGAGGCGCACGGCCGCGCGCGTCAGATCCTCCTCGTCGATCAGCCCCAGCTCCAGCGCGCTCATCAGGCACTGATAGCTGCTGCCGCAGTTGAGGTCGCAGCCCTTTTTGAGCGCGAGAGCCGCGGATTCGGCCGAGGTCTTCGTGACCATGTGGCCGGTGTGGAAATCCCGGATGGCCCAGCAGTCGGAGACGAAATGCCCCTCGAAGCCCCACTCGCCGCGGAGCTTCCCCATCAGATAATCGCTCGCGCAGCAGGGCTCGCCGTTGAGGCGGTTGTAGGCGCCCATGACGGCCTCCACCTTCGCCTCCCTCACAAGGTCCTCAAAGGCGGGGAGATAGGTCTCCTCGAGGTCCTTCGGGCTCGCGGCGGCATTGAAGCTGTGGCGCAGCGCCTCGGGGCCGCTGTGTACCGCGAAGTGCTTGGCGCAGGCGGCGGACTTCATCGTGTCGCCCTCGCCCTGCAAGCCCCTGACATAGCTCGCGCCCATCTCGGCCGTGAGCACCGGGTCCTCGCCGTAGGTCTCGTGGCCGCGGCCCCAGCGGGGGGCGCGGAAGATGTTGATGTTGGGCGACCAGAAGCTCAGCCCGTGATAGATGTCCCGGTCTCCGCGGGCCGCGAGCTCGTTGTACTTCGCGCGGCCCTCGGTCGCGGCGGCGTCGCCCAGTTTTTCGATGAGTTCCTCGTCAAAGCTCGCGGCGAGACCGATCGCCTGCGGGAAGCTCGTGGCCGTGCCGCCGCGGGCGACGCCGTGCAGCGCTTCGTTCCACCAGTTGTAGGCGGGGATCCCCAGGCGCTCGATGGCCGGCGAGTCGTAGCGGAGCTGGCTCGCCTTTTCGCGCGGCGTCATCTGCGCGACGAGGGCGCGGGCCCTGGCTTCCGCTTCTTTGCGGTTCATAGATATCCCTCCAAAAAAAGGAAACCGCAGTTCGTCGGTTTCCTTTTTGGTTTATTGATAGAAATTGTCCTCCTGCGGCTCGATCCGGGCGGCTGGCCCGCCGAAGCGCTCGAAGACCTTCACCTGCTGCCGCGCCGCGAAAAAGGCGGGCGCGGAGACCGCGAAGAGGATATACGCCCAGCCGAGGTAGATCACCGCGACCTCCGGCAGGAGCAGGGCGATGAGCACAGGCGCGGCGATGGCGAGCCAGATCAGCAGCGTCTTCCCCGGCTCGACGAAGGCCAGAGAGAAAGCGTTCTTGATCGTGCCTTTCAGGCTGTTCTCGAAGCCCGCGTGCAGCGCGAAGGCCCAGGCCCAGTAGGCCAGCGCCGCGGCGCTGATGACCACAGCGACGACGAGGAACAGTACGCGCACGCTCCCCGTCTGCGCCAGGGCAAAGCGCCAGTCCACATACGCGACGGCGAGGCCCCCGAGGCCCAGCAGGCCCAGCAGCACCGCCCGGCGAAAGCCGCTGCGAAAGGCGGTGAAGAAGGTCTGGAGCGTCGCGACGGGTTCGCCCCGCGCGAGCTTGAGCGACACGGCGCAGAGGGCGCACGTGGCGGGCCCGACGGTCACGACGGGCAGCACGCACACGGCCCACAGCAGGTTCAGCAGCATCAGGTCGCAGAGGGTGCGCAGAAAGGCGCCAAGCGACGCGCGCAGCTTGTTGCGCCGGTCCATTTATCCCTTGACGCCGCCGAGAGCGACGCCGGCGATGATGTACTTGGAGAGCGAGAAATACACGATGAAGAGCGGCAGCACCGTGAGCGTGAGCCCCAGGTAGATCGCGCCGTGCTCTCTCTTGTAGATATCGCCCTTCAGCATGGCGACCATGATGGGCATCGTCTTCATGTTGTCCTTCGTCAGCAGGATGGAGGGCATGAAGAGGTTGTTCCAGGTGTAGACGAAGGTGAAGATGCCCTGCGTCGCCATGGCGGGCTTCATGATCGGCATGGCGATGTGGTTGAAGGTGTAGAACTCCTTCGAGCCGTCGATGCGCGCCGAATCCAGCAGCTCCAGCGGGAGCGAGGCCAGCATGAACTGTCGGAAGAAGAAGACCGCGCCCGGCGCGTAGATCGCCGGCAGGATCAGGCTCAGGAGGTTGTTCGTCAGGTGGATGCGGTACATGAACTGGTACATGCCGATCGAGGTGACGATGCCGGGGATCATCATGACGGCGAGGATGAAAGCGAAGAAGGGCTCACGCAGCTTCCAGCGATAGGCCACGAGCGCGTAGGCCGTGAGCGTCGAGAAATACACGGTCAGCGCCGTGGCGCCGATGGCCACGATCAGGGAGTTGAGGAAGCCGCGCATGGGGTCGAAGGACTTGCCGGTATAGACCTTGAAGTTGTCCATCAGGTGCGTGGACGGGATCAGCGAGACCGCGTGCTGCTGGATCTGATAGGTGCTGCGCGTGGCGTTGATCGCCATGACGACAAAGGGGAACAGGCTCAGCACGGCCAGGAAGATGCAGACGATGTAGATCAGGGTCTTGACCAGGACGTTGCCGTTGCGTTTTTCGAGTGTCATATTCTATTCCTCCCCTCTCACTTTCTGTCCCGCATCAGGAAGAAGATAATGCCCGAGAAGAACGCGATGATCAGGAAGAGGATCATGCTCGCCGCCGCGCCCTTGGCGTACATGTAGCTGCCCGCGAAGGCCTGGTTGAAGATGAACATGGTCGAGGTCAGCGTCGAGTTGTTCGGGTTGCCGTTGTTGAGCATCTTCGGGATATCGTACATGCTCAGACCGCCGATCAGGCTCGTGACGAGCGTGTAGGTCAGGATCGTGCGCAGGTTCGGCAGCGTGATGCGGAAGAAGATCTGCCGGTCGCTCGCGCCGTCGATCTCCGCCGCCTCGAAGATCTCCGGGTTGATGCCGAGCACGCCGGAGACCAGGATGATCATCGTGTAGCCGTACCACATCCAGAACTGGATGAAGGCCACGATCCAGCGGGTCGGCTTGGCGAAGTTCATGAAGTAGAAGGCCTCGCTCCTCAGTCCCATGCTCACCAGCAGGTCGTTGACGGGGCCCTTGGGATAGCCGAAGAGGGAGTTGAACAGCACAGCGACCGACGCGGCCGTGATGATGTTCGGCATATAGAAGACGACCTTGAAGAAGCCCTGGCCTCGGATCTGATTGCGGCGGCTGGTGAACCAGGCCGTCAGGAGCATCGCCAGCGTGATCTGGGGGATGAAGTTCATCATCCAGAGCGTGAAGGTGTTCCGGATCGACAGGGCGAAGGTCGGCGCCTTCAGGATCGACCGGAAGTTCTTCCAGGGATCGTCCTTCAGGATGTGGAAGGTGATGTTGCCGAGACCCTTGCTGTCCGTGAAGCCGAGCAGGATCGTGTAGAGTGTCGGGTAGAGGTTAAAGATCAGAAATGCCAGGAAGAAAGGGAGGGAAAACAGATAGCCGTATTTGGCGTAACTGAAGGTCCGCTTTTTCTGGAGGGTATTGTCCATATCGTCTCTTCACTCCTTTGAGGGATGGTTTCGAGAGCTTGTCGAGCCCGGCGGGCTCGGATCTGCGCCGGAAGCTCCGGCGCAGATCCGGGCCCGCGAACCTCACGATGAAAGGGGAAGGATAGCAGAAGCTATCCTTCCCCCGCATCTGCTTAGGAAATTGCCTTACACAGGCTGCGATCAGAAGTCGACTTCGACGTCGAAGTTGTCGGCGACGTTCTGCATGAAGGCGGCGATGGCGTCCTCACGGCTCAGCTCGCCGGCGGTATACTGACGGACAGCGTCACGCCAGTAGTTGTTGATGCCCTCGTCATACTGGGTCAGGTTGGAGCCGTTGGCATACTCGTTGGCGGGAACAAAGGCCTCGAACATGTTCTGGCCGCCCAGGAAGTCGAGCTCGCCGTTGGACTTGTCCATGACAACGCCGGAAGCGACGGTGTCCTTCGTGCCCTGCTCGCCGGACCAGGTGCCGTTGGCCCAACCATACTGCAGGCCATCCTCGGAAGCGTCGAGGGTGATCCAGCGGATGATGTCGGCAACAGCCTCAGCCTTGTCGGTGCCGGGGACATTCTTGCCAGCCAGGACCCAGGTGCCGCCCCAGAAGAAGCCGACGTTGGACGGGCAGACGGCCCAGTCGCCGTAGGTGCCCTCGCCGGGAGCGGAGCCGCCGGAGTTACCGGCCATGACGTAGTTGATCAGCCAGGCGGGACCATAGAAACCGAAGACGGGCTTCTCGCCGATGCCGGCCATGTCAGCATACCAGGCCTCGGTCCAGTCCTGCGTGTCGTTGTGGTAGCCGTTGTCCTTGAGTTCCTTGGAGAGGTCGAGGAAGGCCTCGCGCTTCGGGTCGATGGTCAGCTTGCCGTCGACGATCCAGCCGGAGTCGGAGCTGTTCTCGATGGCGTGCCAGATGTCGCCGTCGCCGGAGACGATGGCATAGCCCTTCTCCTTCAGAGCGGCAGCAGCCTCAAAGAACTTGTCCCAGCTCTGGGTGCCGGCGCCGATCGCCTCAGCGACGACAGCGGGATCGTCGGAGCCGAAGACGTCAGCGGCGATGGAGCGGCGATAGATGAAAGCGCCGCCGGTGGCCTGATAGCCAAGGCCGACGAGCTTGCCGTCGGAGGGACGGGTGCCGATCTCGATGGTGTAGGGAGCGATCGCGGCAGCCTCGGTCTCCGCAGCCACGTCGATGCCCAGATCCTCATAGGCAGCGGCATAGGCGCAGGCGTCGCCCTGGGCATACTTCAGAACGAAGGCAGCCTCAGCGCAGTAGATATCGGGGACCTCGTCGTTGGCCAGAGCCGCGTCGAGCGCGTTCTGATAGCCGTTGTCGGTGGTGGCGACGATCGTGGTCTCGATCTCGTACTTCTCAGCGAATTCGGGGTGCAGCTCCACATAGCGGGCGATCATTTTGGGGACCTCATCCGTGAAGGACATCACGTTGATGACGGTCTTGCCCTCGGCGGAGGCCATGGGGGCGGCCAGCGCGAAGACCATGACGAGCGCCAGTGCGATTGCGAGCAGTTTCTTCATTTTGGTTCCTCCTTAAATATTTTGTGATTATTTACTTGCAGGAAACCTGCCAATCACCGAATGAAAAAGGGGAGATGCTCAGATCCGGGCGACCGATTCGCCCTCGAGGAGCCGGCCGGGGACCGTGATGTGCTCCGGCGGCGTGGTGCGGGGATGCTCGATGCACGCGATGAGCTGGGAGGCCGCGATGCGCCCGAGGTCGGCCGTGTTCTGCTCCCAGGTCGTGAGCCGGGGGCTGATCGTCTTGGCCAGATCCATCCCGTCGTAGCCGATCACCGAGATGTCCTCCGGGATGTGCAGCCCCGCCTCGCGGATCGCGTTGATGCCGCCGATGCAGGCGTAATCGTCGGGGAAGAGGATGCAGCTCGGCCGGTTCGGAAGGGCGAGGATTTTCTTCGTCGCCTCGTAGCAGCTATGCGGCTCGTGGTAGTGGCAGGAGCTCAGATACTCGTTCGGGATCGTGAGCCCCAGGGCCTCGCAGGCCCGGAAGAAACCGGTCATGCGGTTCTCCGTCACGGCGGTGTCGTCGCCGCGGATGTAGGCGATGCGGCGGTGCCCCCGCTGATACGCGAAGCGCACCAGCGATTCCATCCCGTTCATGTTGTCGGAGAGGACGGCGGAGCGGTTGTGGAAAGCGTGGTCCAGCGTGACCACGGGGAGGCCGGAGTAGACCAGCTCCTGCAGGAGCGGATCGTGAAACTCCACGCATATGATCGCCACCCCGTCGACGCCCCGGTAGAGGGCGTGCTGCAGATAACTGCGGTTCTGGTGGCCGACGTTCGAGTTGATGAAGGTGATATCGTAGCCGGAGCGCTCGGCCTCGATGCGGAAGCTGTTGAGCGCCGCCGCGAAATACTCGTGCGTGAGGCCGCTGTTCTGCAGGTCCACGAAGAGGATGCCGAGGTTGTAGGTCCGGTTTGTCTTGAGGGCGCGGGCGGCGGAGTTGGCGGTGTAGCCCATCTCCTTGGCGGCCTGCATGATGCGCTCCCGCGTCGCCTCGCCGATATCCTGATGCCCGTTCAGCGCCTTGCTGACGGTTGCGACGGAGACACCGCAGTGCAACGCGATATCCTTCATCGATACCACCGTACGGCGCCTCCTTACTTAATCGTTTACGCTATTCACGATACCCTATTTTGTTTCGATTTGCAAGTCCTCTTTGGCAGTTTTTTTATTTTCAGCAGTTTTGTACAGCTTTTTCACCCCATATTTGTACAATCTGCTGTGTTTTCTCAAAACAGGCCCGCAGCCGTCCGCGTCGGTCCTACCAAAGTCGCCTTTGATCGTCCGTTTTGGTAAAAAAAGTGCTTGCTTTTTTCAAAAATATGCGATAGTCTTACAAGCAAAGGGACACTTAAACGATTAAAAGAAGGAGACATAACCATGCGCTTCGGTTACTTTGACGACGCGCGGCGGGAATATGTGATCACCGAGCCGCGCACCCCCCTGCCCTGGATCAACTACCTCGGCAGCGATTCCTTCTTCACGCTCCTCTCGAACACCGCCGGCGGCTACAGCTTTTACCGCGACGCGCGGCTGCGCCGTCTGACGCGCTACCGCTACAACAACTGCCCGCTCGACAGCGAGGGCTTCCATATTTATATAAAGGACGGGGAGAGCGTCTGGAACCCCGGCTGGCAGCCCACGCAGACCGCGCTCGACGCCTATACCTGCCGTCACGGGCTCGGCTACACCGTGCTCGAGGGCGCCAAAGACGGCGTCGCCGCCCGGCAGGAGTTCTTCGTCCCGAAGGGCGACGACTGCCTGCTGATGCGCCTGACCCTGCGCAACGAGAGCGCGGCAGCGAAGGCGCTGCAGGTTTTCCCCTATGTGGAGTTCTGCCTCTGGGACGCGCTCGACGACAGCTCCAACTTCCAGCGCAACTACTCCACCGGCGAGGTGGAGGTCGTCGGTCCCGCCATTTATCACAAAACGGAGTACCGCGAGCGGCGCGACCACTACGCCGTCTTCTGGGCCAACCGCCCCGCCGATGGCTTCGACACCGAGCGCGAGCGCTTCATCGGCGTCTACGGCAGCCCCGCGATGCCGGAGGCCGTGAAGAACGGCGCCTGCACCGGCAGCGTCGCCCACGGCTGGCAGCCCGTCGCGGCCGAGCAGTTCGATCTCGTCCTCGCCCCCGGCGAGAGCACGAGCCTGATCCTCGGCCTCGGCTACATCGAGAACCCCGCGGCGGAGAAATGGGCCGCGCCCGGCGTCGTGAACAAGGCGCGGGCCGAGGCCATGATGGCGCGCTACGCCGACGACCGGCAGTTCGACGCGGCGCTGGACGCGCTGTCCGCCTTCTGGGACGCGCTGCTGGGCCGCTACCAGGTCCGCTCCGGCGACGAGAAGCTCGACCGCATGGTGAACATCTGGAACCAGTACCAGTGCATGGTCACCTTCAACATGAGCCGCTCGGCCAGCTATTTTGAGAGCGGCATGGGCCGCGGGATGGGCTTCCGCGATTCCTGCCAGGACCTGCTCGGCTTCGTACATATGATCCCGGAGCGCGCCCGCGAGCGCATCCTTGACATCGCGGCGACGCAGTTCCCGGACGGCAGCGCCTATCACCAGTATCAGCCGCTCACCAAGAAGGGCAACGCCGACATCGGCAGCGGCTTCAACGACGACCCGCTCTGGCTCATCGCCGGCGTGGACGCCTACCTGCGCGAGACCGGCGACTGGGGCATCCTGGAGGAGACGGTCGATTTCAACAACGATCCCGCGCTCGCCCAGAGCCTGCTCGAGCACCTGCGCCGCAGCTTCCGCTTCACCGAGACGCATCTCGGCCCCCACGGCCTGCCGCTGATCGGCCGTGCCGACTGGAACGACTGCCTGAACCTCAACTGCTTCTCCGAGCACCCGGGCGAGAGCTTCCAGATCTCCGGCCCCAGCGAGGGGCCCGTGGCCGAGAGCGTGTTCATCGGCGGCATGTTCGTCAAATACGGCCGCGCCTGGGCGGGCATCCTGCGCCACGTCGGCCGGGAGGACGAGGCCGCCGCCGCGGAGATTGCCCATCATCTTCGCCCAGGCTCTGATGTTCATCCCCCTCACTTTCGTGAACATCTCCCAACAGACCACCACGGGCTTCTGGAGCAGCTTCATTGATTACAACCGTCTGGGTTACAACATCGTGTTCTTCCTGATGATCATCGCCTTCACCTACTTCTACACGGCTATCACCATCAACCCGCAGCAGATTGCG
>JAFXTM010000012.1 GCA_017535865.1 Oscillospiraceae bacterium
AGGCAGCTGGCAAACCTGTTTCGGAGTTGCTGCGGGATCTTGGTCTCTATGCCGCGCCCGCCGTTGAGGAGACGGTGCGCGAGTATATCGAGCGCCGGCTCGCGGGTGAGCCTGTGGCCTACATCACGGGGACCTGGGAGTTTTACGGGCTGCCGATGCTCGTCACCCCAGATGTGCTGATCCCCCGTATGGACACGGAGCTGCTTGTCGACACAGCCAAAGAGCTGCTGATCGGTCGAAAAATGGACGCGCGCATCCTCGACCTCTGCTGCGGCAGCGGCTGCATCAGCTGCGCGCTTGGGCATGAGCTTCCGGCCTCAAAGCTCGTCGCGGTCGATATCAGCGCAAGCGCGCTGGAGATATGCCGGAAGAACATCGCGCTCAACCGCCTCAGTACCCGCATCATCACCATGCAGGCGGACGCCGCTTTTTCTCCCCCGCTGGGGATCGGTCAGTTTGACATGCTGGTGTCCAATCCGCCCTATATTGCGAGCGGCGAGATCCTGACGCTGGATCCCTCCGTGCGCGATTACGAACCAATCTGGGCGCTCGACGGCGGCGAGAACGGGCTGCGTTTCTACAAAAGCATCATCAAATACTGGAAGAGCGTCCTGCGCCCCGGCGGCTATCTGCTCTTTGAAGTGGGCGAAGGCCAGGCGGACGATGTGAAAGAGATGCTGCTCGACGGCGGTTTCGAGTCGGCCGACACGCGCAAGGACACGCTCGGCGTCGAGCGTGTGGTTTTCGGGCGTATGTCCGCATTGGACTGCGAATCTTATTCGGTATTCTGAAGTACGTATATAAACAGAGGAGAATGGAAATGGCTGAGAAGAAAAAAACGGCAGCGGCGGATACGGCCGAAAACAGCGACAAGAAGAAAGCGCTTGAGACCGCCATTGCGCAGATCGAGAAGAACTACGGCAAGGGCACCATCATGCGCCTGGGCGACGATATACCCGTGAATGTCGAGGCGCTTTCAACCGGCTCTCTGTCTCTGGACCTCGCGCTCGGCATCGGCGGCGTCCCCCGCGGCCGCATCGTGGAGATTTACGGTCCCGAGGCATCCGGCAAGACCACGCTGGCACTGCACGTCGTCGCCTCCGCGCAGAAAGCCGGCGGCGAGGCAGCTTACATCGACGTGGAGCACGCGCTGGAGCCCGCCTACGCCCGCGCTCTCGGCGTGGACATCGACAGTCTTCTGATCTCGCAGCCGGATACCGGTGAACAGGCGCTCGACATCGCAGAGTCGCTGGTCCGTTCCGGCGCGATCGACGTGCTGGTGGTCGACTCCGTGGCCGCGCTGATCCCCCGCGCCGAGCTCGACGGTGAGATCGGCGATACCGTGGTCGGCATGCTGGCTCGTCTGATGAGCCAGGCCATGCGCCGTCTGGCCGGTGCGATCTCCCGGAACAACTGCACGGTCATTTTCATCAACCAGCTCCGCCAGAAGATCGGCGTCATGTACGGTAACCCCGAGACCACGCCAGGCGGTCTGGCACTGAAATATTACGCCTCTGTCCGCATCGATGTGCGGCGTATCGAGACCCTGAAGGCAGGCGGGGAAATGATCGGCAATCGCACCCGCGCCAAAGTCGTCAAGAACAAGGTCGCCCCTCCCTTCCGCGAGGCCGAATTCGACATCATGTACGGCGAGGGCATTTCCCGTGTCGGTGAGATCATCGACCTCGGCGTGAAGCTGGAGATCATCGACAAGGCCGGCGCCTGGTTCACGGTCGACGGCCAGCGCATTCAGGGCAGAGACGGTGTGAAGGAATACCTGCAGAGCAACGAGGCGGTGCGTGAAAAGATCGAAGCGCAGATCCGCGAGAATGCATATAAGCTCATGTCTCCCCAGTCGCGGAAAGCAGCCGAGGCCTCCGGCCGTGTGAACGTCTCCTCCGTTTCGGCTGTGGACGTTTCCGCTGCCGACTTCGATCAGGACTAAATGCAGCTGGCTTCTTTGAAGCAGACGAGCCCGGGGCGGATCACCGTCGTCTTGGAGGACGGCACGGAGATTCGCTCCTCTCTTGCTGTGGTAGCCGATCTGCGGCTCTTCGCCGGCAAAGAATTGGACGAGGAGCAGCTTGGGGAGCTGCGCGTCCTCTCCCGCCGCTCTCTTGCTCGGGACAAGGCGGTGGAGTATCTCTCTCACAGGCCCATGTCCTGTCGGGAACTGCGGGACAAACTGCTGGAAAAAGGTGAGGACGAGGCCGTTGCCGATTATTGCGTTGGCTGGCTTCTCGGGCAGGGCTTTTTGAACGACGCACGCTATGCCGCGATGGTCGTGCGGCATTATGCTGCAAAAAACTACGGTGCGGTGAAGCTCCGGCAGGAGCTTAGTCGGCGCGGCATCCCGCGCGAGTTCTGGGACGACGCGCTTGCGGAAGCGCCGGAGCCGGAAGACAAGCTCGACGCTTTTATTGCCGCCAGGCTGAAAGATCCGTCGGACCGCGCACAGATCCAAAAGGTGTCGAACGCGCTCTATCGGCGGGGCTACTCCTGGGAGCAGATCCGGGATGCGCTGCGCCGCCGCACCGATACGCTTGACGAGGAATCAACATGAGGAAAACCTTTGCGCTCATCTCGCTCGGCTGTGCCAAGAATCTGGTCAACAGCGAGCAGATGCTCTACCTTCTGGACGAGGCCGGCTATATCCTGGTTCCCGAGCCGGAAGGCGCGGATTTTTGCATCATCAACACCTGCGGCTTCATCGACGCCGCCAAGAGCGAGGCCATCGACTGCATCCTTGAGATGGCGGAGCTCAAGAAGGCTGGGAAGCTCGGCGCGCTGATCGTGACCGGCTGCCTCTCCGAGCGCTATCAGGACTCGATCCTGGACGAGCTGCCGGAAATCGACGCGGTGCTCGGCATCAGCAGCTTCGGGGATATCGTGAATGCCGTGGAGGCGCTCGATCTCGGGCAGCGTCCGCAGTTCTTTGCCGACCGCAGCGCTCCCGTGGAGGAGATCCCGCGCGTAGTTTCCACCGGCCCGGGCTGGGCCTATCTGCGCATCGCCGAGGGCTGCAGCAATTTCTGCGCCTTTTGCGCCATCCCCTATATCCGCGGCCGCTACCGCTCCCGTTCCATGGAAAATGTGCTCGCCGAGGCGCGGGATCTCGCCGCCCACGGAGTGAAGGAGCTCATCGTCATCGCGCAGGATATCACGCGCTACGGCACGGACCTGTACGGGCGGCGCTGTCTGGCGGAGCTCTGCCGCGAGCTTGGCAGAATCGAGGGCGTGGAGTGGATCCGTCTCCACTATCTCTATCCGGATCAGTTCGACGACGAGCTGATCGATGAGATCGCAGGCAATCCCAAGATCGTCAAGTATCTGGATATCCCGATCCAGCATATCAACGACGGCATTTTGAAGCGCATGAACCGCAGGGGCACCGGCGCGGAGATCCGCGCGCTGTTCAAAACGCTGCGCGAGCGCATACCGGGGCTGGTGCTCCGCACGAGTCTCATCGCCGGGCTCCCCGGCGAGGGCGACGAGGAATTTGACGAGCTGTGCGCGTTCCTGCGCGAAGCACGCATCGAGCGTGCCGGAGTCTTCCCCTTTTCGCCCGAGGAGGGCACGCCTGCCGCCTTGATGGCGCATGTGGAGGAAGAGGAGGCCCGGCGGCGCGCCGAGCTGATCCTGTCGCTTCAGCAGCCGATCATGGACGCTTTCTGTCAGGGCTTTGTCGGGCAGACGCTCCGTATTCTGGTTGAGCGTTACGATGAGGAGGAGCAGCGCTGGATCGGCCGCTCGTACGCCGACTCCCCCGAGATCGACGGTGAGGTGCATTTTGATGGTCTGGCCCGCGAAGGCGCGTTTTCCGATGTCTACATCACGGCTGCCGAGGACGGAATCCTGTACGGCGAGGAGGTTTGAGCCATGACTACCGCGAACAAGATCACTATTTTCCGGGTCGTGCTGATCCCGGTCTTTCTCGTGCTCGCTTATACCGGGCACATGCGCTGGGCGCTCGTCGTCTTCGTGCTCGCGAGCCTGTCCGATATGCTGGACGGCTATATCGCGCGGCACTATAACCAGATCACCGACTTCGGCAAATTTATGGACCCGCTTGCCGACAAGGTGCTCGTGATGGCAGCGATGTGCTTTTTCGTCGAGGCGGGGCGGATGCCCGGCTGGGTGCTCGCTATCGTCCTGCTGCGTGAGTTTGCCGTCTCCGGCATGCGGCTCGTCGCCGTGGAGCAGGGGCGCGTCATCGCCGCCGCCTGGTCCGGCAAGATCAAAACCGCCTCGACCATGGTCTGCCTCTGTCTGATGCTTCTGATCGGCCCTCCGGCGCTCGGGGATTCCGCGCCGGACTGGATCGCACACATCGGCTCTGCTGTTATCCTTGTCACCACCGTTTACTCCGGTATCGAATATTTCATCAAAAACCGCGACGTGTTCCGTCACGTCGATTGAGAAGGAGCGTTTGTATGTATCTCTATAATTCCGCCAGCCGCAAGAAGGAGCTCTTCGTCCCCAATCATCCCGACATCGTCAAGATGTATACCTGCGGGCCTACCGTCTATCACTATGCCCACATCGGCAATCTCCGCTCCTACATCATGGAGGACATTCTGGAGAAATACCTGCGCTTTATCGGCTACAACGTCAAGCGCGTCATGAACATCACCGACGTCGGCCACCTGACCTCCGACGCCGACGAGGGCGAGGACAAGATGCTCAAGGGAGCCAGGCGCGAGCACAAGAGCGTTCTGGAGATCGCGAAGTTCTATACCGACGCTTTCTTCTCCGACTGCGCCAAGCTCAACATCAAAACGCCCGACGTCGTCGAGCCAGCCACCAACTGCATCGACGTGTATATCAAGATCATCACGAAGCTGATGGACACCGGCTACGCCTATTTTGCCGGCGGCAACGTATACTTCGACACCTCCAAGCTCGCGCGCTATTATGTCTTCAACGATTTCAACGCCGAGGATCTGGATGTCGGCGTGCGCGAGGGCGTCGAGGAGGATACCAACAAGCGCAACAAAAATGACTTCGTGCTCTGGTTCACCAAGTCCAAGTTCGAGGATCAGGCCCTGAAATGGGATTCTCCCTGGGGCGTCGGCTATCCCGGCTGGCACATCGAGTGCTCCGGCATCTCCATGAAGCACCTCGGCGAAGATCTGGATATCCACTGCGGCGGCATCGACAACGCCTTCCCGCACCACACCAACGAGATCGCCCAGAGCGAGAGCTATCTGGGGCACAAGTGGTGCAACTGGTGGATGCACGTGCTGCACCTGAATACGACAAGCGGCAAAATGTCCAAGTCCAGCGGCGAATTTCTGACCGTCTCCCTGCTGGAGCAGAAGGGCTATGATCCCCTGTCTTACCGTCTCTTCTGCCTGCAGAGCCATTACCGCAAGTCTCTGGTCTTTTCCTGGGAAAACCTCGACAACGCCCAGACCACCTATCAAAAGCTCATCGCACGCATTGCGGCGCTCAAACCCGGTGACGGAGCGGTGGACGAGGCTGCCGTCGAGGCGCTGAAAGCAAAGTTCTGCGCTGCGCTCGACAACGACCTGAACACCTCTCTCGCCGTCACGGCGCTCTACGATGTGCTCAAGTATCCGACAAACGACGAGACCCGGCTCTTCGTACTGGGCGAATTTGACAAAGTTCTGGGGCTGAGCCTGCTGGAAAAGGCCGCGGCCAAGCGCGAGGAGCTAAAAAAGCAGGCTGTCACCGGCACGGAGTTCGCAATCATTTCCGAGTCCGGGGAGAGCGACGCCGCCGTCGAGGAACAGATCCTGGCGCGTCAGGCGGCCAAAAAGGCCAAGAACTTTGCCGAGGCCGACCGGATCCGTGACGAACTGAAGGCAGCGGGTATCGAGCTGACCGACATCCCCCATGGGGCAAAGTGGAAGCGTATCTGAATGGGCAGAGAACTCCAGCCTCACGAGCTTGTTGAGCGAAGCCTGATCACCAAATTCCGCAAGACGATCTGGCGGCCCTTTGTGGAGGGCGTGCGCCGCTATGAGCTCATCGAGCCCGGCGACCGGATCGCGGTGTGCATTTCCGGCGGGAAGGATTCGATGCTCATGGCCAAGCTCCTCCAGCAGCTCCAGAAGCACAGCGACTTTCCCTTCGATCTGCGTTACCTGGTCATGGATCCCGGGTATAACCCCGCCAACCGCGCGCGGATCGAGCAGAATGCCGCGCTGCTGCAGGTACCGGTCACGATCTTCGAGTCCGAAATCTTCGAGGCCGCCAACAGCACCGACCGCAACCCCTGCTATCTCTGCGCCCGGATGCGGCGCGGTCACCTCTACGCGAAGGCGCGGGAGCTCGGCTGCAACAAGATCGCGCTCGGCCACCACTTCAACGACGTGATCGAAACCACCGTTATGGCTATGTTCTACGGCGCGCAGCTTCAGGCCATGCTCCCAAAGCTCCATTCGACAAACTTTCCCGGAATGACGCTGATCCGCCCGCTCTACTGCGTACGGGAGGAGGATATCCTCCACTGGTGCCGATACAACGATCTGCATTTCATCCAGTGCGCCTGCCGCTTTACGGAGGGGATCGGTGCCTCCGACGACGGCATCGGGGAGAGCAAGCGGCAGGAGGTCAAGCAGCTGCTCCGGGAGCTGAGCAAGACGAATCACAACCTCGAGATCAGCATCTTCAACGCCCTGCATGCCGTCTGTCTCGACACCTTTCCGGGATACAAAACGCACGGCGAGACACACAGCTTTCTCGAAGCCTATGACCGGGCAAGAGAGGATAGTTGACATAATTTAGTTTTCATAATATTAAAACGCCTCCGGGTCAGACCGGAGGCGTTTCTTTATCGGTATGAAGCTCAGCCAAGCCAGACCTTGTCGCGGGTTATATCCTTCAAGGAGGCCGCGCCGCACATGGTCATCGTCGATTTGAGTTCGCCCACGACTTTGTCCATCAAGACCCGGAAGCCCTCCTCGCCCGCGCCGTAGATCGCGTTCAGGATGGGGCGGCCGATCAGCACGGCATCGGCGCCGAGCGCCAGCGCGCGAAATACGTCCACACCGGAACGGATGCCGCCGTCAACCAGGATCGTGATCTCGCCCTTGACCTCCTCGACGATCGCGGGCAGGACCTCCGCCGTGGAGGGGACGCCGCCCTGTACACGCCCGCCGTGGTTGGAGACCACGATGGCTTTTGCGCCGGACTCCACCGCCTTGCGCGCGCCTGCGGGAGTCATGATGCCTTTGATGATGAAAGGCATTTTGGCATAGTTTACGATCTCGCGCATCTCCTCGACGGATTTGCTGCCGGCGTTTGGGTTCATCGCTTTCAGGAAAGGAAGGCCAGCGCCGTCGACATCCATGGCTGCGGCGAAGATCCCGTTGGCGTTCAGGATATCCAGCTTTTCAAAGACCGCTTCTTTGTTCCAGGGCTTGATCGTCGGGCAGCCCATCCCCTCTACCTTGACCATGTCGACGACGGAAGCCTTCATGATCGCGGGGTCCACGCCGTCGCCGGTCAGAGCCATGATACCGTATTCCTTGGCTGCCTTAATCAGAATGGCGTTGTACTCCTGATCGCTGTACTTGTCGCCGTAGTGGAGCTTCAGCGCACCGAGGGGAGCGGCAAAAACAGGCGCCGCGAAGTGATGGCCGAACAGCTCAAAGGAAATATCCGGCTCGGCATTTGGGCAAAGCGTGTCCATGTTCACGCAGATCTCCTGCCACTTGTCATAGTTGCGCGCAGCGGTCTGGCCGGGGTATTTGCAGCCGGGGCCGGGCATGGCGTTGCCGCAGGCGCGGCCGTTGCAGACCGGGCAGGCCTTGCAGAAGGGGCCGACTTCGGTCTTCGCGGCGGCGAGCACTTCGTTGTAGGTCATGGGAATGCGCCTCCTGTTTTTTAATTGTGTGTAATCTATTATCTCTTTTTCGCGCGGCAATGTCAAGGGAAAGTCTGTTTCATACGCCGGTGAGATCCCAAGCCGGGATCATCTCGTCCGTAGCGGCGCTCCCCTCCTGCCAGTAGCCGTCCGCAGGACCGTAACGCTCCAGATACGCGCGCAGCCGCTCGCTCAGCTCTGGTTCAACGGGCCGCGTCAGCTCCGGACAAGCCTCCAGTCCCGGCATCGGCGTATACTGGCTCATCAGTGAGAAAAGAACGCTCCCCGCCGGGAACTCCTCCGCGACGAAGTCGATCGCATCCATGCTGTTGAGATCCTGGTCCGGAAGGATCAGGTGGCGGATCAGCAAGCCGGAACGCAGCATCCCCTCATCGTCCAGTTCAAAGTGGCCGCGCTGTCGGAACATCTCCCGGATCGCCGCGCGGGCCACAGCCGGATAATCGGGTGCCACCGAGTAGCGCCGGGCCGGTTCCTCCCGGAGGTACTTGAGGTCGGGCATGTATATCTGCACCAGCCCCTCGAGGCGGCGGAGCGTTTCGACGCTCTCGTAGCCGGAGCTGTTCCAGACGACGGGGATACCGAGTTCCAGCCCGTCGAGCGCCGCGGCCAGGGCACGGCTGTAATGTGTCGGCGTGACGAGATTGATGTTGTGCACGCCCTTGTCCTGCAAACGCCTGAACAGGTCCCGCAGAGCGGATACCGAGAGCATCTTCCCGACGCTCTCGCGGCTGATCTCCCTGTTCTGGCAGAAAACGCAGCGCAGGTTGCAGCCGGAAAAGAATACCGTTCCGGATCCGCGCGTGCCGCTGATACAGGGCTCTTCCCCATAATGCGGCGCGGCCCGTACCACCGTCGGAAGCGCGGGGCTCCTGCAGAAGCCGGCGCCAGCGTCGTCGGTCCTGCGCGCCCCGCAGCGGCGGGGGCAGTCGCTGCAGATAAAGTCCATACTCCCTCCGTAGAATCGTCCAGGCAGGAAATTGGCAAATTGACCATAAAAAGGCCGTTTGCGAGACCGATTATACCCCAAATTTGTCTATTATGCAAGAACTTGCAAAAAGATAAAAAAAGTGCATGATTTTTCGAAAATCTGTGCTAAAATGATGCTGAACAGGGCAAAGTAATACGTATCACGGAGGCGCTCGGATGCTGGATATCGTTCTTGTGGAGCCGGAGATCCCGCACAACACCGGAGCGATCGCGCGTACCTGTGCTGCCACCGGCGCGCGGCTGCATCTGATCAAGCCGCTGGGCTTTGACATCTCCGACAAGGCGGTCAAGCGCTGCGGGCTGGATTACTGGCCCCTGGTCGATCTGCACGTCTATGAGAATCTGGACGCGTACTTCGTCGAAAACGGCGACGCTTCGCTCTTTCTTGCGACCACCAAGGCGCCCCGCGCCTACACGGAGGTTGATCTCTCGGGAGAGCATACAGCGCTGATGTTCGGCAAAGAAACCGCGGGGCTGCCCCAGTGGCTGCGGGAGAAATACCGTGAGCGCTGCATCCGCATCCCCATGATCTCGGACGCCCGGAGTCTGAATCTTTCAAACTCCGTTGCGATCCTGACCTACGAGGCGCTCCGCCAGCAGGGCTTTCCCGGGCTGCGCGGGACGGGCTGTATGGCAGGAGTATAAATTTCCGTAATCATTTTTGAAGGAGGATATCCATGAACTACAACAAGAAAACCGTCTATGACGTCGACGTCAAAGGCAAGAAGGTTCTCGTGCGCTGCGACTTCAACGTCCCCCAAGACAAGAAGACCGGCGAGATCACCAGCGACAAACGTATCGTCGCGGCTATCCCCACTCTGAAGTATCTGCTCGATCAGGGCGCCGCCGTCATCGCGTGCTCTCATCTCGGCAAACCCGTGGCCACCTTCGACGGCTATGTGAAGAAGCAGGTGGAAAAGGGCAAGAACGAGGCAGATATCACCCGCGAGGACTGGGAGAAGTCCCTGCGCAAGCTGACCCTCGCTCCCGTCGCCAAGCGTCTGAGCGAGCTGCTCGGCCAGGATGTGATCTTCGCCTCCGACACGATCGGCCCCGACGCGCAGGCCAAGGCCGCCGCGCTGCAGCCCGGTGAGATCATGCTGCTCGAAAATCTCCGCTTTGCCAAGGGCGAGACCAAGAACGATCCTGCCTTTGCCAAGTCTCTGGCCGACATGGCCGAGATCTTTGTCTCCGACGCGTTCGGCACCGTGCACCGCGCCCACGCCTCCACCGCCGGTGTCGCCGCCTACCTGCCCGCCTATTCCGGCCTACTCGTCCAGAAGGAGCTGAGCATTATGGGCAAGGCGCTTGACAACCCCGTGCGTCCCTTCGTGGCCGTCCTCGGCGGCGCCAAAGTCTCCGACAAAATCAATGTCATCAACAATCTCCTTGAGAAGGCCGACACTATCATCATCGGCGGCGGCATGGCCTACACTTTCAAGAAAGCCCAGGGCTTCGAGATCGGCAAGTCCCTGCTGGAGGCCGACCGCATCGACTATGCCAAGGACATGATCGCCAAGGCCGAGGCCAAGGGCGTGAAGTTCCTGCTGCCCGTTGACAATGTCTGCGCGAAGGAGTTCGCCGCCGACGCCGAGCCCGTGCTCGTCGAGGGCGATATTCCCCAGGACATGATGGGCATGGATATTGGCCCCAAGACCCGCGAGCTCTTTGCCGAGGCTGTCCGCGGCGCCGGCACCATCGTGTGGAACGGGCCGATGGGCGTGTTTGAGTTCGACGCCTTTGCCGTCGGCACCAAGGAGATGGCCAGAGCGCTGGCCGAGTCCGGCGCCGTCACCATCGTCGGCGGCGGCGACTCCGCCTCCGCGGTCGAAAAGCTCGGCTTTGCCGATAAGATCACCCACATCTCCACCGGCGGCGGGGCTTCCCTCGAGTTCCTTGAAGGCAAGGAGCTCCCCGGCGTGGCCTGCCTGCTCGACGCTTGATCCCGGCATATCATCAGGAAGGAAGTCATCAACATGAACAGAAAGTATCGCAAGACCGTTATCGCCGGCAACTGGAAGATGAACCAGCTCGCCTCTACCATCAAGCCCTTCATGGAAGAGCTGAAAGCCAATCTTCCCAAGAACAAAGCCTGCGACATCGTGCTCTGCACGCCCGCCGTCATGGTACCTGCCATGATCAAGGCCGGCAAGGAGTGCAAGGTCGCTGCCGGCGCGCAGGATGTCTCGAAGTACGAGAAGGGCGCGTACACCGGTGAGATCTCCGCCGATCAGCTGGCGGATATCGGCGCCAAGTACTGCATCGTCGGCCATTCCGAGCGCCGTCAGTATCACGGCGAGGACGATATGCTCGTCAACGCCAAAGCCAAGGCGCTGCTCGCCAAGGGCATCATCCCCATCATCTGCGTGGGTGAGAGCCTGGAGCAGCGTGAGATGGACCTCACCATGGAGTATGTGGCTTACCAGGTCAAGGCCGCCCTTAGCGGCATCGACGCCACACAGCTTCGTCACTGCATCATCGCCTACGAGCCGATCTGGGCCATCGGCACCGGCAAGACAGCCACGGCCGAGCAGGCGCAGGAGGTCTGCGAGGGGATCCGCGCCGTCATCCGCAAGATCTACGGCGCCCGTCCGGCCCGTGCCGTCAGCATCCTCTACGGCGGCAGCATGAACGCCAAAAACGCAGCCGAGCTGCTCGCGCAGCCCGACATCGACGGCGGCCTGATCGGCGGCGCTTCTCTGAAGCCCGTTGACTTTGCCGCCATCGTCGCGGCGACCGCGCAGGAGTAATACGAGAGAAGCGGAGCGATGCGCGCATCGCTCCGCTATCCGACTTAGAAGGATTCGATGATTATGAAAAAAGCAGTCTTTATCATCATGGATGGTTTTGGCATCGCCCCTCCCACGGCCGGCAATGCCATCGCGCAGGCAAAAACGCCTCATCTCGACAAGCTCTTTTCCGAATACCCATGCACGCAGCTGCAGGCCTCCGGTATGGACGTCGGTCTCCCCGAGGGGCAGATGGGCAACTCTGAGGTCGGCCACACCAATATCGGTGCCGGACGCGTCGTGTTCCAGATCCTGCCCAAGATCAGCCAGGAGATCCAGAACGGCAAGTTCTTCGAGAACCCCGTCTATATCAAGGCTATGGACGACGCGAAGGCAAACGGTAAGGCCCTCCACATTCTGGGTCTGCTCTCCACCGGCGGCGTACACAGCCACCTGACGCACATCTTCGGCATCCTCGACATGGCCAAAGCACGCGGGCTGGAGAAGGTCTATCTCCACTGCTTTCTTGACGGGCGCGACGTGCCGCCCCGCAGCGGCGCCGGCTTCATGGCGCAGCTGCAGCAGAAGTGCGACGAGCTCGGCAACGCGAAGATCGCGACGCTGCAGGGCCGCTTCTGGGGCATGGACCGCGACAAGCGCTGGGATCGCGTGGAAGCCGGCTACAACGCCATCGTCTGCGGCGAAGGCGTGCAGGATCCCGACGCCGTCCACGCAATCGAGGCCAGCTATGCCGAGGACGTGACCGACGAGTTTGTGAAGCCCACCGTGGTCTGCTCCGAAGGCGTCATCAATCAGGGCGACAGCGTGATCTTCATGAACTTCCGCCCCGACCGTGCGCGTGAAATGACCTGGGCGCTGAACCTGCCCGACTTCGACGGCTTCGCGCGCAAAAAGCTTGTCTATCCCCTCTCCTATGTCTGCACCGCGCAGTACGACGAGGCGCTGACGCTTCCCATTGCCTATCCGCCCGAGGTCATCGAGGATACGCTTGGCGATCTGATCAGTGCGAAGGGCCTCAAGCAGTTCCGCGTGGCTGAAACCGAGAAGTACGCCCACGTGACCTTTTTCTTCAACGGCGGCGTCGAGAAGCAGTGCGAAGGCGAGGACCGCTGCCTGGTCCCCTCTCCGAAGGAATTCCCGACCTACGACCTGATCCCGCAGATGAGCGCCGTGAAGGTCTGCGACAAGGTGATCGAAGCCATCGCCTCCGAGCAGTATGCGCTGATCGTCTGCAACTTTGCCAACTGCGACATGGTCGGCCACACCGGCGTCATGGACGCGGCAGTCACGGCTGTGGAGACAGTCGACGCCTGCATGGGCCGCATCATCGATGAGGTCGCGAAGCACCCGGACGTCGTGCTGCTCGTCACCGCCGACCACGGCAACGCCGACTGCATGTTCGATGAGAACGGCAAGGTCAACACCGCTCACACCACGAACCCCGTTCCCTTCTGCGTTACCGAGAAGGGCGCTTCGCTCAAGCCCGGCCGTCTGGCCGATATCGCTCCCACGATCCTGCATGTCATGGGTCTGGAGCAGCCCGCCGCTATGACCGGCGAGTGCCTGCTGAGTGAGTAATAGACACCTTAGCAAAAAAGGAGCTGCCCGGCAGCTCCTTTTTGCTGATATGGCGCAGCGCTGGAAACTCTTGACAGTTCCCGCAATGTGACTATAGTGATGTGGGCATGGCTGCGGTCCTGCAGCCGTCTGACCTCATGATCCGTAGCAAGCGGATCGAGTATTCCCTCGAGATCTTTGATAATAAGGAGAAATGTATGCCTACCAAAAAGACTGCATCCAAAAAAGATGAATCGCTTGAAATAGAAAAAGAGAGCGCGGAGAAGCCCGTGAAGAAGACTGCCGCGAAGAAGGCCGCCGCGGACAAGCCGGCGGAGACGGCTGAAAAGAAGGCCCCCGCGAAGAAAACCGCCGCTGCGAAAGACGCGGAGAAACCCGTGAAAAAGGCTGCTGCGAAGAAGCCGGCGGAGACGGCGGAGAAGAAGGCTCCCGCGAAAAAAACTGCAGCGCCGAAAAAAACGGCCGCGAAAAAAGTGCCTGCGGCCGAGGCTCCCGTTGAGGAGGCCGTGCCGACGGAGCAGCCCGTTTCGATCGAAGCTGTACCGGAGGTCGTCGAGCCCATCCCCGCGGAGGAGCTCCCGCAGCCGCGCCGGAGCGTCGCCTTCATCGGCTCGGAGTGCTATCCCTTTGTCAAGACAGGCGGTCTGGGCGACGTCATGTACGCGCTGCCGCGCGCGCTCACGAAGCAGAACTGCGACGTCAAGGTCATCCTGCCGCGCTACAAGTGCATCCCCTGGAAGTATCAGGAGAAGATGGTATACCGTGGGGAGTTCCAGATGGATCTCTGTGCCGACGGGCGTTCCTTCTATGTCGGCATCATGGAGTATGTGTGGGACGGCGTGGTCTATGACTTCATCGACAACGAAGAGTTCTTCAGCGCCGGCAACCCCTATATCAGTCTGGTGGACGATATCCCCAAGTACTGTTTCTTCGCCAAAGCAGCGCTCGCGGCGCTGAACTACATGAACTGGATCCCCGACGTGATCCACTGCCACGACTGGCAGGCGGCGCTGGCGCCGGTCTATCTGCGTACGCTCTTTGCCGGTACGCCGATCGGCGGCGCAAAGACGATGCTGACGATCCACAATCTGCGCTTCCAGGGCATCTTCAACATCCCGACCCTCAAGTATTGGACCGGTCTGCCCGACTATGTGTTCAACATCGACGTGTTCAAGCAGAGCTTTGAGGATGCGAACATGCTCAAGGCCGGTCTGGCCTACGCCGATATGATCACCACCGTGAGCAACACCTATGCCGGGGAGATCCAGACGCCTTTCTTTGGCGAAAATCTGGACGCACATCTGCGCCACCACAGCTACAAGCTGCGCGGCATCGTCAACGGTATCGACGTCGAGCTCTGGGACAGCAGCAAGGATGAGCTTCTGGCCGCTCCTTACGGCCGCGACGACGCGCTTGAGAAGAAGAAAGCGAACAAGAAGGCTCTGCAGGAGACGCTCGGTCTGGAGCAGGACGAAAGCAAGTTCGTGCTCGGTCTGATCTCCCGCCTGACAGATCAGAAGGGCCTGGATCTGATCACCGCGATCCTGCCGGCCCTGATCGACGGCAACACCCAGGTCGTCGTGCTCGGCACGGGCGACGCCCGCTATGAGGACGCCTTCCGCTGGTTCGAGAACGAGTACAAGGGCAGCGTCTGCTCCAACATCATGTACGATGAGAGCCGTGCCCACGCGATCTACGCCGGCTCCGACGCACTGCTCGTGCCCTCTCTGTTCGAGCCCTGCGGCTTGACGCAGCTCATCGCCATGCGCTACGGCACGATCCCCGTCGTGCGGGAGACCGGCGGTCTGAAGGACACCGTGCAGCCCTACAACGAGTATGAAAACGCGGGCAACGGCTTCACTTTTGACCGCTACGAGGCGGGGCTGCTGCTCGATGCGGTCAACCGCGCCAAGACCGTGTTCTTCACGGCGCGCGAGCGCTGGGATGAGATGGTGCTGCGCGATATGGGGAAGGACGTGTCCTGGGAAAACGCCGCCAAACAGTATCGCGCGCTGTATCTCGAATTGAAGCCCTGATCCTTCCGACACGCAAAAAACAAGGACGCCCGCCGGGCGTCCTTGTTTTTTTTTCTGATTTTTATACAGGTGAGCACAGGAACTCATAGACACGGCGGTTGAAATCCTTCGCCTCACTGTAAGCCTCATGACTCAGCTCGTCGTACATGTAGCAGGCGCAGTGCAGCTTCTCGGCGATCTCCCGCGAGGCCTCCGCGGACACGACCCTATCACGGCCGCCGCCGATCACAAGCACCGGGCAGCGGATCCTGTCAAGCTCCTCGTAGCTGCGGCAGGTCAGGCAGGCCTCCGCCAGATTGATGAAACGCTCCGTCGGCATTGGTTTCTGAAGCCGAAACACGAGCGGCAGGAAAGCGGCGTACTTTTTGCAGTACGCCTCTGAAAAGCCGCGGCGCATGTAGTTTCGGGCAAAGCCGTCGATATCATGCTTCTCCAAAAGCGCGATCCAGGTGCGGATCGCGTCTTCCATAACCGGATTGCTTCGGCTCGCTGTCACGGCGAGCACCATTTTGCGCACGAGCTCCGGGTGGTGGATCGCCAGATCCTGGGCGATCATGCCGCCCTGTGAGGCTCCCAGCACATCGGCGCCGCGCAGGCCGAGCCGGTCCATGGCCGCCGCCAGGTCCTCGGCCAGATCGTGGATCGTGCAGCCGGGCAGAAGCGGTTCCTTGCGGTCGAAAATGTAGACGGTATAGGCCTCGGAAAACAGACGGTAATAGCGCGCGGAGACGGCCCCGCTCCCCCTGAGCGATGACAGGCGCAGTCCCGGGATCAAAACCAGGCTCCGGCTGCCGCGGCCAAAGGTGATGCAGAGCTGCCTGCCGCCGTTTGCGTCGATATAGAATTCCTTTGCCGGGCCGATGCTCATGGCTTGCCTCCTTCCGCCTTTTCTTTTTGTACAATTCAAGGATACCACAGTTTCCCGCTTTTTTCTATACATTTTTTCCCGGTGTCCATATCCGTCTGTGCCGCCCGCTTCCTTTGTCATTTTTGAGCGGATTTCATTGACATTTGGCGGGAAAGCCGATAAACTGAAAACAGACCATCCGGGTTTGAGCCCGGCTTACGGATCCAAATACGAGGAGGGAACGATTTGGAAGTCAGAGAGAATCTGATCCGTCTCTGCGAAAAAATCAATGGCGGACACTACAAGATCACGCCGGACTGTGCGGAATACAAGCTGTTCGAGCAATGGATCACCGACGAACAGATCACCGTGATGTTATCCTTGACCGATATGAAGCCGGCCTTCATACCGCTGATCGCGCGCAAGGCGAAGCTGTCTGCGGAGCGAACCAAACAGGTCCTGCATGAGCTCACCGATATTGGTCTGGTCGTGCAGGTCGTCGTGCCGAAGGTCGGCCTGGAGATCTATCTGCTGCCGCCCTATACCCCCGGCATTTTTGAGTTCCTGCTCATCAATGAGAAATTCTGCATCGCCCATCCCGAGATCGCCTACGCCTTTCACCAGCACGCGACCACCAGCCAGATCGAGCACGCCCCGAACACGCCCATGGGCGCCGGCATCATGCGCGTCATCCCCGTGGAGAGCGCCATCCCTTCCGACGCTGTGGCGATCGACAACGAGAAATGCAGCAAGTATATTGAAGACAATGACGGGCATCTGAGCGTCACCCCCTGCCAGTGCCGCCGTGTCCGACGCATGATGGGCGAAGGAAGCGGCGACCTCGACGAGGGGCTGTGCATCTTCATGGGCCATGTGGCGGACATGTTCAACCGCACCGGCAAAGGCCGCCCCGTCTCCGTGCAGGAGGCCAAGGATCTGGTCAAGCTGTGCGACGAGCGCGGCTGCGTCCACCAGATCACCACGCTGCATCCGGGAGAGACCTTCGCCATCTGCAACTGTATGCCCGAGAGCTGCCTGGCGCTCGGTGTCACCCAGTATTACAACACGCCCGGCACCTCCCGCAGCAACTACGTGGCCGAGATCGACGAGAGCAAATGCGTCGCCTGCGGACAGTGCACCGACCGCTGCGCCAACAACGCCATCCAGATGGGCCAGAAGCTCTGCGCCAGGACCCCCATCGTTCACGAGCGCAAGGAGCTGCCCGACGACATCGAGTGGACGCCGGAGCACTGGAACCCGGAGCACCGCACCAACCGCGAATACATCGCGCCCGAGGGCACGGCCCCCTGCAAGACGGCCTGTCCCGCCCACATCGCGGTGCAGGGCTACCTCAAGCTTGCTGCGCAGGGCCGCTATCTTGAAGCGCTCGAGCTCATCAAAAAGGAGAATCCGCTTCCCGCTGTCTGCGGCCGCATCTGCAACCGCCGCTGCGAGGACGAGTGTACCCGCGGAAACATCGACCGGGCCGTTGCCATCGACGAGGTCAAGAAGTTCATCGCCGACCGCGAGCTCAGCCGTGATACCCGCTTCGTCCCCAAAAAGATCTATGATTACAGCGACAAGAAGATCGCCGTGATCGGCGCCGGTCCGGCCGGTCTGAGCTGCGCCTACTTCCTGGCGGCCGAAAACCACCGGGTCACCGTCTTCGACAGGAACGAGCTGCCTGGCGGTATGCTGCGCTACGGCATTCCGAGCTTCCGGCTGGAGAAGCCTGTGCTGGACGCGGAGATCGACGTCCTCAAGGAGCTCGGCGTCATCTTCCGCTGCGGCGTGGAGGTCGGCAGGGACGTCACGATCCAGCAGCTTCGCGAGCAGGGCTTCGACGCCTTCTATCTCGCCGTCGGGGCGCAGAAGTCCGCCTCGCTCGGTATCCCGGGCGAAGAGCTGAGCGGCGTCTGGGGCGGCATCGACTTCCTGCGGGAGGTCAACGCCGGCGCGCGGCCAGCTCTCGGCAATAAGGTCGTCGTGGTCGGCGGCGGCAACGTGGCTATGGACGTTGCCCGCACGGCCGTGCGTCTCGGCGCAGAGGTCACGGTGGCGTACCGCCGCAAAGAGAGCGACATGCCCGCCGATCCTGCTGAGGTCGCGGAGGCGAAGGAGGAAGGCGTGCAGTTTCTCTTCGAGCATCGCCCCGTGGAGATCGAGGGACATGACGGCAAGGTCGCTGCACTCGTCTGTGAAGGCGGCAAGCGCGTCGAATGTGATGCGATCCTTGCGGCCATCGGGCAGCGAATCGACCTCGGCGGGTTGGATCTCGGTACGCTCGCATGCGACGAGAAAGGCCGCGTCCAGGCGGACGGCGTCACCTATCAGACCGCACAGCCCGATATTTTTGTCGGCGGCGACGCTTACACCGGCCCCAAGTTCGCCATCGACGCGATCGCCCAGGGCAAGCAGGCGGCCATCTCTCTCCACCGCTTCGTCTATCCCGGCCAGAGTCTTGTGATCGGGCGCGACCGGCTGAGCTATCACGCCTTTGATAAGGACAACGTGGACTTCGACACGGTCCGGCGAGACTGCGACGCCGGGGCGCGGCAGGTGCCCGGCCGGGACGCTGCGAAAGCCTCCAGCTTCCGGGACGACCGCAGGACCTTCACCGAAGAGCAGGTGAAGCAGGAGACGGCCCGCTGCCTCGGCTGCGGTGCCTCCTTTGTCGATCCCAACAAGTGCCTCGGCTGCGGCGTCTGCACGACACGCTGCAAGTTTGACGCCATCCACCTGCGCAAACGGACCTTTGTGGAGAGCATCGACTACTTCGACCGTCCGAAGGTGCTGCCGGAGTTCATCTCCAACCGGCAGGACAAGATCCGCATCCGCCGCCTGAAGGAGAGCAGAAAATAATCAAAAAACGGTTTTCGCCCGGCGATCCGAAAGGATCGCCGGGCGATTTTTCTATATATCTCGTTTGGAGCGGCGGGAAGGAAGGCTGCTTTATTCCGCACGAAGGCAGCGGACCGTAAAGCGGGTCGCGCCGCCATAGGTGCAGGTAAACAGCGTCAGGTCATACTCCCCCGCCGTCAGGCGATCTACCGCATCCGGCGGCAGGATCTCCAGTTCCGCGACAGTAAAGTGCGTCGTTTCACCCACCGCGTCCGTAAACAGGACCTCCGCGCCGAGCTTCAGATCCATCAGGTGCCCGAAATGCCTCAGGTAATTGTGCGCTGCGATCGTGAGATCATGCTCCAGCAGCGTTCCCGTATAGCGGCAGGGCGCGGTTTTCAGCTTCTCATAATCCCAGTCCTCCATCACCGGCAGTTCCAGTGCCAGATCCGGGATCGTGAGAAAGCCGACGTACCGATTACCCCCAATCTCCACACACGGCATCGTGGGGTCGATCGGCATCGCTTCCGAAAGCGCGGACCGAAAATCCAAATCGGCCGGCGGGCGATCCGCCGCCCGTTCGCAAATCGCGGGAGCAAGCTGCTCCATGACCGCAGCCGCTGCCGCTTCCGCTTCCCGCGCCTCACTTCGATTGCTCTGATAGAGCCCGAACGCGCCGGTCAGGCAGAGGACGCCCAGCGCCAGACAGACGAGTCCGGCTGCGCCTCTATTTCCCATGGCGCTCTCTCCACTTTTTCATCGGGCAATCCGAGGCAAGCAGCGCCGCCCCGATCAAAAGCAGCGTCAGTCCCAGGCAAGCCAGGACCGGAACGGGCCAGGTTGACCCAGTCCCCCGCGCCGCAGATCACCCGCTTGACGAGGATCTTGTTATTGTAGTAAAAGGCGATGATATCCCCCGTCTTGAAATCAGAGCCTTTCAGCGCGACCACGATCTGCCCCTCATTCAGCGTGGGCGTCATGGATTTTCCATATATTTTCAGCACGGGAAACAGCAGCGTCGAGAGAAGGACCACCGCAGCAGCCACCGTAACCAGGACGAAAACAGTACTGCGCAGCGCACGGGAAAAACGGCGCTGCTGGTCATCGCGCTCGATCTCGGCCTCCAGCTGCCGGACAGTCGGCCTGTTATTTTTTTGTTTCTCGTCCGCCCGCTTTGTCCCTGCCTTGCTTTGCGCAGGCGGGGATGCCTTATCCGGCTTCCCGCTTCTTTTGTTTTTCATCCGAAAGACCCCGTCCACTCCTTATCATGGCCATCTATCGACCGTCGGCTCCGCCATGACCGCCTCGGCGATCCCGGAAATATAAGATGATGTTTCTTTATTTGTAATCTAATGTAACCCAAATGACTTTATATGCTTTTTTCTATGAGATTTCAAGAGCTATTTCCACTCTAAAGGCGGAATCATACCGCTTTTTTGCCCAATTTCATATCAAAAAAAGAGAGTATTAACCCCAGGATAGTCCGCTGAGATCGATATGTCGGAAAACATGAAATATAAAAAGCTCTGCTATCTCGTTGCGGAGGGAGAGCAGAGCTTTTTGTGTGGTCAAATTTGCGCTCAATGACAATTGATGTAAGCGATGGCGGTCGTATCCGTGAGGACCGCGTCGCATCGCCCGGCGAAGAGATACTCAAAGCACTGGGTCGTCCCTCCCGCGAGGCGCATGATCTGCCCCAGACGGCGCTCCAGCCGTGCATCCTTCTTGAGCGCTTCGAGCGCCTCCGGCGTCGAACACATGGCCATGCATTTGCCCTGCAGCATGAGCTTGTTGAAGAGCATGGTGCCGTTTCGCGTGGCGACCACAATGTCGTTTTTCACATAGGGACCGTAGCGGAGATACAGGCCCTGCTGCACCTCCTTGGGATCCAGCGCGATCCCGCCCCAGGCGCAGTCGATGTTGCCCGAGGAGAGCTCGACATATACGTTCTCCTTCTCGATCGCCTGGATCTTCAGATCCCAGCCGAGCTTTTCAGCAACAGCGATTGCAAGCTCGACGTCATAACCCCAGTAGGTGTCGTTCGAGACATAAGCCATCGGGAAGGAATTGATATCCACACCGACGATGAATTCCCGCGGAAAGTTTTCCTCCGTCACCTCGTCGAGCGCCTTTGCATTCGCGTCGAAGTCGATCATCTTACTGCCGAACCACTTGATGGCGAGCTCGTCCACCTTGCCCTCGGCAGAGAGGACTTCCAGCGCCGCAATAACAAAGTCCGCAGTCGGGTCGTTGAGCCGGAAGGCCAGGGAGTACTCCTGCTCCACGAGTGTTTCAATGGTATGTACACCGTAGGCGCTGCCCCCCTGCCGGCCGCAGGCACACAGGCTCAGGGAGAGCGTGAGGACAAGCAAAACACAAATCGTTTTCTTCACGGAAAGCTCCTCCTCAATCTGCTGCCGTCCGGGCAACAGCTGCGTCGCAAGCAGCACGTCCGTCGCGGATCGTGAGTGTTTCACCGTTCAGATACAGACTGCTCGAGAAAAAGCGCTCTGCCGCCCGGATCATCCAAACCGTGTCCTGTGCACCGGCCGTCTCATAGCTGGAGTGCATGGCGAGCTGTGCAAGCCCGGCATCCAGCGAGCGGACGGCCACCTGCCCCAGGCTGACATGTCCGAGCGTCCAGCCGCCGGCCAGATCCGCCCGGTTCGTATAGCGCTGCACCGGGACCTCTGCGCGGCGGCAGATCTCCCGAAACACAGCGGCGCTCACAGCGTCGGTGATATACCGCTGCGAGGCGTTGAACTTGATGACGACGCCCTTGTTCATCTCCGGTCGATCCACAGGGTCCGCGTACTCGGGATGATTCGGGTGTACGGCGTGGGCGTTATCCGCCGAGACAAGAAAGCTCTGCGCCAACAGGCGCGGCAGAGAGCAGTTAAGGCAGATGGCGATCCGTTCCAGCGTCCGCGCCAGGAAATCCGCACCCGCCCCTTGCCGGGTCGTGTTGCCGACTTCCTCATTGTCAAAGGCGCAGAAGACCGGGACGGCGTCGCTCTCCCCTGCCTGCAGGAAACCTTGCGCGCAGGAGAAAACACACTGCAGGTCATCCAGGCGCGGGGAAGAGATAAACTCGTCCTCCGCGCCCCAGACTCTGCCAAGCGTTCGCGGATAGAACTGAAGCTCAGCGGATACGATATCTTTTTCCTCCGCTTCCGCCGCTTCGGCGATCAGGCGGCGAAAGCTCTCCGCACTTGCCTCTCCGCCGATCAGCGGGAGCATATCCGTCTTGAGGTCGAGGGCCTTGCCCTCGTTTGCGCTGCGGTCCATGTGGATCGCGACGTTCGGGATCAAGGCGACATCGCGCCGGAGATCCACCAGGCGTTCCCTGAGCGTCTCCCCTTCCCGGACGACGACCCGTCCCGCGACGGAGAGCGGCCGGTCAAGCCAGGTGGACAGCAGCATCCCCCCATATCGCTCCACGGGGACCTGCGCATAAACGCCGGCGGATCCCAAGGTCGTAAGCTCCTTGAGCCGCAGGCAGGGAGAATCGTTGTGCGCCGCCATCATCATGAAGCCGGCGGGCGTCCCCTGCGGGATGCGAAAAGCCAGGAGGCTTGAAGCGTTGCGGCGCACAAAGCAGCGCGCGCCGGGTCCAAGCGTCCATTCCTCTTCCTCGCGCAGTTCGCGGTAACCCGCCGCGCGGAGAAGCCCGGTAAGGTTTTCCGCCGTGTGCCAGGCTGTCGGGGACTTTTCAATAAATGCCAATAGATTCCGGTTGATGTCGTTTTCCATTTTCAAACTCCGAACAGGCAGGAAGGGCAGGCTCCGCTGCCCTTCCTGCCGGATTGATTTTCCAGTATTATACGCGCCTTTCGCTCATCCGTTTGTGAACTCGCAGAGATAGCCGATCTGTCCGCCGTAGACGCCGGGATCCGCAGAAACGGGATCGTTGCGGCAGTCGATATAGGCCCAGCCGTCGCCGGTATTCCACAGCATGATATAGTCCTCGGCGGCGCCGTCGCGGCTGTCGGTATAGCTGGGCTCGTTGCTGGCCCAGATCATGTTCGCAACAGGCTCGGTGTTCTCCCAGAGCAGATAGCCGCCCTCGCGGTGGCAGCCGACCCAGACGCCCCGCACACCGGACTGCTGTGCGAGCTGGGTAACCATCGTGAACTCATCGGTCGTGTTGATGACGGCGAGCGTCCCGTTCTGGTCCGAGCAGGCATTTTTCGCGGCGGTCCAGCTGATATCGCCTTTGAACACCTGATAGTACGACGGGCGCGCGGCAGCCGCCTCCTCCTGCTGCTGACGGACCAGCTCCTCGCTTGAGATAAAAGCGTCGTCTTTGCCGATCGCGTTTTCGCCGACTTCCGGCATAGCGACGTTTTTTCCGCGGCCCTCGTCCTCCCACTCATAGTTGCGCAGGCGGGAATTTGCGATCAGCGCCGCAATGATCAACAGTCCGCACAGGATCAGCACCACGCCGATCGGACGCGTGCGGCGCTTTTTCACATTTTCCGTGATCTGGCGGTTGCGCTCCGCATCCGCGCTGTACTGGACACGCGGGCGTTTGCTTGGCGTCACCGGCGCCAGCTCCGGGTTTTTCTCCTCGGTCAAAATCGGGATCGGAAGGTGATCCTTCTGTGCCTTGCCGGGTTCATAGACACGCACATCCTCTTCCGGCTTTGGCTCCGCCGGGGCGGCAGGCTCCTCGACCTCCGGTTTTTCCGGTTCCCCGAAGACCTCTTGCACCAGAGCCTTCTTTTCGGCCTCGAGGTCCCGCTCTGCCGGCTTTTCTGGCGCATGCTCGGCAAGAATCTGCTCCTCGATTTCCTCCCGGCTGAGCGGCGGTTTCTTGTCCGGCTCCTCGACGCTTTCCGCCGGAACGGCCTCGTCCGTATCTTTTGTATCGGCAGGCTCGCCTTCGATGATGGCAAGCATCATGCGCTCAGCCTCGCTGAGCTCCGTCTCCTCTTTCTTTTTAAACAGCTCCGCGCCGCTTTCATAGCGGTCGTCCAGACAGCTCTTCAGCATCACGCCGAGCTCCTTCGCATCGGCATAGCGGTCCTCCGCGCGAAAGCTGCACGCTTTCTGCACGATCTCCGCCAGACGCACGCCCACGCCGGCGGGCGCCGGAAGCTCCTTTCCGGTCATGCGGCTGAGCTGCGCGGCCGGACTTTCATCCTCGAGCGGCAGCTTTCCGCCGCTCAGCCCATACCATAACAGCAGGCCGAGGGAATACACATCGCTCGCCGGACCGCAGTCCCCGTCCCAGTAGAGCTCGGGAGCCACATACTGCAGTTCCTCCCCGCCCCAATCGCGAAGCGCTCCGGGGCCGATCACCGGTTCGCCGGACTCGCTTGTGCCTATATTGCCGGGAAAGATACCGCCGCGGTAGCCGGACTCGCCGGCCTCTTCGCTCACGACGCCGCACAGCTCGATCACAAAGCGGCAGAGCTCCTGCCGATCCATCGACGCGATGCTTCGGCCGAGCGCCTTCGCCGGTTCAAATGTTCTCTCGCTCATAGTCTTTTTTTCTCCATTTCGGACTATGTTCTTCTTATGTTATGTTAACACAGCCGAGCGGATTCGTCAATCTTCGATTTGCGTTTTTCGGTCTTTTTGAAACCGGAAAAGCTGCTGCCGAGTCGGATCAACGCTCCATTTTGTCTGCAAGGTGCGTGATCGAGTCGGCATAGCCCGCAAGCTCCTTGTTTGCATGGCCCTCGAGTCCCTTTGCGATGCGCAGCAGACGCTCGGCCGCCTCGACAAGACGCGTATAGGTGGGGCTGGTCCGGCGCTGTTTTCCGCCGTCGGACTTCTTTTCAACGGGCTTCCCCTCCGGCATACGAACGAAGCTGCGCCGGAGCAGATCAAAGCATGCACCGCTGTACGGTGCGTAAGCGTGATAGCCGAGTTCATCATTGAGACAGGCGGCGAAGGCGTCGACGGTCTCGGGGTCGCCGTGGTTGACGAAGACCAGCGCCGGCTTTTCCGCAAAGCCGCCCAGCCAGCGCAGCAGCCCCGCTTTGTCCGCATGGCCGCTGACGCCGGGCAGCGTGTCGATCTCAGCCTCCACCTGAATATCCTCGTTGAAAAGCTTCACGTGCTTCGCGCCGTCGATCAGGATCCGGCCCAGGGTCCCGACTGCCTGGTAACCCACGAAAAGCACCATGCATTCCGGGCGCCAGAGGTTATGCTTGAGATGATGGCGGATGCGCCCCGCATCGCACATTCCGCTCGCGGAGAGGATGATCTTGGGCGTCTTGTCCTCGTTGATGGCTCTGGACTCCTCCTGGGAGACGCTGAGTTCCAGGCCGGGAAAAACGATGGGGTTGACGCCGGAGTGGATCAGACGCTTCATTTCCTCATCGAAATACTGCGTGTCGCACTGGAGGAAGATGCTCGTCGCCTCGATCGCGAGCGGACTGTCGATGTAGACCGGGAAATCCCCGTGGCCGCGGACAAGCCCACGCTCCTTGATCTCCCGGATGAAATACAGCATCTCCTGCGTGCGGCCGACCGCAAAAGAGGGAATGAGCATGTTTCCGCCGCGGTCCAGCGTTTTCTGGATCCGGGCAGCCAGCTCCGATACATAGTCCACGCGCTCCTCGCTGTGCAGGCTGTCGCCGTAGGTCGATTCGAGCACAAGGTATTCCGTGTCGTGCACAAACTGGGGATCGCGGAGGATGGGCTGATCAAGGTTGCCAACGTCGCCCGAAAACGTGATCTTGCGCGTTTCCCCTCCCTCACGGAGCCAGACCTCGATCGCCGAGGAGCCGAGAAGGTGCCCCACATCGGTCAGGCGGATCGTGACGCAGTCGTTGACCTGGATCTCCTCTCTGTAGCCGCAGGGGCGCAGCTGCCCGATGATCCCGAGTGCGTCGTCCATGTCGTAAAGGGGCTCCACATCCCCGCCGCCGCTGCGCTTGGACTTGCGGTTTTTCCACTCGGCCTCGGACATCTGGATGTTCGCACAGTCGCGCAGCATGACGTCGCAGAGCGAACAGGTGGCAGCACTGGCATAGACCGGACCGCGGTACCCGCCCTTATAGAGCAGGGGGAGCTGCCCGCTGTGGTCGATGTGCGCATGCGTCAGCAGAACAAAGTCCAGCTCTGCGGGTGAGATCGGCAATTCCTCATTCACGAAAAGATCCTTGCCCTGCTCCATGCCGAAATCCACGAGGCCCTTCTTGTCTCCGACCTCAATAAAGGTACAGCTGCCCGTCACCTCATGAGCGGCACCGAGAAACGTGATCTTCATTATCGTTTGCTCCTTTCCCGGAATTATCCCTTTTTCTATATATTTTACACCCGCTTCCCTCAATACGCAATTGCTGTTTGGAAAAGTTAAGATTTTCACGCCATCCTCTATTGTCAACTAATTATGTATCTAATAGTTGACATTTTGGTTACAAAGTCGTATACTGGAACCATTCCAAAAAAAAGGAACTCATTATGACCGATCACAAACTCTCTGTTCGGGATCTCTGCTATGTCGCCATCGGCGCGGCGCTGACAGCCGTCTGCTCCTGGCTGTCCATCCCCTTCACCGTCCCTTTCACGCTCCAGTCCTTTGCCGTGTGTCTGATTGCGGCGCTGCTCGGACTCCGGCGCGGGCTGCTGTCCGTGATGGTCTATCTGCTGCTCGGCGTAGTCGGGCTGCCGGTATTCGCGGGCTTCAAGGCCGGTTTCGGGACGTTGCTCGGTGCGACAGGCGGGTTCCTGTTCGGTTTTCTGTTCGTCGCACTCACGGTCGGTTTTGCTTCAGACCGCTCTCCCGGCCGGACGCTGCCCCTGGCGCTTGCGATGCTGCTTGGCATGCTGCTGTGCTACGTCTGCGGGACCGTCTGGTTCATGATCGCCTACTCCCGCGGGAGCGGTGCGGTCGGCGTGCTCGCCGCGCTGAATCTCTGCGTTTTCCCTTTCCTGCTTCCCGACGCGCTCAAATGCGCGCTGGCGCTGCTGATCTCTCTGCGGCTGCGCCCTCATATCAAATAATCATATTTATAAAAAAAGAGAGACCTCAATTCTGACAGAAAGGACAGGCGGACGACATGCGCATCCGGGACGCCGTACTGGCGGAGCTTCTGCTGAAACGGGAACAGTATCTCTCCGGAGAAGAACTGGCCGCATTGCTCTCCGTAAGCCGCAGCGCGGTGTGGAAGGCCATCGGACAGCTCCGTTCCGAGGGTTATGCCATCGAGGCCGGCACGAACCGGGGCTATCGCCTCATCGGCGGCGATGTGCTGAGCCGGGAGGGCGTCAGCCGCTTTCTCACCACGCCCGATATCGACGTGCATGTCTATTCCAGCGTGGGGTCGACCAACACCCTGCTCAAGGCCTGGGCTGAGGACGGCTGTGCCGAGGGCACGGTCGCCGCAGCGGAGGAGCAGACATCCGGGCGCGGCCGCCGCGGGCGCAGTTTCTTCTCCCCCCGCGGAACGGGGCTGTACTTGAGCATTCTGCTCCGCCCGGAATCCAACGCCGGCGCCGCGCTTGGGATCACGACCGCCGCCGCCGTCGCCGCTGCCGAGGCGATCGAGGCGCTCTCCGGAGAGCCGACGCAGATCAAGTGGGTCAACGACATCTATCTGCGCGGGAAAAAAGTCTGCGGGATCCTGACCGAGGCCTCGCTCGACGTGGAGAGCGGGGGCCTGCGGTATGCCATTGTCGGCATCGGGATCAACGTCCTCCAGCCTGCCGGTGGGTTCCCGAACGAGCTGCGGGCAGTCGCCGGCTCAATCTTCAAGGACAGCGCGCTGCCCGATCTTCGCAATCGTCTCGCCGCCTCGCTGATCGACCGCTTTTTTGTGCACTTTCGCCAGCTCGGGGACGAGGAATGCTATGAAGCCTATCGGCGTCGCTGCTCGGTGCTTGGCCGCCGCGTGACGGTCCTCTCCGGCGGTGTCGCCGTCGCAGAGGGCGAGGTGCTGGACCTCGAGCGCGATTACAGCCTGCGCATCCGTTACGACGACGGCACGGAGAGCCTGCTCAGCTCCGGGGAAGTGAGCGTTCTGGCGTGAAGAACACAACACTCTGCTATATCGAGCGCGGGCGGGAATACCTGTTGCTGCACCGCGTCAAGAAAGAGCACGACGAGAATCACGACAAGTGGGTCGGGATCGGCGGCAAGTTCGAGGAGGGCGAGAGTCCGGAGGACTGCCTGCTGCGCGAAGTGCGTGAGGAGACGGGACTGAAGCTTGAGCGTTGGCGTTACCGGGGGATCGTGACCTTTGTTTCAGATGAGTGGGGAACGGAGTACATGCATCTCTTCACCGCCGACCGCTGGAGCGGAGAGCTGGTCTCAGCCTGCGAGGAGGGCGATCTTGCCTGGCTCGACCGGGATGAATTGCTGAACAAGCCGATCTGGGAGGGCGACCGTGTTTTTCTGCGCCTGCTGGATTCCGAACGCCCCTTCTTCTCGCTCAAGCTCCGATACCGCGGCGAAAGGCTTGTTGAAGCCGTTCTGGACGGTGAAGCACTGCGGATCTGAAGCAGCATATAAAAAGAGTGGCATCCCGATACGGGATGCCACTCTTTTATGTGTTGTGTGCTTACTCCTTCACCGTGCCGTCGGCGTTGAAGAGGGGCAGCGGGGCCAGGACGATGATATCGTCCCGCTTTGCGGCGTCGCCCTCGGCCAGGACTGCCATACGGCCCGCCACGATGCCGCCGGCCGCCTCGACCAGCTGCTCCATCGCGTGCAGGCTTTCGCCGGTGGAGATCACGTCGTCCAGGATCAGCATGCGCTTGCCTTTGATGAGCTCCGCGTCGGCCGTGTCGATAACGAGTTTCTGCACGGCCAGGGTGGTGATGGACTTGACAGAGACCTCAAAAACGCCGGACATATAGGCCTTGGGGCCCTTGCGAGCCAGGAAATACTTGTCCGCGCCGCTCTGGCGAGCCATCTCGTACAGCAGGGGGATGGATTTGGCTTCCGGGGCGATCAGGTAGTCATATTCGGGGGCGAGCTTAAGCAGCTCGGTCGCGCAGTGGACCGTCAGCTCCACGTCGCCGAACATGACAAAAGCGCCGATGTACAGATCGTCGCTGACTTTGCAAAGCGGCAGTTCCCGCTTCAAGCCCGCAACGTCGATCTCATAAGTCATGATGCTTCCCTCCAGAATGCATACAGATTGTTTACGCTCTCATTTTACAGAAAACCGGCAAAAAATCAAGAGCCTTTTCAGAAAAACATTCCGGCCCGGCAGCCGGTATCGCAGTTGACAAATGACCATCTCAGCCGCGTGTTTCCTTCTCTGACAAAAAACGCGAACACAGGGTGCGAAAACGCTTGACATGTGACCGCTCGTTCTCTATACTATACGAGAACGAAAGGTCACATTTTTGGAGGCTCTTCTCATGGCGAAAGATACGAAGGAAAGAATCTTGACGGCAGCGCTGGAGATGTTCTCGCAATACGGCTATGCCGGTACGAATATCCGGGAACTGACTGCCTCGCTCGGGCTTGTCAAGTCCTCCCTGTACCGTCATTTTGAGAGTAAGGAGGATATCTGGAACACCCTGCTGGATGAGATGGTCGTCTACTATGATGAGCGTTTCGGTTCGCGGGAACATCTTCCCCCTGTGCCGGATTCAACAGAGGAACTGGTCGCGATGACGATGCGCATGGTGGAGTTCACGGTTCACGATGAGAAGATCATCCTGACCAGGAAAGTGCTTATGATCGAACAGTTCCGCGACGAGCGTGCGCGGGACCTGGCCACAAAGCATTTTCTTACGGGTCTTACGGAGATCTTTACGCCTGTCTTCACCGGCATGATGGATAAAGGGCTCCTCCGCCGCAACGACCCCGTCATGCTCGCCTTTGCCTATACCGCGCCGATTGCGGCGCTGATCCATCTGTGTGACCGCGAGCCCGAAAGAGCAGAGTGGGCCATGGCGCAGGCAGAGGCGTTCAGCCGGCATTTTATTCAAACATACGAGGGCAGGGACAATGACTGATAAGGCGCTCGTCGTTATCGATATTCAAAATGACATTACCAGGCATTACCGGGACATCCTCTTGCGGCTCAACGACGCCATTGACTGGGCGCTGGAGCAGCGGATGGCCGTCGTGTATATCCTGCATAACAACCTCTCCCCCGGCACACGTACGTTCAAGCCCGGAACGAAAGGTGCGGAACTCGTACCGGAATTGAGGATCGTATCGGACAACCTCTTTGTCAAGTCGAAAGCAAACGCACTGACGAGCGAAGCGTTTGCCGACTTTATCCGCGAAAACGGGATCGACGAGTTTTTCCTCACCGGAGCGGATGCCACTGCCTGTGTAAAGTCCACCTGCTTCAACATGAGAAAAGCCGGATACGCCGTCCACGTGATCTCTGACTGCGTTACCAGCTACGACTTGAAGAAGCTGCCGGAGATGCTCGCCTATTATACGGACAAGGGCTGTGAGGTCAAGCCATTGGCCGCGTATCAGGAGGAAGGACGGTGAAACGGAGCATGCGCATGGTAACGGAGCGGCTGATCCTGGATCCTATACGCGCCTCCGATAAAGAGGATTATTTCATCAACATTTCCCATGACAGGAAGGTGCTGGAGACCTTTATCTGCCGCTATGCGGAGAGTCTGGAGGACTTCGATTTTTCCGCGTACCTCGCCCCAGGTCAGACGGGAAGCCGCCTGTTTGCGATCCGTCTGAAAGAGACGGGCCGCTTGATCGGGATCCTGACCTGTTTCGATGAAACCGAGCATTCCTGTGAGATCGGCTTCGGGATCGGCTCCCGGCATTGGGGGCACGGCTATGCCACCGAAGCGGTCGAGCGCTTTCTCACCTATCTGTTTGACGAGAAAGGCTTTCAAACCGTATATGCCTCCTTCTTTCCCGGGAACAGCGCCTCCCGGCGCGTGATGGAGAAATGCGGCATGCGCTATGACCGCTTTTCGGAAAAGGAGCTGAGCTACCTCGGTGCAGAGCGTGACCTGATCTATTACAGGATCAGCCGCGATTCCCGCCGGACGCTCTGGGCGATTCGTCCTCTGACAGAAGAGGAGACCCCCGCCGCGCTTCGGCTGGCCTGGAAAGTGTTTACGGAGTATGAGTCTCCGGACTACGCGCCGGAGGGAACGGAAGAATTCCGAAAATGCCTGCACGACGACAGTTATCTCACCGGGATCCGCTATTATGGTGCGTTTGATGGCAACAGGCCGGTCGGCGTGCTCGGAATCCGGGAGGAAGAACGTCACATCTGTTTTTTCTTCGTGGACGGAGAATACCAGCGCCGCGGCATCGGCACCGGGCTGTTCCGGCGGATGCGGGAGGACTTTCCCGCTCAGGCGATCACGCTCAACTCTTCACCTTTCGGTGTGCCGTTCTACAAAGCGCTCGGCTTCACAGCGACGGCCCCTGAGCAGACGGTCCGCGGCATTCGCTTTACGCCGATGGTGTATGACGAAGAAAATCAAGAGGGCCGACAGCTATGAGCAAATATGAGCCATTGTGGGAATATGTCCAAAGCCACGCGCCTTTGGAGCTGCGCTTTGACGAGGTGCGGCAAATCTGCGGCTTCCCCATCGACCATTCCTTTTTGACCTGCAAAAAAGAGCTTGAGGCCTATGGGTATCTGGTCGGCAAGATTTCGATGAAAAACCAGACGGTGAGATTTCAGCCTGCTGCATCAAAAGCGGATAAGAAAGGGCGTATGAAATAAAATGGAAGAGTTCCTTGATTCTATGAAAGCTGCGCTGCCGTGGATCGCCGCGGGGCTTTCGCTTGCCATCTTCTTTGCGAGAGCAGCCAGGCGAAAACAGGCAAAACAGAAAAAGGCAGACTGCGGCTCCGAGGGCATGACGCTGGGTATGTGCTTTGGTGTGGCCATGAGTACAGCGCTGCACATGGATACCGGCCTTGGCCTGACGCTCGGAATGCTGTTGGGGCTTCTCATCGGCTCGGGCATTGAGAAGAAGGACGAATGAACCGACATATCCGTGATTTGTGAGAATTGAGAATAGATTATGCTGGACACCTCCATACTGAGCAGTCATTATGAAATCCGCAGGCTGGGTGATCCCGATGCAGACAGCATTCTGGAGCTCTGCGAGGGAAACACGCAGTTTTATCAATACTGCGAAGCGAAGCCGTCCAGGGAGCAGGTGCTCCACGATCTGCATATCACGCCCCCGGGTATCGAATCATCAGGCAAATACTATATCGGCTTTTTTCAAGAAGGCGTCCTGGTCGCTGTGATGGATCTAATCGACGGATACCCGGAGCCGGATATGGCTTTTATCGGCTTTTTTATGACGAGGAAAGAACTTCAGGGGCGGCAGATCGGCAGCATGATCATCCGGGAAACCGCAGTCTTCCTCAAAACAGTCGGCAAAACGGCCATACGACTGGCAATCGACAAAGACAATCCGCAATCCACCCATTTCTGGACAAAGAACGGCTTCTTCGTGATACGGGAACATATACGAAACGGTTGGACGCTTCTTGAAGCGGAGAAGGCGCTTTGAGCATCAGGCGGCAAAAAAACGACGCTGAACTGTGCTTCACACACAACTCAGCGTCGTTTTTTCCGGAAAGTCATGCGCCCACAAGCGATGGGCGGTACCGTTCAGTCTGTCGTATCGTCGAGCCAGTCGGCTACCTTCTCCTCTTCGAGGCCGAAGCCCGAAGCAAGAAACGCCGTCATCTCGTTGATGTTCATGGTCTTGATGCGTTCGAAGTTGGTCAAACCCTTGACGTCTTCCACAGCGCGTCCTTCGATGTAGCCGCAGTTATAGCACATATTAAGGGGGATCCTGCGATGGGAATCCAGCGTCATCTCGCTCCCGCAGCGGGGACATTTCATAGTATTTTCCTCCAATCGGCTGAAAAGTTTGGGTATATCCTTAAATGTATCGTAACGCAAAGCGCCGAGTTTTGCAAGAGGGACGGACGCTTTTCCGTCAAAAAACCTCCCGGCCGGATGGGCGGGTGTCGTAAAACAGTTTTATAGTGTTTTGCAGGGACGGCATGACTTACGGGTCATGCCGTTTCCTGTTTCATCAGTTCATCCAGAGGGATAAGCAGTTTGCGTGAAAAAGATAACCTGAAGAAAGAAAGATTCTGTTGACACGGTGTCAGAATGATGATATAGTGTGTTCTGACATCGTGTCAATATGCTTTTGAGAAGGAGTAA
>JAFXTM010000013.1 GCA_017535865.1 Oscillospiraceae bacterium
ACGAATGCATGCGCATCGGCTCGCGTGTGGCGGCGCAGGTCGTATCCGTATTTGAACCCTGGGTCACGGAAGAATCTTAACATATAAAAGGAGTAAGGCCATGAAGATCGGAATGTTCACCTCCGGCTACCAGCGCAATCCTCTGGAGCACTGCTTTCAGGATGCGAAGGAATACGGCTACGATTATATCGAACTCTGGGGCGGACGGCCCCATGCCTATGCCCCTGACCTTAAGGCAGGCGAGATCACGCAGCTGCGGCGCCTGATCGACTGCTATGAAATGCCCGTCGTAGGGTATACGCCCGAGCACAACGCTTATCCGTACAACTACATGATCGGCTCGGAAGCACAGCGCGAGGACGCCGTGGCCTATCTCAAGCTGTGTCTTGACATGGCCAAAGAAATGGGCGCCTCCTTCATGCTGACCAGCCCCGCCAACGGCGGGTATCTGGCCACCTATGACGAGCTTTGGCCGAGGCTCGAGAAAACCATCCGTGAGCTGGGCGACTACGCCGCCAAGTGCGAGGTCAAGCTCACGGTCGAGGCGCTGACGCCCTATGAGTCCAATTTCTTCACCCGCGCCAACGATTTGGTCGAGCTGTTTCGCCGTGTCGACAATCCCTGGATCGTAGGCATGTGCGACCTTGTCCCCCCCTTTGTGCAGCACGAAAGCATCATGGCCTATTTCGACAAGCTGGGCGCGAAGATGGATCATCTGCACATCATCGACGGTGAGCAGGGCACCGACAGCCACATTCTTCCCGGCGAGGGGAGCATGCCGCTGGGCGAACTCTTCTGTGAACTGAAGCGGATCGGCTACGAGGGCACTGCCACGCTGGAGCTGGTCACCGGTTACATCAACGAGCCGCGCTTCTATGCGCGCCGTGCCGTGAACAATGTCCGCGCCATGATGGCTGCCGCGGGGATCTGAGGCAAGGTATGACGATCGATATCCACGTTCACCCGGCTTTTTATGAGCCGATCAATGCTGACGCCGCGCGCGAGGAGCTGCGCCACTGCGAGCTGGACATCCACCGCAACGGTCTTGCGCCGCTGGAACATGTGTTCAACCAGATGCGCTGTGCCTCTCTCGATCGACTGTGTTTGCTGGCGCAGGACTATTCAAGCGCAATGGGAGTCCCGCTTGTGAGCAACGAGGAAGTTGCGCAGCTCGTCTCCTTCGCGCCGGAGCGCTTCTGGGGCCTGGCCTCGGTCGACCCGCACGACGGCGATGCTCCGGACAGGCTGGAAGACGCTTTTACGCGTCTGGGGCTCAAGGGCTTGAATCTCCATCCCGGGCGTTCCCGCTTCGACCCGGCCGATCCTGCGCTCGAGCCGCTCTGGGCCGTGTGTGAGCGGTATGACCGTCCCGTGCTGTTCCATGCGGGACTGTCCTGGGAAAAAGATACGCTTGCGGAATACGGTCATCCTCTCCGCTTCGAGGCTCTGGCGCAAAAGCATCCCCGTCTGAGGATCTGCCTGGGGCACTTCGGCTGGCCCTGGATTCGGGAGACGGCGATGCTGCTGCTGAAATATCCCAATGTTTACGCGGACACCGCCGCGCTCTACTTCGACAACGCGCGGGAGTTCTATACGCAGTGCTTCACCCGCGATATCCCGCTCACATGGATCGACCGGTCGCTTCGCCATCAGGTGATGTTCGGCTCGGACAATCCGCGCTTTGAGCAGATCCGCATGGCTGAAGCGCTGGGCACGCTGGGTCTGCGCGATAGTACGCTGGAACTGATCCGCGGGGAGAACGCCCTTGTTTTTCTCGGTGAAGGAGGCGGTGCATGATGTTTGTCAGGACGCTGGTGCTCTGCACCAAAAGCTATAACGAAATGACTGTGCTCACGCCGCGCGTGGAGGAGATCGTCCTCGAGAGCGGCGTGCAGGAGGGCATGGTGACGGTTCTCACGCGCCACACGACCACCGGCGTGACCGTCAACGAAGCGTTGGAATGCCTTGAGAGCGACATCCAGACCGCGCTGGCGCTCTTCGCGCCGGAGGAGCGGTCCTACTGTCACGCACGCATGCTGCGCGACTACGGCTCGACGGCAGGCAACCCCACCGGGCATCTCAAAGCCATGCTGACCGGCAATCACTGCCATTTCCTGATCCACGGCGGCGTGCTGGAAAGAGGCGGCGCGCAGGACGTGTATTTTTGTGAATTCGACGGTCCCGCACGGCGGGAGATTCTGGTCATAGTGGAGGGGGGATGAGAGGACCGTAAAGCAGCGCGAAAAGCGCTGGCCTTTCCTGCAAGAAAGCGCCTGCGCCTTTGACGGCGCCCGGCCAAAGCGGACGCCGCAGCCCCAGCATTCTGTATCATAAGAAGCAAGAGAAGACCGATGAGCTCCAATTAAGAGAGGATACGCGCGGTGTGCACAGCCGCACGAAATTCAAAGGAGGATCATCATGTCTGAATCCAACAAAGAACTGGGCCGAAAGTTAGGTCTGGGCGCGGTCATTGCCCTCGGTGTAGGCACGACCGTCGGCTCCGGCATCTTCTCGTCCCTGTCCGAGGTCGCCAATGCGGCCGGAAGCTCCCTGTTCCTGTTCCTGGCTTTCATCATTGGCGGTCTGCTCCAGATCCCCGCCAACTTCTGCTATGCCGAGCTGGCCTCGGCCTTCCCGGAAGACGGCGGCCAGTATGTCTACTTCCGTGAGGCCGGTTCCCGCCCCCTGGCTTTCCTCTGCGGCTGGATCAGCTTCTGGGCCACGGACCCCCCGTCCATCTCCATTATGGCGCTGGCGATCGTGAACCACCTCGCCTACTTCCTGCCGATCCACGGCTTTGTGCTTCGCCTGATCGCCGTAGTCTTCGTTTTGATCTTCATGTTCGTCCATCTGCGCAGCGTGGAAAACGGCGGCGCGTTCCAGACCTTCATCACCGCACTGAAGATCCTGCCCTTTGCCCTGATCATCGGCATCGGTCTGTTCAATCTCAACGGCAGCCTGCTGCTCTCGGGTGAACGGCTCTCCAGTGCCGCCACCGGCGGAGTTGCCGCGCTGATCGCCGGCATCGCCTCCACCACCTGGTCCTACGACGGCATGGGTGCCCCCTGCTACATGTCCGGTGAGATCCGCGATCCTCAGAAGAACATGCCCAAAGGCCTGATCCTGACCGCGGTCATCGTTCTCGCCCTCTACGGCGGACTGACCTTTGTCGCTTCCGGCATCATGAGCGTGGACGAGCTGGCCGCTTCCGACGCCCCGATCGCCCTTCTGGCTTCCAAGCTGCCCGGCATCGGCCACTTCGCCGGCACCGCCGTTGCGATCATGGCGATCATCGTCGTGATGGGTTC
>JAFXTM010000014.1 GCA_017535865.1 Oscillospiraceae bacterium
CATGATGCCAAGGAAGTTGACCATCTGGTTGCAGAGCGTGGACAAGTGGCTAGCCGGGGAGGAGGTGATCTTGCCGGGGATTCCGAGACCCTGCTGGATCAGCTGCTTGAGGCTCCAGCCGGCACAGTAGCCGGTCAGCATGCTCAGATCATGCAGATGGAGCTCGCAGTTGCGGTGGGCGTTTGCGATCTCTTCATCATAAATCTCGCTGAGCCAGTAGTTGGCGGTGATGGCACCGGAGTTGGAGAGAATCAGACCGCCGACCGAATAGGTGACGGTTGAGTTCTCCTTGACGCGCCAGTCGGCCACCTCCAGATACTTGTTGACGGTGTCCTTGTAGTCCAGATAGGTGGACTTCATGTTGCGCATCTTCTCGCGCTGCTTGCGGTAGAGGATGTAGGCCTTCGCCACCGTCTCGTAGCCGCCGCGGGAGAGCACCGCCTCGACGCTGTCCTGGATATCCTCAACGGCAATCCTGCCCGCTTTGATCTTCGGCAGGAAGTCCGACGAGACTTTCAGCGCCAGAAAGTCTATGATGTCGTCGTTATATTCGGTCTGCGTCGCCTCAAAGGCTTTTTTTATCGCCTCGGCGATCTTCGTGATGTTGAAATCCACGACTTTCCCGTCGCGTTTTACAACCTGATACATACTCTTCTCTCTCCCATCCATTATTCTACGCCCCGCAGCCGGACCGTCGGCACAACTGCCGCTACGGCCTCACACAGAGCGTGCATTTTCTCATCACTGAAAGGTCCCAACCCATCCGGGCGGATCAAATTACCGGAATCCCGGTATTGCTGCAGATAATACTCCCGCGCTCCCTCGATCCAGTGCGCAGCCTCGACCAGGCTCTCGCGTGTGTGCAGGCCTTTTACCACCGTCGTACGGAATTCGTAGTCCAGCTTCCCGCGCAGCAGGAGTTCCTTGGAACGCTCGATCGCGCTGAGATCCAGCGCACGCAGGCCCGTCGTCGCGGCATAGAGGCCCGGAGAATTCTTGATATCCATCGCGACACGGTCAACAAGGCCTTCCTCGATCAGCTCGGCGAGACGATCCGGAAACGAACCGTTCGTGTCGAGCTTGATCCGATAACCGAGAGCACGAATCTGCCGGAGGAAATCTGCCATATCCGCATGCAGAAGAGGCTCGCCGCCGGTGATGGCCACGCCCTCAAGGATGCCCTGTCTCTTTCTCAGAAAGTCGAGCACCGTCTCGACCCCGTTCGGGTCGATCCTCATCCGATCGGGCAGAACCAGACTGGCATTATGGCAAAAAGGACAGCGAAAGTTGCATCCGCCGGTGAACACCGTGCAGGACACCGTCCCGGGAAAATCCAGAAGCGTCAATTTTTGAAGTCCGGATATCTGCATAGCATACCCCTTCCGCTCTCGTTCGTGCCCTATATTAGCGCCACATTTTGGCCTTGTCAAGGGGTCAGAACACAAAATATAGAATCTTTACCGCCTTGTAACCGATTTGAGCACAAAATATAGTGTACTTCAAGTTTTTGTTTCTTTTTGCTGAAAGGCTGAGATTCTTTGCCTTTATATTGAAAATGGGCTTCGCATATCCTGTGGCGCGTTTTCAGATAATACACTATATCTTGTGCCCTGTAAAGGGGTAAGTTGAAATTTCAAAAAAAACTTGACACTTTAAAGCGATAGTGCTATGATGCACGCAAGTAAACCGAAGAGCAAGAGAAGTAGTCCGAGAAGCTTTCCTCGCAGAGAGCCGCCGGTCGGTGTAAGGCGGCAGGAAACAGACGGATGAATGGACTTGCGAGGGCAAACAGAACGGGGTTCATCCCTCAGTATGGGCGACGGAGCTGGCGATCCGTTAACACAGGGCCGGCGTGTGATGGCACGCAAAAGTGGACGCGCAAGCGTCAAGCCGGGTGGTACCGCAGGAGTGAATGCTCTTGTCCCTGCATCATTGCAGAGGCAAGAGTTTTTTGTTTGCCTCTGACATCACGAAAAGGAGCGAACAACCATGAGCGAAAACAAAATCCCCTACAAAGTGTATCTGGCCGAAAACGAGATGCCGACTGCCTGGTACAACCTCCGTGCGGACATGAAGAACAAGCCCGCTCCGCTTTTGAACCCCGGAACCGGTCTTCCGCTGAAGGCCGAGGAGCTGACACCGATTTTCTGTGAGGAACTGGTCCAGCAGGAGTTGGACGAGGATACCAAGTTTTATCCCATTCCGCAGGAGATTCAGGACTTCTACAAGATGTATCGCCCCTCCCCGCTGGTGCGCGCCTACTGTCTGGAAAAAGCGCTTGACACGCCGGCCAAGATCTATTACAAGTTTGAGGGCAACAACACCTCCGGCAGCCACAAGCTGAACTCCGCCATCGCGCAGGCCTATTACGCCAAGAACCAGGGCCTCAAGGGCGTGACGACCGAGACCGGCGCCGGGCAGTGGGGCACGGCCCTGTCCATGGCCTGTGCCTATCTGGGGCTCGACTGCAAGGTTTTCATGGTCAAGGTCAGTTATGAACAGAAGCCCTTCCGCCGTGAGGTCATGCGCACCTACGGCGCAAGCGTGACGCCCTCGCCGTCCACGGAAACCGAGGTCGGCCGCAGGATCCTCGAGGCTCATCCCGGCACGACAGGTTCTCTGGGCTGCGCCATCTCCGAGGCGGTCGAGGTCGCTGTAAAGAACCCCGGCTACCGCTATGTGCTCGGCAGCGTCCTCAATCAGGTCCTGCTTCACCAGAGCATCATCGGTCTCGAAGCCAGGACCGCCTTCGACAAGATCGGCGTGAAGCCCGACGTTATCATCGGCTGCGCCGGCGGAGGCTCAAACCTGGGCGGCTTGATCGCTCCTTTTATGGGCGAGAAACTGCGCGGCGAGGCGGATTACCAGATCATCGCCGTCGAACCAGCCTCCTGTCCGAGCTTTACACGCGGCAAGTATGCCTATGACTTCTGCGACACCGGCATGATCTGCCCGCTCGCGAAGATGTATACGCTCGGCAGCAGCTTCATCCCCTCTCCCAACCATGCCGGCGGGCTGCGTTTCCACGGCATGTCGCCTGTCCTCAGTCAGCTCTATCATGACGGGCTCATGGAGGCACGTGCGGTGGAGCAGACCTCCGTCTTCGAGGCAGCTGAGCGCTTTGCTCGGACCGAGGGCATCCTGCCCGCGCCTGAGAGCAGCCATGCGATCAAGGTCGCGATCGATGAGGCTCTCAAGTGCAAGGAGACCGGCGAGGAGAAGACGATTCTATTCGGGCTTACCGGCACCGGTTATTTCGATCTCGTCGCCTATCAGAAGTTCAACGACGGCGAAATGAGCGACTACATCCCCACGGATGAGGATCTGGCCAGGGGTTTCGCGGGTCTGCCGAAGGTCCCCGGCATGGAGTAAAGCGTTTTTCGATATCAAAAAAACCGTTGCCGAATTACAGAGAGAAGCGGCTCAGCCAATGGCTGAGCCGCTTCTCTCTGTTCCCTTTACAGCTTATCCAGAAGGTAATCCGTGAACTCCCGGGCAGTAGCGCCGTCCCGGTGTCCGGTAACGACGACGCGCCGCTCCGTCTCCATGCACTCTCGCAGCGCCGCCTCGAGACGCTCCGCTTTCTCCGGCATGGCAATATGACGCAGGAGCATGGCCGCCGCTTTCAGAATACTCGCGGGGTTGGCAAAGTCGCCCTCGCCCGCCTCGATCTTTCTCGGAGCCGAACCGTGGATCGCCTCGAACATGGCGTATCGCTCACCGAGATTGGCGCTGCCCGCCGTGCCGACGCCGCCCTGGATCTGGGCCGCCTCGTCGGTGATGATATCTCCGTACAGATTAGGCAGGAGAAAGACCTGAAACTTCGAGCGGACGGCGGGATTGACGAGATTTGCCGTCATGATGTCGATATACCAATCCTCCGCCTCAATGCCGGGATATTCCGATGCGACCTCATGCGCGATCCGGGTGAACATGCCGTCGGTCTTTTTCATGATATTCGCCTTTGTGACAATGGCGACGCTGGTCTTTCCGTTGTCGCGGGCGTAATCGAAGGCTGCGTGGGCGATGCGCCGCGTCCCGGCGTCGGTAGTCACTTTGAAGTCCATCGTGAGTTTTCCGGGCAGTTCCACGCCGCGGCTGCCCAGCGCGTACTCCCCCTCCGTGTTTTCACGGAAGAAAACCCAGTCTATCCCCTCCTCCGGCACGGAGACAGGCCGTACATTTGCAAAGAGGTCGAGTTCCCGCCGCAGCGTGACGTTCGCACTCTCCAGTGTGCCGCCCTTCGGCGTGGTCGTCGGTCCCTTGAGCAGCACGTCGCAGGCCTTGATCTCCGCCAGCACATCATCCGGTACAGCTTTCCCCTGCGCGAGGCGGTTTTCCAGCGTCAAGCCCTTGATCTCCTTCAGCTCGACCCTGCCCGCGGCGAGCTCATCACGCAGCAGTTTTTCCAACACACGCCTTGCCTCGCGGATGATTATGGGTCCGATTCCGTCGCCCCCCACGACGCCGATCACGATATGCTCCGTTTTGGAGAAGTCCCGTGCGTTGCCGCCCTTTTCCATGGCTTCCTGACGGGAAAGCTGCTCCCGCAACAGTTTCTCAAACTGCGCGGCCGCTGCCGCGATTCTTTCGTCCATTACGCACTCTCCTCCCGGGTATAGTTCAGCAGGCCGCCCGCGCGGAGCACCGCCCGCTGACGCGCGGAGAAGCCGCTGCAGAGGCGTATGCTCTCGCCGTTCACTTTGAGGGTAAATTCTCCACTGACGAGGCCAGCATGGATATCGCAGAGCATCAGCTCGTCACCTTGACGGATACGGTCATAATCTGCGGGGTCCGCAAACGTGAGCGGCAGGATCCCTGCGTTGATAAGATTCGAAGCGTGGATACGGGCGAAGCTCTTCGCGATCACGGTGCGGACGCCGAGATAAAGCGGGACCAGCGCCGCGTGCTCACGGGATGAGCCCTGGCCGTAGTTGCCGCCGCCGATCACGGCGCTCTCTCCCAGCGTCTTTGCCCGTTCGGAAAAGTCTTTGTCACAGACCTCAAAGCAGAATGCAGACAGTCTGGGGATATTGGAGCGGTAGGGCAGGATCTTTGCGCCGGCTGGCATGATATGGTCTGTGGTGATGTTGTCCCCCACCTTGAGGCTCACCGGGAGCTTCAGGCTGTCCGGGAGCGCTCTGCCCGCCGGGCAAGACTTGATATTTGGGCCGCGGAGCACCTCGACGGAAGCGGCCTCTTCCGGCGAAGCGGGCGCGAGAATCGCGCTGTCGTCGATCGTGAAATGCTCCGGGAGACGGATATCAAGCGCCGGGAACCCCAGCGTGCGCGGGTCTGTGATCTCTCCGGTCAGCGCCGCGGCCACAGCGGTCTCGGGCGAGACGAGGAAAACCTGCGCGTCACGGGTACCGCTGCGCCCCTCAAAGTTGCGGTTGAAAGTACGCAGACTTACACCGCCGGAATTGGGAGAAAAACCCATCCCGATGCAGGGACCGCAGGCGCACTCGAGCAGGCGAGCACCGGAAGCAAGGATATCAGAAAGCGCGCCGCAGTCGGCGAGCATCCGAAGGACCTGCTTGGAGCCCGGCGAGACAGACATACTTACGGAGGGCGCAACGGTCCTGCCGCGAAGCATGGCCGCCGCCTTGAGCATATCGTTGAGCGAGGAGTTCGTGCAGGAGCCGAGGCATACCTGGTCGACCTTTGTACCCTGAAGGCTCGAAACCGGCACGACCCGATCAGGCATGTGCGGGCAGGCGATCAGCGGCTCCAGCGCGCTCAGGTCGATCTCGATGATTTCATCGTATGCGGCATCCGGATCCGCCTCCAGCGGTATGAAATCCGTCTCTCTGCCCTGCGCCTTCAAAAAGGCGCGCGTGATCTCATCAGAGGGGAAGATCGACGTCGTCGCGCCAAGCTCGGTGCCCATATTTGTGATCGTGGCGCGCTCCGGCACGCTGAGCGTCTTGATCCCCTCGCCGCCCCACTCGATGATTCTTCCGACGCCGCCTTTAACGCTGAGACGCCTCAGGATCTCCAGGCTGACGTCCTTGGCTGTAACGAACGGACGAAGCGCTCCCTTCAGTTCAACCTTGACGATACGCGGCATCGTGATGTAGTAGGCGCCGCCGCCCATTGCGACCGCCACGTCCAGTCCGCCGGCTCCAAAGGCCAGCATGCCGAGACCGCCCGCTGTGGGCGTATGGCTGTCCGAGCCGATCAGCGTCTTGCCCGGGACGCCGAATCGCTCGAGATGGACCTGATGACAGATCCCGTTGCCGGGCCGGGAAAACCAGATGCCCTTTTTTCTGGCTACGCTCTGGATATAGCGGTGGTCGTCCGCGTTCTCGAAACCGGACTGGAGCGTGTTGTGGTCGATATAGGCGACAGAACGCTCGGTGCGCACGCGGTCCACACCCATGGCCTCGAATTCCAGATAGGCCATGGTCCCGGTCGCGTCCTGCGTCAGGGTTTGATCGATGCGCAGCCCGATCTCGTTTCCGGGCAGCATGCTGCCGGAGAGCAAGTGCTTCTCTATGATCTTTTCCGCAACATTCTTTCCCATCTTTTAAATCTCCATCGGGGCGATGCGATCCCGGGCGTTCAGGGTATGCGCGGTCGCCGCCTTCGCAGCGGCCTCGCCGTCCCGCGCGGAAAGCGCCGCAAAGATCGCCTCGTGCTCTTCAAGCGACTGCAGCGCGCGGCTCTGCTTGGAGACAGAGGCCATGCGGAACTTCGTGATCTTCTTGTGCAGGGAAAGCAGCGTATCGCAGTAGGCCTTGCTCCCGCTCGCGCTGTAAAGCTGCTCGTGAAACTGCGAGTCGAGGTTCTTGATGCGCATCGAGCTGTTCTCTCCGCCCTTTTCGACGTAGAAACGCTGAAGATCCAGCGTCTCGCGCATCGCGGCAAGCTCCTCGTCGGTGATGCGCTCTGCCGCACGACGGGCCGCCAGGCCTTCGATGTGCAGGCGGATCTCATACATATCCAGCATGTCCTCATGCGAGATACCGACAACGGTGAGGCCGCGGCTCGTCTCCTCCAGGATCTTCTCCTGCTCCAGACGCCGGATCGCCTCGCGCACCGGCGTACGGCTGACGCCCAGTTGCTTGGCAAGGCTTAGTTCGCTGAGGACTTCTCCTTTTGGATAGCGCCCGGCAAGGATATCGCGCTCCAGCTGTTCAAAAATCTGATCCGCGATCGAAATGCTCTTGTGCTCTCTCATACTTCTCCCCTCACTTGACCAATACGCCGCAGCTCAGCTCGGCAATTTTGCTCTCCAGCTCCTCATTGGAGAGCGCCGCTGTCCGCCCGTCCTCGTACTGAGCGTCCACCCATTCTTTCAGCCGAACGACCAGGGGGCTCTGTTTTGTAAGCTCGCGCTCCCCCTTCAGGCCATAGGTCTGATTGACCCAATACGCGATCCCGGCAAGGCCGGAATTCTTGCTGATCGCCACAGACGCCGGACGTTTCAGCAGCTTTTCTGTATTGAAAATGTTGTATATCTCCTCGTCCTTCAGCAGCCCGTCGGCGTGGATGCCCGCACGCGTGACGTTGAAATTGCGTCCGACGAAGGGCGTCATGGGCGGAATAACATACCCGATCTCGTTTCTGAAATACTCACCGATATCCGTGATGACCGTTGGGTCCATGCCGTCGAGCGAGCCGCGCAGCGAGGCATATTCAAAGACCATCGCCTCAAGCGGGATGTTGCCGGTGCGCTCCCCGATCCCGAGCATGGAACAGTTGACACCGCTCGCGCCGTAGAGCCAGGCCGTCGCGGCGTTCGCCACAGCCTTATAGAAATCATTATGTCCGTGCCACTCGAGGTTTTCACTCTCCACGCCGGAGTAGTGCTGCAGACCGTAAACGATGCCGGGAACGCTGCGCGGAAGCGCGACCTCGGTATACGGCACGCCGTAGCCCATCGTGTCACAGGCCCGGATACGGACCGGGATCCCGGCCTCCTGTGACAGCTTCATAAGCTCGTTGACAAACGGCACCACAAAGCCGTAGAAATCCGCACGTGTGATATCCTCCAGATGACAGCGGGGTTCGACCCCCGCCTCGAACGCGTCCTTCACAGTGGCCAGGTAGTGCTCCATAGCCTCGCGGCGCGTCATCTTAAGCTTCTTGAAGATATGATAGTCGCTGCAGGAGACCAGGATGCCCGTCTCGCGGATGCCAAGATCGCGCACGGCTTTGAAGTCCTCGCGGCTTGCGCGGATCCAGGTGGTGATCTCAGGAAACCGAAGCCCCAGATCCATGCAGCGCTCGATTGCTTCGCGATCACGTTTGGAGTAGATGAAGAACTCCGTCTGCCGGATCAGACCGTACGGTCCGCCCAGACGGGAGAGCATTTTGAACAGCTCCACGATCTGATCGGGCGTATAGGGATTGACCGACTGCTGTCCGTCACGGAAGGATGTGTCGGTGATCCAGATATCCTCAGGCATGTTGATGGGCACCCGGCGGTGGTTGAAAGCCACCTTCGGCACTTCATCGTAGCTGTATACGTCACGGTACAGGATCGGCTCCGGAACATCCTGAAGCGAGTAGCGATAGTCGTTCTCCTCAAGCAGATTTGTTTTGGGGGATAATTCCAGCATCGGAAAGCTCCTTCCACAAAAATCAAGTATTGTTGTATACAGTTATACACCGGTACATTGTATTTGTAAAGAGGCTTTTCCGTGTTTCTTTTCTAAAAGCATAGAGAAGCCGGGACGATCTGCATCCTGCCATCGTCCCGGCTATTCAGACTTGTTCTTTTATGTCGTCCCGGTCGAGCCGAAGCCGCCTCGGCTCTCGTCTTTCAGATGCTCCACCGGTATGAATTCGAGCTCCGGCTGTTTTTCCACGATCCGAAACTGCACGATCCGATCGTTCTTGTGGATGACCGTATTCCGCACCGCGTAGGCAGGCGTTCGCCACTCGTCCGCGTCTCCGCAGTAGGAATTGTCCACCACGCCGACGCTGTTGGCCACCAGGATGCCAAAGTTTTTAAAGGTGCTGCTGCGCGGCGCCACATGGGCCTCATAGCCCTCGGGTAGGATCATGCCTACGCCGAGGCGGATATAGCGGAACTCCCCCGCTTTCAGTTCGACGTCCTCCGCGGAGCGCAGATCGATCCAGTCGCCTTCCGCAATTTTTTTCAGCGGGACCAGATCCGGTTCAAAATACTTGATGTAGACCTTCATTCTCGCATTTCCTTTCAAGTGACGATTGACGAAAAATGACGGAGCGTGTACAATTATACTAAACTATGTTGGTATATTATCATATCAGGGAGGAAAAATCCATGCCCAAGTTTGAGGATTTCTTCTATGAATCCAGCACCGGCTGCAACCGCATTCACGCGCGCAAATGTGTGCCGGACGGAGAGCCCCGCGCCATCGTACAGATTGTACACGGCATCGCCGAGCATATCAACCGCTACGATGACTTTATGTGTTTTCTGGCGGAGCATGGCTTCGTCGCTGTCGGCAACGATCATCTCGGGCACGGTCAGTCGGTCGCAAGCCCGGTGGATCTCGGCTTTTTCGCCGAAGAGAACGGCTGGGACCGTGTCGTGGAGGATATGGACAAGCTGCGCGGACAGATGCGGCAGCTTTATCCCGACCTGCCCTATGTTTTTTTCGGTCACAGCATGGGGAGTTTTCTCACCCGGACCTATCTGATCCTTCATCCGGAGAAGTATGACGCCGCGATCCTCAGCGGGACCGGTCATCAGAGCCCGGCGCTCGTATTCGGAGGCTGTGCGGTAGCTGATTATATGGTTCGTTCCAAGGGTCCGCGCGGGAGTGGGCAGACCATGAACGACATAGCCTTCGGCTCATACTGCAAGAAGATCGAGAATCCGCGTACACCCTTTGACTGGCTGAGCCGGGACGAAGCCAATGTTGACAGATACATCTCTGACCCGCTCTGCGGCTTTGTCGCCAAGGCCAGCCTCTACCGCGATATGATGCACGGAATTCGCTTCATCACCAGGCAGAAGAACATTGACACCATGAGCAAAGAGCAGCCGATCTATTTCATGTCCGGTGAGGCAGATCCGGTCGGCGATTACGGCAAGGGCGTCGAGAAAGCCTATCATGCCTTTTGCCGTGCAGGACTCCATGATGTGACCATTCGTCTCTATCCCAACGGCCGCCACGAAATGCTCAATGAGACAAACAAAGACATGGTTTACGAAGATATCCTCAACTGGCTCAACGCCAAAATGGAAAAGCTTTAAACTTGTCTTTATTTGACCGCCCTTCGGGGCGGTCTTTTTTTCGGTCTAGGCCCCCTGACGGTTTCATACTGTTAAAAAACGAAAGGGGGGACTTGTATTGCGTAACGGAAAACTCTATGCCTGCGCTGCGCTGATCCTGCTGCTGGCGGTCCTGCGTTTCTGTTATCCCCAGCAGACCGGGCAGGCACAGCTCTGGGCCGCGCAGACGATCGATCCGAGCGGGAGCTGCCGCGCCTTCGCCTGTACGCTTGGAAAAACGCTGGACGGTTGCGGTCTTCGGAACGGTCTGATCGCCGTTTTTCGTCTGGGTGAGGAGGTGTTCCGGTGAGAAAGCCTCTCCTGCGTGTCGGAAGCGGCGCTTTTTTGATTATACTTCTCTTGTTTCTAATGGGCGACGCCTGGGATATTGCCGCCGTCTTACTTCCGGTCGTTGTCCATGAGTCGGGGCATCTCCTTGCTCTCTGGTTCCTTGGTTTTCCGCTCCGAGGCATCCGATTTGAGCTGCGTGGACTGTGTCTCGAATACGGCGGCAGCGGCGGTGCTTTTGCACATGTGCTCGCCGCTGCGGCAGGTCCGCTCGCCGGGATCGGATACGCCTTTGCCGCCTCCCGGATCGGGAATCGTCTGGGGAGCGATTGGCTCGTTCTGACCGGAGGCGTCAGTTTGCTGCTGAGTTTTTTCAATCTTTTGCCCGCCGTGCCGCTCGACGGAGGGACGATCCTTCTCCGTCTCAGCTGCGCTCTTCTTGGGGACAGACGTGGAACGTCGCTGGCCGAAGCCGTCGGGCTCTTTGTCGGCGCAGCGCTGCTCGGCGGAGGTTTTTACCTGTTGATGCACGGCAAGGGTGCCGGGCTCACGCTCGCAGCCATCTGGCTTCTGATTGCGCAGGAGGATGGTCAGGGTCTTGTAAAACGCCGAGAAATGATTTAGAATATCTTTATCCATTCACCGGGAGACACATATGGACAAACGCCTAGAACGTATCCTGCCCAAGGTGCAGAAGCCCGCCCGCTATACGGGCGGCGAGTTTAACCAGATCCTGAAGGACAAGACGCAGGTCGATCTGCGTCTGGCTTTCTGTTTCCCGGACACCTATGAGATCGGCATGTCCAATCTTGGGCTGAGCATTCTGTATCACACGATGAACAGCCTCGATTTTGTCTGGTGTGAGCGTGTCTTCGCTCCTTGGGGAGACATGTACGCGGAAATGAAGAAAATCGGGCTCCCGCTCTACGCGCTTGAAAGCGGCGATCCGCTGAGCGCGTTTGATTCACTTGCCTTTTCCATCGGCTATGAGATGGCTTATACGACGGTGCTGGACATGCTGGATATGGCCGCCCTCCCGCTTCGCTCGGCAGACAGGCCCGATCTTCTTCCCCTTGTCTGGGCAGGCGGGACAGCCGGAGTCAACGCAGAACCGATGGCTCCCTTCCTCGACCTCTTTGTGATCGGCGAGGGCGAAGAGGTCAACAACGAGCTGTTGACGCTCCTTCGCGAAGCCAAGCGCGGCGGTTGGACCAAGCACGATTTTCTTGTAAGAGCATCGCAGATCGAGGGGATCTACGTGCCGAGCCTCTATGAACCTCGCTGGAACGAGGATGGGACCCTCGCCTCCGTCACGCCGCTGGACGGCGCTCCGCCTCGAGTCACCAAACGGATCATCGCCGATTTGGATGCAGTCCCCTATCCCACCGCGCCGATCGTTCCCTCCACCGAAATCGTCCACGACCGGGTCAGTCTTGAACTCTTCCGAGGCTGTGTGCGCGGCTGCCGCTTTTGCCAGGCCGGGCATGTGTATCGGCCGATCCGCGCCAAGAAGCCTGAGACTCTGATCCGTCAGGGCATTGAAACGCTTAAGAACACAGGTTACCAGGACGTGACGCTCCTCTCGCTCTCGACCAGCGACTACCGCCCTCTAGCCGCGCTCTGCGACGGCCTGCTGGAATACTGTGAACAGCGGAGCATCGGCCTCTCTCTCCCCTCTCTGCGCGCGGACAACTTTTCGATGGAGCTCATGGAAAAGCTGCAGAAGGTTCGCAAGAGCGGCCTGACCTTTGCCGTAGAGGGCGGCAGCCAACGCCTGCGCAACGTGATCAACAAAAACGTCACCGAGGAAGATCTGCTGAATACCTGCCGAATCGCCTTCGAGGGCGGTTGGAACAGCGTCAAGCTCTACTATATGCTCGGTCTGCCGACCGAGACAGACGAAGATATCGTTGGTATCGCCAAAATGGCAAACGAGGTGCTGCACTGCTGGCGCCTCTATGCGAAGAACAAAAACCGCGGCGTGAAGATCACGATCTCCACCTCCTGCTTCATCCCCAAGCCGCACAGCCCCTTCCAATGGGAGGCGCAGATCCCGATCGAGGAATACCTGCGCCGGGTCAACCTGCTGCGCAGCAGCATCACCGCAAAGAATGTCACGTACAACTGGCATGACGCGGAGACGAGTCTGATCGAAGCGGTGCTCTCGAAGGGCGACCGCCGCGTGGCCGACGCGATCGAGGAGGTCTGGCGGCAGGGCGGACGTCTTGACGCATGGAGCGATTATTTTTCCTTTGAGCGCTGGATGAAGGCATTCGAGACCTGTGGTCTGGACCCAGCTTTCTATGCCAATCGTGAGATCCCGACGGACGAGCTTCTGCCCTGGGACCACATCAACGTGGGCGTGCGTAAGGCGCATCTTCTCCACGAACGGGAAATGGCTTATGCATCCGCGCTGTCCCCCGACTGCCGTCACCAATGCGCCGCCTGCGGAGCGGCCACGCTCCTGAAGGGAGGCAAGTGCGATGGATAAGTTGCGCCTGCGATTCAGAAAAACCGGCCGCGCCGTCTATATTTCGCATCTCGACCTGATGCAGACCATGCAGCGCGCTTTCTTCCGGGCGGGCTATGCCCTGCGCTATTCCGAAGGCTTCAACCCACACCCGCTGATTTCCTTTGCGCTTCCTCTCTCCGTCGGTACGGCAAGCGAATGCGAGCTGATGGACTTTTGTCTGAAAGAAGACGCGGATCTTGCCGCGCTGCCCGCCCATCTTTCTGCGGCGCTTCCCGAAGGGATCGAGATCCTGGAGGCTTATGAGTTCACGCGCAAGGCTGTCGGACTCAAATGGCTGCGCGTGAACGGTGTGCTGGAATACGACGAGCGCAATGCCGCGGACATGGCCGCAGCGCTCACGGATTTCTACGCGCGCGATCAAATCGTCATCAGCAAGAAGACCAAACGTGGACAGGCCGACACGGATATTCGTCCTGCTATCCGGGAGATCCGCTTTGCGGTCCACGGCGCAGACGTCATGCTCGAGGCACTGATCTCGGCGCAGGAGCCGACGCTGAACCCTGAGCTGCTGTGCGGCGCGCTTCGTCAGCTCGCTCCGGAGATCGCGCCGGACTTTGCCCGCTTTACCCGAATCGAGACCTACGATTCGGACATGCAGCTCTTTCGGTGAGGTGATCCCATGCTGAAAATCGCCATCTTTCAAAACGACCTCGGCGTCGGCGGCATTCAGAAATCGCTGATCAACCTGCTAAGCAATCTGGATTACACGCGTTTTCAGGTCGATCTCTATCTCTCCGTACGCGGGGAGTTCTGGCCGGTCGGCTTTCCGAAGGAATTGAATATCCGCTATCTCCCCTCGACACCGCGGCTGTATTCCTTTCTCCCCTTTGACATCGCGCGCCGCTGCCTGCATTATGATTTTCCCGGCGAACCGTACGATCTCGCGATCGACTTCAATTCCTACCAGTGCAGCTGCGCAGTCGGAGCCACGACCGTTCCGGCTCGCCGACGTGTCATGTGGATCCACAACAACGTGGAGATCAAGCTGCAGAACGAGTGGAAATACCGCGTGCTATGGCATTTTTTCAAGGGAAAATTCCGGTATTACGACGGCTTTGTTCCGGTCTCCCGCGCGCTGATCGAACCCTTCAAGCGTGCCTCCGGCATTTCGGACAAGCCCTTTACGGTGATCCAGAATTACATCGACGTCTCGGACATCCGTCGCAAACAGCAGCAAGAGCCCGTCGGTCTGCAGGTGGATAAGGACTGTCTGAACTTCGTCGCGCTGGGACGGCTCTGTCACCAGAAGGGCTACGACATCATGCTGGACATTTTTGCCAGGGCCTGCAGCGAACGGGACGATCTGCGCCTTTATATCATCGGGGACGGACCGGACCGCGCGGCGCTCGAAAAGCAGACGGCTGAACTGGGTATCGACGGAAAAGTCTTCTTCCTCGGAAACCAGCCGAACCCCTATTGCTACATGGCGCAGATGGACGCCTTTCTCTCCACCTCCCGCTATGAGGGTCAGCCGCTGAACATCATGGAGGCCACGGCGATCGGCCTCCCGCTCTACTGCTCAAAGAACCTTGAACAATATACCGAAGATCTGGTGGGCCGGGACGACCTTGTCACCGCGCTCATACAGGCAGAGCGCGAAGAAAGACACCCCGACGATCTCATCGCGTACAACGGCGCGATCATGGACGCGTTGGAAAAGCTCGCGTCCTCATAAAAACATCCACCCGGGAAACCGGGTGGATCTTTCTTGCAGGCGGATCAGCCGGTCGGCATCCTTGAGAAAACCGGGAGAACCGGTCAGCCGCAAGGATCCCGCCCCTTAGAGAAAACTCCCGAGGACGACCGCAGAAAATGGAGGGGAACAGGATAAAGCACAGTTGCGTTTGCTGATCGTCGATCATTTGTCCAGGATTCTCCTGCTTCGATCCAGCCAGTTGGAGCGGCGGAAGTAGAGCAGCATCATGACGCTGGTGAGTGTCCAGGAGCATACATAGGTCAAGCAGAGCACAGGGAGCGTGTGGAGAATCTGGAAAATCGTGACGACCCACAGAACGCGAAAAGCGCAAATGCCCAGGCCGATGATAACGACCGGACGAACCGCATCGCCGGAGCCGCGCAAAACAGCGGACAGAACCTCGATCAGCGTCCAGGTGAAGTAAAAGGGGACGAAGTACAGTATCATCTCCCATGTGGTGGAGATAACGGCCG